>NZ_JBHSPA010000135.1:141048-151383 GCF_042656245.1 Nonomuraea insulae
CCGGGCCCCGGCGATTAGCTTGATCACCAACCGGACATAAGCTCTTTCGGAAGATTTGGGAGCGCTCCCGAACGTGCTCCCGTCATGACCGAAAGGGCGTACCTTGTCCCCTTTACCCGCACGGCTCGCCGCGGCCTTATCCGGCCTGGCACTCGTTCTGGCGACCGGCGCCACCGCGCCACCCGCCCAAGCCACCACCGGCCCGTTGACAGGCACCGACGCTCAGCCGACCGGCACCACGGCCGAGACCCTCGCCGCGAGCGGCACCACAGCTGAGACCCTCCCCGCGAGCGGCACCACAGCTGAGACCCTCCCCGCGAGCGGCACCACCCTCACCCTCATCACCGGCGACGTCATCGAGTACACGCCGACGACGAAGGGCGCGCCCTCCATCGCCATCCGCGAGGCCGCCAGACCCGGCGGCGCGGACATCACGTTCGCCACGCTGCCCAGCAAGGACGGCGGCTACCTGGTCCTGCCCTCCGACGCCGCCGCCATGGTCGCGTCCGGGACGCTCGACGAGGAACTGTTCGACGTCGAGACGCTGGCCCGCGAGCAACGCGCCGACGTCATCCCCCTGCTGGTCACGTACACGGGCGACCCGGCCCCGGCCACGCTCTCCAGGAGCGCCGGCGCCCTGCCGGCCGGCGAGAACATCCGCGTGCTCGACAGCGTCCACGGCGCGGCGATGACCGTGGACGCGGGACAGGCCGGGACGTTCTGGGCCGGACTCCGCACCGACCGCGCCTCCGCCGGCCGCTCGGCCAGCGGCATCGCGAAGATCTGGCTGGACCGCAAGACGCGCGCGTCGCTCGACAAGAGCGTGCCGCTCATCGGCGCGCCGACGGGCTGGGAGAAGGGGTACGACGGCAAGGGCGTCAAGGTCGCCGTCCTCGACACGGGCATCGACACCGACCACCCCGACTTCGCCGGCCGCATCCTCGCCACCGAGAACTTCTCCGACTCCGCCGCCATCGACGACAAGGTCGGCCACGGCACCCACGTCGCCTCGACCGCCGCCGGCGCGGGCAAGACCTACAAGGGCGTGGCCCCGGCCGCGTCGCTGCTGGTCGGCAAGGTGCTCGACGACGTCGGCGAGGGCGAGTGGTCGTGGGCCATCGCCGGCATGGAATGGGCCGCGGAACAGGGCGCGGACGTGGTGAACATGAGCCTCGGGAGTTGTTGCGGCAACGGCACCGACCCGATGAGCCAGGCGCTGAACGAGCTGACGAAGCAGCACGGAACGCTCTTCGTGACGGCCGCGGGCAACGACTCCGACCCGCTCACCGTCGGCGTGCCCGCGGCTGCCGACGAGGCGCTCGCGGTGGGGGCCGTGGACAAGACCACGGGGACGACCCTGGCGGACTTCTCCAGCCGGGGCCCGCGCCTGGACGACGCGGCGGTCAAACCGAACATCGTCGCCCCCGGCGTGGACATCGTGGCCGCCCGCTCGTCCGACTCCAGGTTGCCCGGCATTCCGGGCGATGAGGCGTACACGTCCTTCAGCGGCACCTCGATGGCGACCCCGCACGTGGCCGGCGCCGCCGCGATCCTCGCCCAGCAACACCCCGAGTGGCGGGCGGGCGAGCTGCGTGACGCCCTCACCTCGACCGCCGTGCGCAACGACGACCACAACTGGTACGAGCAGGGCAGCGGCCGGGTGGACGTGGCCCGCGCGGTCACCCAGACCGTGTTCGCCACCTCCGTCGTGGACTTCCGCCTGCTGGACGAAGCGGCGACGCGGCAGATCACGTACCGCAACACCGGCGCGGAGGCGACCACCCTCACGCTCTCCCTCCTCACCCGGGGCTGGAGCGGCAAGCCCGCCCCCTCGGGCGCGATCAAGCTGGGGGCGCAGAGCGTCACGGTCCCCGCTCATGGCACCGCCACGGTGGACCTCACCGTGGATCCCGAGATGGGAGAGGTGGGCGCGTACGGCGGCTGGGTGACGGCGATCGCCGGGGACGCGCACGTGGTGACACCGTTCAGCTACTACACCGGTCCCGCCACGCACCGGCTCGGGGTGTCGCTGGTCAACTCGTACGGGACCAAGGAGTTCTTCCCCGGTTACCAGGCCGAGCCCATCGTGTACGTGATCCCGTCGAAGCGCGCCAACAGCCCGGAGGACCCGTTCAACCCGTACGGGTACTACTACCTGCACACCGACTACGCGGGCCTCGGCGAGTTCAGCCTCCCGGCCGGTGACTACGAGGTGATCGCCGTAGTGCCGGAGAGCCGGCTCACCAACCGCAGCAGCTGGGTGATCAAAGACATCACCCTGAACGCGGACAGAACCCTCACCCTCGACGCCCGCACAACCGTCCCCATCAGACCGAGCACCCCCAAACCCCTGGACGGCGGCGGCCAGGCCTACTACGTCCGCACCTTCGCCGACCGCACCCAGCCCGTCTCGATCTACGGCAGCGCGGCAGGCGGCGGCCACAACCTCTACGTCTCCCCGGTCTCCTCCCCGAAGGCGGGCAAGGTCCGCCTGACCCACCAATGGAATGTGGAACCCCCCGTCCTGTCCACCGCCAAGGCCGGCAAGCTCACGCTACATCCGGCCTACGACATGGACGCCCTGCGCAACCTCGCCTCCACCACCACCCTGCCCATCGTGTCCGTGGGCCAGGGCAGGGCCGAGGATTTCGAGGGCGTGGACGTGACGGGCAAGGTCGTCCTGGCCGGAATCCCGGTCACGGGAACCGACCGGCCGTACGTCACCGCCGCCGCCAACATGGACGACGCCTCCCAGAACGCCTCACGGCGCGGGGCGGCGGGCATCCTCACCTACCTCGACGTGGACGGCGGCCAGGCCCGGGTGCCCGCGGGCTCTCTCCTTCGGCTGGGCCTGACCGCCGCCGAGGGCCGCGCCCTGCGGTCCGCGCTGGAACGGGGCCCGCAGTCACTGCGGCTGGAGCCGTACACGGGTCCGGACGAGGTGTACCACCTGCGCTTCGACTCCCACGACGGCGTGCCCGCCCGTCCGGTGAAGGTCGATCTGGATCGTCTGGTACGGGTGGACGCCGCGTACCACGCCGACGCACCGGAGACCAGCGGCTGGCAGTACGGCGAGTCCACGACCGGCGAGGAGCCCGGCCGTATGGTCTACGGCGGCTCCTTGACCATGCCCACCACCCGCACCGAGTATTTCGGCCCCACCTCGAACGACGTGGTGTGGTCCCGCACGATCACGAACGCGGGTCTCATCCTCCGCTCGGACGACCGCTTCACCCAGCGCGACCGACGCCTCTCGGAGCAGTGGTTCAAGGCCCCGCTGGTGCCCGGCGCCGCCGACGTCCCCTCCCCCGTCCAGCTACCGTGCGCACTCTGCCGGGACGGCGACCGATTCATCCCCGCCGAACAGTGGAAAGACTCTGACCCGCGCCACTACAGCGACCCCAGCCCCATGACCTCTACGCCCCGGCTGTTCGTCGGTGACCAGGAGCCGGCCGTACAGGGCCGACGCCCCCGCTCGTTCACGGTCCCCGCCCAGGCGGGGCCGTACCGGCTCGAATCAGTGGACACCACCGGCCGCCCCCTCTCCAGAACGGTCACCACGACCTCCACCTTCACCTCCACCCCGCCATCCGCCGAACCGCCTCGCGGCTACATCTGCACCTTCAGCACAACCTGCGCATTCCAACCAGCACTCCAGCTCACCTACGACCTCCCCCTCGACCTCCTGAACCTCGCCCCCTCCGGAAAACCGTTCACCTTCGCCCTGGAGGCAGGCACCCACTCATCCATCCACCGACCGCCGACCGTGAAACGCCTCGAAGTGCAGTACTCGGTGGATGACGGCACAAGCTGGCACCCGGCAAACCGCGTCAGAAAACACGGCAATGGCCGCTACCGCGTCGAACTGACCCACCCAGCCCTGGCCCGGACCACCGGATACGTCTCACTCCGCATCACCGCCTCGGACTCCGCAGGCGGCTCCCTGACCCAAACCATCGACCGCGCCTACGGCCTGCGCTAACCCAACCCACGGCGGCCAGGCCCCAACCCTGGCCGCCCCCACCACCTACGGGGGCAATCGAGCACTTCGTCACCAACGCTTCAACGCCACAGAGACGGCACCAGCAAGCGACTGTCCCTCGCCCTGGGCCATGGCCGTGACAGCCTGATCCGGCCCGGTAAGACGGTTCGATCCGGCCCCACCTCGACGTCCGCTGTGACGATTTGAAGTGGCCCCACCTCGACACGCCGGGGCTTCCTGTGACGGTTTGAAGTGGCCCCACCTCGACACGCCGGGGCTTCCTGTGACGGTTTGATCCGGCCCCACCCGAGCGTGGTCTCCGACGAGTTCGGTGATCACGAGAGGTGGGGCGGGGATGGGGGCGAGAGTGGAGCTGTTCGCAGCGATCCGACGTGACGAGCGGGTGTCAATCCGGCAGCTCGCGGAGCGGCACAAGGTCCACCGCCGCACGGTCCGGCAGGAACTGGGGTCAGCGATCCCGCCGGAGCGTAAGACGCCGGTGCGGGTGTCACGACGGCTCGAGGACTTCACGCAGGTCATCGACGCGACGCTGCGCGAGGACCTCGACGCCCCACGCAAGCAGAAGCACACCGCCCGCCGGGGTCCTGGCCCGGCTGGTCGATGAGCACGGCGCGGGCGAGGTGTCGTACTCGACGGTGCGGGCTACGTCGCCCGCCGCCGACCAGAGATCCTTATCGAGGCGGGCAAGCAGCCGGCGGCGGGGTCCGTGCCGCAGACCCACGCGCCGGGCGCGGAGGCCGAGGTCGACCACGCCGATCTCTGGGTGATCGTGCGCGGCGTGAAGACCAAGACGCAGCTGTTCACGCTGCGGCTGTCGCACTCCGGCAAGGCGGTGCACCGGGCGTTCCCCACTCAAGGCCAGGAGGCGTTCCTGTAAGGCCACGTCTACGCGTTCGAGCAGCTCGGCGGCGTCCCAACTGCCAACCCGGCGTCGAGGGTGCGAACTCGCGTAGGCGGCCGATCAGAGCGTCGCGCTTACCGTCCGCCGGCTGGAGCCGGTTGATAAATACCACCGTGGCCATGTTCACTCCTGGAGAGCATCTTCAGAGGACCTCGGCGCCCAAGGCGATGTCGAAGCCGGCGCCGTTGCGTGCCAGGCCCACCAGGAGGATGCCGGCCCATTCAAGGGCGTAGGCCATCTCGAGCCCTCCTGCGTCGAGGGCCCGCATGTCCAAGCTCTCCAGAAACGCCGCGACACGTACCTTTGCCTCGGCGCTGTCGCCGGCAAAGAACACGTCCAGGGGCTTGTCTTCAGCAAGGACGCCGCGGAAGATCGAATTGAATGCCTTCACGACGTGTGCGCCCTCAGGGGCGGCGGCGGCGATCTGCTGGGACACCGAGTTGCCCGCGGTAGTCACGAGTCCACTTACGTCGGCGTTGAACGGGTTGGTGATGTCGACGAGGATCTTGCCGGCCAGCGCATCGCCGTAGTGCGCGACCACTTCGACCGCGCCGGTGTACAGGACGGCCACGATGACGATGTCACCCGCCGGCCTTGCGCCGAACGTGCCGACGGTGGCTCCGTTGCCGATCTGGTCGGCGAGCGCCTGAGCCTTGGCGGTGTTGCGGCTCATGAGCTCGATGGTGTGGCCGTGCTTCGCCGCCCGGGTGCCGATGGCGGTGGCCATGTTGCCCGAGCCGATGATGCTGATGATGCTCATGACGTGTGTTCCCTTGTTGTGTATGGACGCGCTCAGATCACTGTGGTGCCGCCGTCGACCACCAGCTCCATGCCATTGACGTAGCTCGAGTCGTCCGAGGCGAGGAACAACGCGACCGACGCGATCTCTTCAGGGCGGCCCATCTCTCGCCGCGGGATCACGGATTCGAACTGCGCCTTCATCTGCTCGTCCATCACCTCCTCCAGAATCGGCGTGGCGACCTGGCCGGGGGTCAGCACGTTCACCCGGATCCTCCTGTCTCTCAACTCGGACACCCACACCCGTGCGTAGGCGGGCAGCACGGCCTTGCTCGCTGCGTACACACTCCAATCGGGGTAGCCCCGGAGCGACGCGTTCGACCCGGTCATGACGATCGAGCCTCCATCGTTGAGCAGCGGCAGCGCCTTCTGGACCGTGAACAGCGTGCCGCGCGCGTTCAGCGAGAAGGCGGCATCGAACTGCTCCTCGGTGATCTCGCCGAGCCTGCCCTGCTCGCCCGTCCCAGCACTTGCCCACAACACGTCGACCGTGCCCTTTTCCTGCTTGACCGTCTCGAACAAACGGTCCAGATCATCGAGGTCGGCCGAATCGCCCTGCACGCCGGTCACGTTCCGGCCGATCAGCTTGACGGCTTCGTCCAGCTCGTCGTTCCGCCGGCCCGAAATGAAGACGTGAGCTCCTTCATCAACGAACAACTTCGCACCGGCCAGCGCCATCCCACTTGTCGCGCCTGTGATTACCGCAACCTTGCCATCGAGCTTTCCCACGACCACTCCATTCACATGCCGCGCCGATGCTATGTACACCGATCTGCGTACTTAACGTATAGAACAGTCGCGCGGGGTGCAAGCTATGCACACCGATCGGTACCCAAGTGGGCTACGCTGGGCGTGTGACAGAGTTGGAGAAGGGGCCGCGAGGCCTGCGCCGCGGCAGGGGCGCACGAGAGCGCATCCTCAGCGCGTCACATCAACTGTTCCGCGATCAAGGCATCAACTGCACCGGTATGGACCAGCTCTGCGCGGTGGCTGAGGTGTCCAAGCGCACGCTTTACCAGCACTTCACCGGCAAGGACGAGCTGATCGCCGAATGCCTACGCCGATTCGATCCCGACATCCTGCCCGAAGTGTTCGACCGCACCGACCTCACACCTCGCGAACGACTCCTCGCCGCGTTCGACGTGCACTCGCCCCTGTGCCCATTCATCGCGGCGGCCGTCGAAATCCCCGACCCGGGCCACCCGGCACGCGTACAGGCCCGCAACTACAAAAAAGACTTTGCCGCCCGGCTCACCGATACCGCCCGCGAGGCCGGCGCCACCAACCCCGAACAGCTCGGCGAGCAACTGGCGCTGCTCCTGGACGGCGCCTCGGCCCGCAGCCGAGTCCTCAACACCGAAGCGTTCACCACCGCCGCCGCCATCGCAGCCGTCCTCATCGACAACGCCATCCCCACGGCAGCGACACCGGCGGGCGCAAGCGCTGTCGAGCAGCCCGGCCAGGATGCCGATGCCGATGCCGATGACGCCGGCCGGGGCGGCGCCCCACGTTCCGGCCGTGGCACCATTGCCGAGCACCCTGGCCAGGGCCCCATCCTTGACCGCATCACGAAGCAGATGTGATCGGAAAGCTTCATCGAGCCGAATAGCGCGCAAAGATCGCAGCGTCGACTCGCGCAGGCGCGCCGGCGATGATGCGCCACGGCACTGACGAAGCTTACGTCCCGGACCAACGACTCCATCGACGTGTTCATCGTCGAGACCGTCACGTCGGCCCAGCCGCAGATCCAGGCGCGCGCATCAAGCAACACGCGAGCCGCCTTCCAGCGACCGACCGCAAGGCAACGAGAGCTCCACGCTGCACATCGCCCGCCAGCTGGGGTCAAGCACCGACGACCTCAGCCACCGTCCATGCGTTGCCATGGGCCGCGACATCGACGTCGAACGCGCTGCCGTCGGGGAACACGAGCTCCCACGGATCGGGGAAGGTGTTGAGTCCCCAGCGGTTGTCCTGCGTGCTCGGCACGACAGACACGTCCCAACCCCGAGCTGGTGCGATCACGACCGCCGCAACATCGCAGTCCATGGCAAAGGTCCTGTCCGCTCTCCAACGCAACACCGCGGGACCGTCATACGCCTTCACCAGGACATGGCCGCATCCCGTCGCTGAGGCCGCATCGAACCGTCACACCGGGGCCAATTCAGGTTGACACGCCCTTGGCCACCCCCTGGAACCACCACCCCGCTCTGAGCCACCTCCCTCGAACTACCACCCCGCCCTGGGATCACCCCGCCCTGGGACCACCTTCCCGACCCCCGCACCACCTCGCCCTGGGACCACCTTCTCGACCCCCGCACCACCCCGCCCTGGGACCACCTTCTCGACCCCCGCACCCCCTCATCCACAGGACAACCCAGACAGCCACACCCCCATCCCCAGAACCCCGTTCGGAGCCCCACCACCCCACCCCCGCAGAGCATCCTCATACCCACACCGGCCGAACCACCCGGCCAACACCACCCTCACACCAAAGGAGCCAGAGGATGCCCGGAGGCCCACCCACGCTCGGCTTCAGCGTGATCATCTACGCCACGGTCGGACTGATCACCCTGATCGCCCTCAAGCTGAAGAGGCGACGCAGGTGACCAAGACCACGGCACAAGCACCCGAGACCACAACACAGGCGAAAAGAACAACCCCACAATCCGCCCTGACCGTCACCGTCATCATCCCCGCCCACAACGAGGAACTCGGCCTCCCCGCCACCCTCCAGTCCATCAAAATCCAGTCGATCCCACCAGAAAAGATCATCGTGGTGGACGACGCCTCAACCGACCGCACCAGCGAGGTGGCCAAGGCTTACGGCGTCATCGTCCTACGCCCACCCCACAACCTCGGCAGCAAGGCCAGAGCCCAGAACCACGCCCTCCCCCACTGCGACACCGACCTGATCCTGGCCGTAGACGCCGACACCGTCCTGGCCCCCGACTACATCGAACGCATCAAGCCCACCTTCTCCGACCCCTCCGTGAACGTAGCCGCCGGCAACGTACAGACAAGATTCGCCCGCACCCCCTGGGAACGCGGCAGATCCACCGAATACCTCTTCGGCTTCCACTGGCACCGCCCCATCCAGCAGCTGGCCAACAGTCCCATGGTCTGCTCAGGCTGCTGCTCGGTGTTCAGACGCTCGGTCCTGATGGACTTCGGCGGCTTCCCGGAACGCACGATCGTCGAGGACATGGACTTCACCTGGAGCCAACAACTCGAAGGCCACAGAGCGGTGTATGTCTCCGACGCCATGGCCTGGGCCGCCGACCCAGAATCCCTCACCTACCTCCGCAAACAGGTATGGCGCTGGATGGCCGGCTTCATGCAGAACGTCCGCCTCCACCTCCCCCGCCTACTCACCCGCAAGCCCATGCTCGCCACCTGGATCATCATCGCCCTCCTGGAAATCCTCCTGGCCCCGTTGTGGTGGGCGACCCCCCTGTTCCTCACCCTGTCCCTGCACAAGCCAGTGGCCCCCACGATGGCCTGGTGGACAGGCGGCGAACTGCTCCTCACAATCCCAGCGCTCCTCTACGCAGCCAAACGCCGCCACCTCCCCGTAAGCCGGGTCCTCGTCAACCTCCCCTTCGTCTACCTCAACAAGGTCGTCAACCTCTACTACGCCTGGAAAGCCCTACTGGTCGAGCTGATCCTGGTCCCCCTCCACCTGTCCCGCGGCCTGGTCATCTACGAAAAGGGCCGCTAACCCAGCCACAAACACACCCACTCCACGCAGCCCCACCCCACCACCAACCACTGCCCCCTCACCCACACCACCACCGATCACTAGCACTCCTCACCCACACCACCACCGATCATTGGCACCCCGTACGCACACCACCACCGATCGCTGACGCCCTCACCCACACCACGAATCACTCATGCTCTTCATCCACACCACCACCAATCCCTGATGCCCCTCACGCACACCAACCCCTCCTACATTCGACCCCTCCCTCTCCGCCCCTCAACAACCACCGCACACGCCGCACCCTCACCACCGAGTAGTCGATCAATAACTCAAAGTAGTCATAGGATGACTCCCGACCGATGCGTTCACCGCAACCGAAGGGGTCTATCCGCTCATGCTCGCCCGAACCATCTCTGTGGCCGCCTCTTGCCTGGCATTCGCACTGTCCACGTGCACACCCGCCCAAGCCGCCACCGGGATCTTCACATACCGCTACCCCACTGAGCCCAGCGGTCTGGGCACGGGTGAGCTGATCAACCCCAGAAGCGGCGCCTGCATCAACCTCCCCGAGGTCCGTTTCACGGAGGACAGCGCCCACACCCCAACGAACGCCACCAGCTCCACAGTCACCGTCTTCACCGGCATCGACTGCACAGGCGACTACTACTCCCTACGCTCCGGCGGCAGGGCGTCCAGCCGCCTCCTACTCAAGTCGGCCGTCTTCTCCTGACCACGCCCCACCGCAAACAACCGAACCGCTCGGCAGCCGAGAAACCCACCTCCTGCCGAGCACCAACCCAAATCCCCCCACCCACCCACGTACGCACGCACCGCGCGCCTACCCCCGGCCCCACCACGGAGGACCCGGAAAACAACCTCGCCCAGACACCGCCCCGCTCGCCCAGACACCACCCTCAGCGCGCAGCCATT
>NZ_JBHSPA010000135.1:151529-185158 GCF_042656245.1 Nonomuraea insulae
AAGACCGGCTCAAACTCCTCGCCAGCCTCGCAGCCATTCCAGACAACCACCCTCACCACACAGCCACCCGAGACGCGCAGCCCTCACCGCACAGTCACCCCAGACGGACAGCCCTCACCACCCAGTCACCCCAGAGGACAGCCCTCACCACGCAGCCGCTTAGGACGCTCCGCTCTTATCGCACAGCCACCCCACAGGCATCGCCCTCACCACGCAGCCACCTGAGCGCGCACTCTCACCACGCAGCCACCCCGGACGCGCCACCCTCACCAAACAGCCACCCGGACGCGCCACCCTCACCACAACGACCCAGCTCCCCCTTCCCACCCTCCATCAAGTCCCCCACAAGACGGCTGTCGCGCCATCACCGTGACACCTCATCCGCACCAAGCCCTCACGACCACCACCCAATTCGCGGAACGACGAATGAGGCGGTGCACCAGCGTGGAGGATCAGGGCGTGGAGGATCAGGGCAGGGAGGATCAGGGCAGGGTCTGGCTCTGCGACTGGTCGGCAGGCTCAGGAGGTTCCGCCGCCTTCAGCCGGTTTTGCAGTCTTTTGAGCCACCACCGCGGCGCGGACACCAGAGACACCCGCAGAATCAACAAGGAAGCAACCGCAAGCCCGGTGACCAGCAGAGGCTGCCAGAACGCCGCCAGTTCGGTCCCGAGCAGGATGCCCAGCCCAACCCCCGCGTACGAGCCCAGGAAGGCAGCCGCCCGCACCCCATGCACGTTGTCCCGATGAGGCCCGAGCAGGACGTTCATCGCCCGGCGCCGCAGCGGCTCCCGAGGCGGCGTCGGTATCTTGCCCACAGGCACCCGGATCGCCCTACGTAGGAGCAGCCGTCGTGTGGCGGCAAGCAGACCGGTGGTCAGCAGCAGCGTGATCGCCAGCCCGATCGACGTCCCGAATGCCACGGTCAACGCCCAGCCCAGAACCGCCCCGAGCGCCGGCCCGGTGGCGCCCCCGATGCTGAGCAACTGCGTCAGAAGCACGCCGAGCAGTACGCCGGCACTCGCCGAGATCATCATGCCGGTGATCAGAACGCAGAGATTGGCCGGTATGCGCATCACCTCGACGATGGCCTGCCAACGCTCACGATCGGCATGGAGTGTGGCTCTCCTGTCCCGAATGGAGGCCACCACGTGCGCGCTCCTGATCAGCCCGACGCTGTACCGAATGCCGAGAACCAGGCGAGACAGAGGGCGAGCATCCTCCCCGCGCAGAACTTCCTGCAGCTCGGGGTACCACTCCTCGTCATGGAGCGACACGCGCATGTTCTCCGGCAGCCTGCGTCGGGCGATCCTCAGCAAGGCGATGGGGATCCGGTCGAGCTGGCCCCTGATCTCCTCGCTGACGAGTTCGGCCAGCGCGGCGCCGAAGAGGGTGCCGATCACGGAGGCAACGACTAAGAGGACATTCATGCGTACCCGCCCTCGGGCCGCGCGATCGGACGTGCCGGGGAATGCGGGCTGATACGGGCACTCAGCTCGGCCAGCGACTGCCGCGCAACAGTGGCGCCATCCGCCGTGAGAAAGTACAGCCGCCTGGCCGGACGGCCCTCCTCGCTGGGATCGATGTTCTCCCGTCGCCCCTCGATCCATCCTGCCGCCTCAAGCCTGGCCAGGATCGGGTAGAGCGTCCCGCTTTGCAGCCGCGCCTGTCTCATCAACTCGAATCCGTATCTGGGCATGGAGACGTCTTCAAGGAAGATCTTGAGCACGCTGGCCACAGTCGTGGTCAGGCGCACTTCAGCAGGCATGTAGAAACTCTACATAGGGCCTAGCGGCTGCGCCCCTGTCCAGCGAGTGACACCCGCATGACCTCCACCCACCCGAAGCCCCTGTCCCCCAACACGCCCCTCAACGAAAGCGGCACCCGCTTCATCCCCAGGACTCAGCCCAGAGCGACGACGATCCCGACTCCCTCAGGACCCCCAGCCCCAACCCCACAAAGATGGCCCCGATCCCCTCGGAGCCCACTCGATCCCCTCGGAGCCCAGCCCAGAGCGACGGCCCCGACCCGCCAGGCCCCAGCCCCAGCCCCAGCCCCACCACGACGGTCCCGATCTCCCATCAAAGCCCAGCCCCACAAAGACGGTGCCCATCCCACCAGAGACCGGCTCCGCCGCGACGGCTCCGCTCCCACCCCAGCGCTCCGCAAGACTCCGATCCCATCCTGTCCATCGTGGCCGGCCTGCTGGCCGTCACCCCCACTCGCCGGTGCGGCCACCTGCGCCGCCACACCGCGTTTCGCCTCCCGCGCCCACCACCGGAACAAAACGCCCCAGAACGCCAAAACGCCCCTGACCCGTCGATGAAACAGGTCAGAGGCGATACAGGGGTGGAGCTATGGGGATTCGAACCCCAGACCTCCTCCATGCCATGGAGGCGCGCTACCAACTGCGCCATAGCCCCTGGTCACCGCTCCGAGTCCACCCGTTACGGCGCTCCGAGAGCATATAGCCATCCGCCTCGATTCGCCTAATCGCACCACCCTCCCGAACACACCCACGGCAACCGCTACCAACAGCAGCCACCACCGCCCCTCCCGAACGCCAGAACACCCTGGTAGACGCAGCCCACACCACAGTTCGGATCAAGCACCACGCAGCGCCCCCAGATCGTCCGCGACCGGCTCAACTCCCCTCCACGACCCGGCGCCGCTGCACCCCGAGCAGATCCACGCTGATCGCGACAGTGTCCCCAGGCGCGAGCGGCTCATGCGCCTCGAACCCCAGGCGCGAGCGGCTCATGCGCCTCGAACCCCAGCCGCCCCCACAACTCCGCCAAACACCCCCCACCACACGTGCCCGACCCCAGTACGTCCCCGGCCCGCACCTCAGTCCCCCGAGACGCGTACGCGACCATCTGCGGATACGAGAACGCCATGTTGCTCCACCGATCCCCGCCCACGGTGAGCCCGTTGACGCCAGCCGTCATGGGCAGGTCGAAAGCGTTCCCCGCACGGTACGGCTCCAGCTCATCCGGCGTCACCAGCACGGGTCCGAGCGTCGTCGCGGTGTCCTTCCCCTTCACCGGCCCCAGCCGCACCTCCATCTCGGCGACCTGCAGATCCCGCGCCGACCAGTCGTTCATGATCACCTACCCCGCGATGTGCCCGGCGGCCTCCTCGACGCCCAGGTCCCGCCCACCGCGCCCGATCACCGCCGCCACCTCCAGCTCGAAGTCGAACACCCCGCACCCAGGCGGCACCGGCACGTCGTCGTACGGCCCGAGCACCGCGAACGGATTGGTGAAGGAGAAGGCCGGAGCCGCGTACCACTGCTCGGGCACCTCCGCGCCCACCAGCTTGGCCACACCCTCGACGTGCTGCTCGAAGGTCATGAAGTCCCGCACCGTCGGCGGGTCGGGGATGGGCGCGCGCAACCGTAAGGATTCGAGCGGTACGACCTCCGCCGGCGAGTGCAGGGCGGCCTGACCGGCGGTCGTCAGGTCGTCGAGCAGGTCGACCAGCCGCACCCCCGGCGGCAGGGCGTACACCTCTCCGGAGACCAGCACCCCGGCCCGATCGCCCGAGAAGCGCGCCCCGCATAAGTGACGAACCTCATCGCAGCCTCCTCAAACACCCGTCGGGAAAGGGCCGCGGTTCCACAACATGGCGTCGCCGAAGGCGGCCAGAAGGTCCACCTCGGCGCCCGCAGCGTCGGCGTAGGCGCGGTGGAGGTTGAGCACGAGCCGTTCCGCGTCGGGCCAGCCCTCGAATTCCCGCAGGTCGGCGCGCCGGGCCGCGTCCAAGGGGCTCAGTCCCCGATCCATCCCGGTCCGCGCGGTCTGCGCGATGAAGCGGTAGTACCGCTCATGGTCGGCCAGGATGCCCGGCAGCGCGTCCGAACGCGCCAGCGGCCCGTGCCCGGGTACGACATGATCGGCGCCGAAGTCCGCCAGCCAGTCCAGCGACTGCAGCGCCCCGTCCAGCGACCCCATCAGCACCAGCGGCGTGAGCCCGTGGAAGAGCAGGTCCCCGGCGAACAGCACACGCTCCTCCGGCAGCCAGGCGACCACGTCGCCGGTCGTGTGCGCGGGATGACCGGGATGAAGCAGGTCGATCCGCCGCCCGCCGCTGTAGATCGTCAGCTCGGAGCGGAACACGAGCGCCGGTGGCCGCCGCGTCACCGCCCCCCAGTCGGGCACCGGTGACCAGAACGGCGGGCACCGGTCGATGACGAAGTCGTTCAGCACCGCGTCGCGTACGCTCTCATGACCCACGATCACCGTCTGCTCGGGCAGCAGGCTGTTGCCGTAGGTGTGGTCACCGTGCTGGTGCGTGTTCACCGCCGCCCTGATGGGCGCCTCATCGGTGGCCTCGGCGAGCGCCCGTAAGAACCGGCGCGTACGCTCCTCGGTGGCGCAGGTGTCGATGACGATCGTGCCGTCGTCCCCCGTCACCGCGCCCGCGTTGTTGACCCACCAGGTCCCGTCGGGCTGCACCCACGCGTGCACTCCCGGCACGATCTCCTTCAGTGCCGCAGCCTCGAGCCTCGTGTTCGTGGTGCGCTGATGTCCCATGCGAACGACTCCACCACGCACCCCGCGCAGCCATCATCAGCAGGAAAGGTTACGATCCCCAAGATCGCCCCGCGCCACCTCGACCGGCCCATGCGCCACTGCGACCGACCCACCAGGCGCTTCCGACCGCGCCACCTCGGCCAGCCCATCCACCGCCGCCAGCACCCGCCGCGCCTCGGCGACCAGCCGCTCCCCCGCCGGCGTCAACACGACCTTCCGGCTCGTACGCTCGAACAACCGCCGCCCGACCTCACGCTCCAGCCGCTGAATATGCCGCCCGAACGGCTGAGCCGCGATGAAATGCCGCCGCGCGGCGCGCCCGAAGTGCAGTTCCTCGGCAAGCGTGACCGCATAGCGAAGTGACCGAATCTCCATCGACGAACCTTCCCCGACGTCAGCGGCCTGCCGTCCCAGGCCGCCGCGGTACCTGTCGTGGTGTGATTCGTCCGAGATCTCGCGCCGTATGTCGCCCGTACGGCCCCCGAGCCGTACGAACGCGTTACGCCTCGGCGTCCGGCTTGTCGTCGCTGTGCACCGGCTCGGGCAGGGTGCCGGCGTTGTGCTCCAGCAACCTCCACCCCCTGCGCCCTTCGTGCAGCACGGACCAGGAGCAGTTGCCCAGCCCGCCCAACGTCGGCCACAGGGCCTCGGGCAGCCCGAGCAGCTCGCAGATCCCGAGCCGCAACGCGGCCCCGTGCGAGACCACGACCAGAAGGCCGTCGTCGGGCATCCGGCCGGCCCACCGGCGCATCGCGGTCGCCACCCTGGCGGCCACCTCGGCGACGGGTTCGCCGTCGGGCGCCTCCCAGGCCGCGTACTCCTCGGGCCAGCGCGCGGCGATCTGCTCGCGGGTGAGACCTTCCCACTGCCCGCCGCCCCGCTCGCGCAGGTCCTTGTCGACCCCCACGTCGAGCCCGACGATCCGCGCCAGCGCCAGCGCGGTGTCGTTGGCCCGTTGCAGGTCGGAGGAGACGATCATGGTGGGCCGCAGCGAGGCCAGAAGTGACCCGGCCCGCGCGGCCTGCGCGACGCCGGTCTCATCGAGCGGAATGTCCGAGTGTCCCTGAAAGCGCTGCTCGACGTTCCACAGCGTCTGCCCATGACGCAGACAAACGATGCGCTTGCTCATGCAGCTTCCTCGCTCAACGCTCGGAACCGGCGCGGGGATTCACCGCTGCGTTCGCTCACGCGCGGGTCCGCTGAAGGTTGGCCTGCATGACGCTCTCCGGCAGCGAGATGGCCGGGCAGTCCTTCCACAGGCGCTCGAGCGCGTAAAACGTACGGTCGTCCTCATGCTGGACGTGCACGACGATGTCGAGGTAGTCGAGCAGCACCCAGCGGCCCTCGCGCTCTCCTTCCCGGCGCACGGGCTTGGCGTCGGCCTCGATGCGCAGCCGATCCTCGATCTCGTCGACGATGGCGCGGACCTGGCGATCGTTGGTGGCGGAGCAGAGCAGGAAGGCGTCGGTGATGACGAGCTGTTCGCTCACGTCGTATGCGAGGATGTCATCGGCCAGCTTGTCGGCCGCGGCTTCCGCGGCGATGCGCACGAGCTGGACGGATCTGTCAGATGCGGTCACGATGCGGGTCTGTCCTCCTGTGTCGGCAGCATGCCCATACGTTGAGGGTACCCTTCCAGCCCGAAACCCCTCACCTATGTATCCGCGAACCGCTTCAGCCTGCCGCGTTGTACAGCCCGCGCTTGTTGATGTACTGGACGATGCCATCAGGCACCAGATACCAAATCGGCTCACCCTTTGCCACCCGCTGACGGCACTCGGACGAGGAAATGGCCAGCGCGGGAATTTCCAGCAACGTCACCCGGCCTTCCGGCAGGCCAGGGTCGTGCAGGGTGTGCCCGGGACGCGTACAGCCGACGAAATGGGCGAGCTGGAACAGCTCGTCGGCTTCCTGCCAGTCGAGGATGGCGCCGAGCGCGTCGGCGCCGGTGATGAAGTACAGGTCAACCTCAGGACCGTAAATATCCGCAATATCGCGCAAAGTATCGATGGTGAACGTCGGTCCGGGCCGATCGACGTCAGCCCTGCTGACGGAGAAGCGGGGGTTCGACGCGGTCGCGATGACCGTCATCAAATAGCGGTCCTCGGGAGCCGAAACCACCCGCTCAGCCTTCTGGTACGGCCGCCCTGTGGGCACGAAGACGACCTCGTCGAGCTGAAAATGGTGGGCCACCTCGCTGGCGGCGACAAGGTGCCCGTGGTGGATGGGATCGAACGTCCCACCCATCACACCCACTCGCCGCTTCCCCTGCACACCAGGCGCGTTCATCATGAAACGGACCTTACGCGGACGCTCTTGCGCAACATGATGGCACCCCCCTTCGTGATGGCCGCGCATCACTTCCGTTGCGGACGTAGCATGCCGGGCATGACGACCACCCCGGACCGCAACCGCGTCCAACTGCCCGGCATCTCGTCCCGCGCCTACGAACACCCCGCAGACCGGTCCGCTCTGGTCGCTCTGCGCAAGTTGAGTGGGTTCGACACGGTTCTCAAGCAGATGTCCGGCCTCGTGAGCGAGCGCCGTCTTCGCCTGATGTACCTGGCCTCGGCCGTACGCGTGAGCGAGACCCAGTTCCGCTCCGTATACGACATGGGCCGCGACGCCGCCTACACGCTCGACCTGCACCGGATCCCCGAGATCTACGTCCAGCAGGACCCGCAGGTCCAGGCCAAGGCCATCGGCTTCGACGACCCGTTCATCGTCGTGACCACCGGCCTGCTCAACCTCATGAACGAGGAGGAGCAGCGCTTCGTCATCGGCCACGAGACCTCGCACATCCTGTCGGGGCACGCGGTCTACCGGACGATGCTCGACATCCTCACCACCCTCGCCGCCCGCGTGGCGTGGATCCCCCTCGGCTACATCGGCCTGCGGGCGATCGTCGCGGGCCTGGAGGAGTGGTACCGCAAGTCCGAGCTGTCCTCCGACCGCGGCGGCCTGCTCGTCGGCCAGGACCCGGAAGCCGGAAAGCGCGCGCTGATGAAGCTGGCGGGCGGCGACTACACCCACGAGATGAACATCGAGGCGTTCCTGGAGCAGTACCAGGAATACGACACCGCGGGCGACCTTCGCGACGGCTTCCTCAAGGTTCTCAACCTGCTCGGCACCACCCACCCGTTCGCGGTCGTGCGCGTGGCGGAGCTGGACAAGTGGCAGCGCACCGGCGAATACGAGCGCATCCTCAGCGGCGACTACCCCCGCAGGGAGGACGACCCCAACGCGAGAGTGACCGACGAGATCAAGGCGGCGGCGGAGTCCTACCGCGCGTCCTGGTCGCAGTCGCAGGACCCGTTCATCGGCGTGCTGCGCGACGTGGCCGAGGGCGCTGTGAACGCCGGCGAGCGCATCTTCAACCGCTTCTCCCGCCCCCGCGACGGCGGCCAGGGCTGAACACCACGCGGCCGATCCATTTGATCAACCGCGCTGGCCCGCCGTAAAGGCGGCGGGCCCTCGAAGCGTCAGAGCAGAAGGGCGATGGCGCGTACGGCAGCCGCGCACAGGGCGACGAACCCGCCCAGCACGGCCAGTGCGCGCAGCCCCTCCCTGCGAAGGTCAGGCAGCCGGTGCCCGATGCGCTCGATCTCCCGCCCGGTGATGCCGCCGCACAACATGCCGAACACCACACCCGCCACCGTGACGGGCGCGGCCTGCTGCCACCAGTCGGAGTCGATCTCCCCGCCGCCGGTGGCCCACAGCGCTCCGCCCGACGCCACCGCGACGGGCACGCCCGGCCACACGACGGCGGTCAGGGCCGCCCCGGCCAGCGCGACCGGGAAGAGCATCACGCGCAGCGTCACCCGCGTACGCCGTGAGCTGCGCTTCCTGACCATCCAGTGACTCATCCACAACGTCCTGGTCAGCACCACGAACACGGTCGTGATCGCGATCGAGGCGATGGGCCAGATCACCGAGGCCACCACGCACGGCACGGCCAGCACCGCGAGCAGCAGCAACGCGCCGTTGCCCGCGGGCAACGTGGTGGAGGAGTCGCCCTTGCGCCGGGTCTGCGGCCTGAGCGCCGGCCTGCTCCTGACGGCCGCCGCCGTACGCTGCTTGGCCCGGGGCCCGGTGGCCTTCCCGTCCCCGCTCGTACGGCTCCGCGGCGGCGGCACCTTGCCCTCCGCGCGGCTGCGCGCCACCACGTCCTTGCTCTCGGCGCGGCCGCGCGCGGCGGTTCCCTCATGCCGGGCACGCCCGCGCGGCGCCGGCACCTTGCCCTCCGCGGGCACCGCGTTCGGCCTGCTACGGGCCTTGGCCTCCCCCCGGGCCTCCTCAGCCGTACGGCTGCGCACCGCCGTGCCCTTGCCGCCCTCCTCCACCGCGTCGGCCACCCGCCCGCCGGTGGCGGCCTCGGTCTCGGTCGCGCCGGTGGCCTTGGCCAGCCTGGACAGCCGATCGGCCAGCAGCGCCGCCGTGGGCCGCTTGCCTGGCTCCCGGTTGAGCGCCGCGCGCACCAGCGGCAGCAGCTCCACCGGCACGCCCTTGAGGTCGGCCTGCCCGTTCAGCACCGCGTACATCTGCGCCTCGGCCGTCCCCCGCCCGAACGTCGGCCGCCCCGTCGCCGCGAAGGCCACCGTGGCGGCCCAGGCATGCACGTCGGCGGGCGAGTCCACGTGCTCGTCGGCGAAGGTCTCCGGCGCCGTGTAGCCGGGCGTGCCGAGGAACGTACCGGTCATGGTGAGCCGCGTCGCGTCCAGCACCTGGGCGATGCCGAAGTCGATCAGCACGGGCCCCTGCTTGCCCATGATGATGTTGCCCGGCTTGAGATCGCGGTGCACGACCCCGGCCGCGTGAATGATCGCGAGGGCGGCGGCGATGCCCCGGGCCATGTCGACGAGCTGGGCCACGTCGAGGCGCCCGTTCTGGCGTACACGATCGAGCAGCGTGACGCCCTCGATGTGCTCCATGACCAGGTAGGGCCGCGCACAGCTCAGGTCGGCGTCGAGCACCTTGGCGACGTAGGGGCTCTCGACCCTGCGCAGCGCTCTCACCTCGCGCTCCAGCCTGATGCGCGAGGTCTCGTCCTCGGCGAGGTCGTGCAGGACCTTGAGAGCCACGTGTTCGCCACGGCGGGTGGTGGCGAGGTAGACCTCTCCCATTCCACCCCGGCCAAGCCGTTCGACCAGGGTGTACGGCCCGACCTTGCCGAGCTTGCTCACCGTCCCTCCCCGCCCGGCGCGCCCATAAGGGACACAACCCTAGCGCCGGTACGTGAGTTGCCGCTTGAGGCACGCCGAAGGTTTATCGGCGAGTGTGATCGGTGAGCATGCTGTCGAGCCCCGCGGTGGGCTCGTCCGACAACTGCCTGCGTCCTTTCCTGCCCCAGTTGACGTGACCGCGGCTCTCCAGCCAGAGCAGCAGCCGGTCGGCGCCGAACAACACCGCGGCCGAGAAGATGAGGGCGACGACGATTTCCATGTCTCCCAGTCAACCCACGGCGCACGGTGCCGGTCAGGCCGACACGCCGACTAACCGGCCACCACCGTGCCCTCTGACGTGCGCAAATGCCCCTCACCCGTATAGATCCACTTGGTCGAGGTGAGCTCGGGCAACCCCATCGGGCCGCGCGCGTGCAGCTTCTGGGTCGAGATGCCGATCTCCGCGCCGAACCCGAACTCCCCGCCGTCGGTGAACCTCGTCGAGGCGTTGACCGCCACGGCCGCCGAGTCGACCAGCGCGACGAACCTGCGGGCGGCTCGTTGCGACCGGGTGACGATGGCGTCGGTGTGACCTGACCCGTATCGTCTGATGTGCGCCACCGCCTCCTCCAGCGATCCGACGACGGCGGCGGCGATGTCGAGCGAGAGGTATTCGGCGTAGAAGTCGTCCTCGGTGGCGGGCACGACGCCCGAGCCGTAGCCGGCGACGCGCGCGTCGCCGTGCACGGTCACGCCCGCCTCGCGCAGCGCCTCCAGCACCTTGGGCACGAACGCGTCGGCGACCTGCTCGTGCACGAGGAAGGTCTCGGCGGCGTTGCACACCGACGGCCGCTGCGCCTTGGCGTTGACCACGATCTGCACGGCCACGTCGAGATCGGCCTCGGCGTCCACGTAGACGTGGCAGTTGCCCACGCCGGTCTCGATCACCGGCACCGTGGACTCCTCGACCACCGAGCTGATCAGCGACGCGCCGCCGCGCGGGATCAGCACGTCCACCAGCCCGCGGGCCCGCATGAGCTCCTTGACCGAGTCGCGCGTCTGGCCGGGCACGAGCTGCACGGCCCCTGCGGGCACCTCGGTCGCCTCCAGCGCCCCCTGCATGATCTTGACCAGGGCGGTGTTGGAGGAGTAGGCGCTGGACGAGCCGCGCAGCAACACCGCGTTGCCGCTCTTGAGGCAGAGCGCGGCGGCGTCGACGGTGACGTTGGGGCGGCCCTCGTAGATGATGCCGATCACGCCCAGCGGCACCCTGAGCTGGCGCAGCTCCAGCCCGTTGGGCAGCGTCGAGCCGCGGACGACCTCACCGACCGGATCGGGCAGGTCGGCCACCTCGCGCACGGCCTCGGCGATGCCGCCGATCCTGGCCTCGTCGAGCCGCAGCCGGTCGACCATCGCCTCGGAGGTGCCCTGGGCCCTGGCCCGCTCGACGTCTTCCGCGTTGGCCTCGACGATCTCCACCGCGTGGGCGACCAGGGCGTCGGCGATCGCGCGCAACGCCCGGTCCTTGGGCGCCCGCGGCAGCGGGGCCAGCTCGGCGCCGGCCTCTCGCGCCGCGCGGGCGACCTTCAGGAACTCTGTACTCATTGCTCCGCTCCGCTCCTTCGGGCCCACAAGCCCCGCGTTTCCCTCGCCACTACGGTCGCTCCTCGGCGGAGCTTTCAGCTGTGGGCTTCCAGTATGACCATGTCGTCGCGGTGGATCAGCTCACGTTCATATTCCGGACCGAGCGTGCTCGCCAGCTCCCTCGTGGAGCGCCCCAGCAGGCCCGGGATCTCGACGGCGTCGAAGTTCACCAGCCCGCGGGCCACCACGAGCCCTTCAGGGCCGCACAGGTCCACCGGATCGCCCGCGGCGAACTCTCCCTCCACCGACGTCACCCCGGCAGGCAGCAGCGACTTGCGGCGCGCCACGATGGCCTCCACGGCGCCCTGGTCGAGGTGGAGGAGGCCGCGCCCGGTGGTGGCGTGCGCGAGCCACAGCAGGCGCGTGCCGGGATGCCGGCCCCCGGGGTGGAAGTAGGTGCCGACGTCGGCCCCGCTGAGGGCCTGGGCGGCGTGCGCGGCCGCGGTGAGCACCACGGGCACGCCCGCGCCGGTGGCGATCCTGGCGGCCTGCACCTTGGTCACCATGCCGCCGGTGCCGACCCCCGCGCCGTTCTTGCCGAGCTCGACCCCGATCAGGTCCTCGGGCCCGCGGATCTCCGCCAGCCGGCGCGAGCCGCTGCGGCTGGGCGGGCCGTCGTAGAGCGCGTCCACGTCGGACAGCAGCACGAGCGCGTCCGCGTGGATGAGATGCGCCACCAGCGCCGCCAGCCGGTCGTTGTCGCCGAAGCGGATCTCGTCGGTGGCCACCGTGTCGTTCTCGTTGACGATGGGCACGATGCCCAGCTCCAGCAGCCTGGCGAGGGTGCGCTGGGCGTTGGCGTGGTGGGCGCGCCGCATCATGTCGTCGGCGGTCAGCAGCACCTGCCCCACGCGCAGGGAGTAGCGGGCGAAGGAGGAGGTGTAGCGGGCCACCAGCACGCCCTGCCCGACGGAGGCGGCCGCCTGCTGCGTCGCCAGGTCGCGCGGTCGCGCGCTCAGCCCGAGCGGGCCGAGGCCCGCCGCGATCGCTCCCGAGGAGACCAGGATGATCTGCGTCCCGGTACGCCGCCGCGCCGCCAGCACGTCCACCAGAGCGTCCACCCGATCGACGTCGATCATGCCATGGGGGGTGGTGAGCGAGGAGGAGCCGACCTTGACGACGACCTTCGAGGCTGAGCTGATCTGTTCCCGCACGTCTGGCAGCCTATCCGCTCGCATCACCGGACAATTACTTTATTGACTGCATTACTTCATCGAGTGTAGTCATTAAGCCATGGACACACGTACCTACGTAGTCACCGGCGCCGCCTCGGGCATCGGCGCCGCCACCGCCGACCACCTGACCAAGGCCGGGGCCGAGGTGATCCGCTGCGACGTGCGCGACGCCGACCTGACCACCCGGGAAGGCCGCGACAAGCTGGTGTCAGAGGTCACCGCCCGCTCCAACGGCAGGATCGACGGCCTCGTCGCGGTCGCCGGGCTCGCCATCCCCTCCGAGGCCACCGTCCGGCTCAACTTCTTCGGCACGATCGCCACCCTGGAGGGCCTGCGCCCGCTCCTGGCCGCCGCCGAGCAGCCGAGGGCGGTCGCCGTCTCGTCGCTGAGCGCCATCGTGGCCACGGACCAGACCCTGGTCGAGGCCTGCCTCTCGATGGACGAGGACGCGGCCGCCGCGGCCGCCCGCCGGACCATCGAGTCCGGGCGCGGCCGCATCGTCTACCCGTCCAGCAAACTCGCGCTCAACCAGTGGCTCCGCCGCACCGCCGTCACCCCTGACTGGGCCGGCTCCGGCATCCCGCTCAACGCGGTCGCGCCGGGCGTCGTCGACACGGAGACGGCCAGGACCACGTTCCTGAACGACCCCGCCACGCACGACTTCATCGCCGAGGCCATGCCCCAGCCTCTGGGCTTCCCCGGCCCTGTGGACGCGATCGCGTCGTTGCTGGCGTGGACGGTGAGCGCGGACAACTCCTTCATGACCGGCCAGATCCTGTACGCCGACGGCGGCGCGGAGGCCACCCTCCACCCCTAGCACTACCCCAGGCGGTTGTCGGTCCCCCGCGGCCCGGTCCGCACCGACTCGGCGCTCAACGTGGGCTGCCAGTCGAAGATGTAGCCACCCTCCATGGACCCGATGACCACCTCTACCCCGGCCTTGGCGCCGGCCTTGGCCAGCTGCTCCTCGACCCCCAGTCGCTCCAGCCTGTCGGCGAGATAGCCGACCGCCTCGTCATTGGTGAAGTCGGTCTGCCTGATCCACCGCTCGGGCTTCTCACCGGTGATCTGGAACAGGTTGTCGTTGACCCGCCGCACCCGGAACCCGGCATCCCCAAGCTGCTTGGGCCTGATCACCAGCCGCGTGGGCTCCTCGACCGGCTTGTTGGCCCGGGCCGCCGCCACCCACTCACCCATCGCGTACGTCAGCTCCCGCAGCCCATCATGCGTGGCCGCCGAAATCGTGAACACCTTCAGCCCCCGAGCCTCGAACTCGGGCGTGACCAGCTCGGCCAGCTCCCGGGCGTCGGGCACGTCGGCCTTGTTCAGCACGACCAGCCGCGGCCGGTCCTCGAGCTTCCCGTACGCCTGCAGCTCCGCCTCGATCACCTCGTAGTCCGTGATCGGATCCCGCCCCGGCTCCATGGTGGCGCAGTCGATGACGTGCACCAGCATGTCGCACCGCTCGACGTGCCGCAGGAACTCGTGCCCGAGCCCCTTCCCCTGCGACGCACCGGGAATCAACCCGGGCACATCGGCAACGGTGAACACGTTGTCCCCAGCCGTCACCACGCCCAGATTGGGGATCAAGGTGGTGAACGGATAGTCGGCGATCTTCGGCTTGGCCGCGCTCAACGCCGCGATCAGCGAGCTCTTCCCCGCGCTCGGGAACCCCACCAGCGCCACGTCGGCGACGCTCTTGAGCTCCAGCATGACGTCGAGCGTGTCGCCGGGCTCACCGAGCAGCGCGAACCCCGGCGCCTTCCGCTTGGTGGAGGCCAGGGCGGCGTTACCCAGCCCGCCGTGCCCGCCCTCGGCGATCACGTATCGTGTGCCGGCTCCCACGAGGTCCACCAGCACCTCGCCGGTGCCGGCGTCCTTGACCACGGTCCCGTTGGGCACGGGCAGGATCACGTCCTCGCCGTTGGCGCCGTCGCGGTTGGACCCCTGCCCCTGCTTGCCGTTGTCGGCCTTACGGTGCGGCCGGCGGTGGTAGTCGAGCAAGGTGGCCGTGTTGGGATCGACTTCGAGAACGACGGCACCGCCCCGCCCGCCGTTGCCCCCGTCCGGGCCGCCGAGCGGCTTGAACTTCTCCCGGTGGATGGAGGCGCACCCGTTCCCCCCGTCACCGGCCCCGATGTGAAGGACCACCTGGTCCACAAAGTCCGGCATCCCGCATTCCTCCATCGCCCCACCAGGGGCATCTCATTCCAACACGCGAGGCCCGAGGACCCCGCCCCCGCACATCCCCGGCCGGACACCTTCCCCTGAGTCCTGCCCAGAGACGGCCTGAGGACCCGGTAAAGCCCCAGAAAAACGCAAAGGGGCGGATCGACACCCGATCGGATCGATCCACCCCTGCAGCAACAAAACCCAAGGTCGAAAGGAGAAAGGAAGAACCTTACTCCGCGACGGGAACGATGCTCACGGCCCGGCGGCCGCGCTTCAAACCGAACTGCACGTGACCAGCGGCCAGTGCGAACAGCGTGTCATCGCCACCACGGCCCACGTTGTCACCGGGGTGGAAGTGGGTGCCGCGCTGACGGACGATGATCTCGCCCGCGTTGACCAGCTGACCACCGAAGCGCTTGACGCCCAGTCGCTGGGCGTTGGAGTCACGACCGTTCCGGGTGGACGACGCGCCCTTCTTGTGTGCCATCTCTCAATCTCCCGTTCAGGCCTGCTCGATACCGGTGATCTTCACCTGGGTGTACCGCTGACGGTGCCCCTGGCGCTTCTTGTAACCGGTCTTGTTCTTGTACTTGAGAATGCGGATCTTCGGGCCCTTGGTCTCACCGAGGATCTCGGCGCTGACCATGAACTTGCCCGCCTCGGTGGTCACATCGCCGTCGTTGACGACGAGCACCGTCGGCAGCGAAACCGAAGAGCCGACCTCGCCGGCGACCTTGTCCACCTCGAGGACGTCACCGACGGAGACCTTCTGCTGCCTGCCGCCGCAACGAACGATCGCGTACACCGCGGAACCCTTCTACTGACTCACTGTTGATTTTCGAACATAAGCCACCTCACGAAGAGGTAGCCGCCGAATGCTGCGCCTGTCATTCGGCCTGTCTCAAACCGACGAACCGAGTAAGCGCGCCAACAGGGCACGTCACCTGACGCACCGATTCACCAGGGTACCGGATTAACGGTGCCCTAGGCGAACCGGACGGATCGTCGGAAGCCGATCGAGGGCTACTCGGCCGACTTGGCTCGGCGAGAGCGTCTCCGCCCTCTGCCAGAAGTCTGGTTTGCCTGGTCGTCCTCGGCCGGGACGGCTTCAAGCGCACCGGTCACGGTATCACGGCTGGCCGAGTCCTTGGCCGCGGAAACCTTGTCCGAGACCGCCTTCTCGACCGCCATCTTCCCCTGCGTACCGCGCGGCTCCGGCTTGGCTTCGACCGGCTCCGTGGAGACGATCAGGCCGCGCCCGTTGCAGCAGTCGCACGGCGTCGAGAACGCCTCCAGCAGCCCCTGACCGACCCGCTTACGCGTCATCTGGACCAGGCCCAGCGAGGTCACCTCGGCCACCTGGTGCTTGGTCCTGTCGCGGGCCAGGCACTCCAGCAGCCGCCGCAGCACCAGGTCGCGGTTCGACTCCAGCACCATGTCGATGAAGTCGATCACGATGATGCCGCCGATGTCGCGGAGCCTGAGCTGCCGGACGATCTCCTCGGCCGCCTCCAGGTTGTTCCTGGTGACGGTCTCCTCCAGGTTGCCGCCCTGCCCGGTGAACTTGCCGGTGTTGACGTCGACGACGGTCATCGCCTCGGTACGGTCGATCACCAGCGAGCCACCGCTCGGCAGCCACACCTTGCGCTCCAGAGCCTTGCCGAGCTGCTCGTCGATCCGGTACGACTCGAACACGTCGCCCTGCGCGCCGTCCCACTTCGACAGGCGCTCGGCCAGGTGCGGGGCGACGTACTTGACGTACTCGTCCACCGTGTCCCAGGCGTCGTCGCCCTGCACGACGAGGTTCGTGAAGTCCTCGTTGAACACGTCGCGCACGACCCGGATGGTCAGATCGGGCTCGGCGGACAGCAGCTCGGGCGGGCTGGCCGACTTCGCCTTCTTCTGGATGTTCTCCCACTGCGCCGACAGCCGCGCCACGTCACGGGCCAGCTCCTCCTCGGAGGCGCCCTCGGCCGCGGTACGGACGATCACGCCGGCGTTCTCCGGCATGACCTTCTTCAGGATGCTCTTGAGCCGGGTACGTTCCTTGTCGGGCAGCTTGCGGCTGATGCCGGTCATCGACCCGTCCGGCACGTAGACCAGGTAACGCCCTGGAAGGCTGATCTGCGAGGTGAGCCGGGCGCCCTTGTGACCGATCGGGTCCTTCGTGACCTGCACGAGCACCGACTGGCCCGACTTCAGCGCCACCTCGATCCGCTTCGGCTGGCCCTCCAGCCCGGCGGTGTCGAAGTTCACCTCACCGGCGTACAGGACCGCGTTCCTGCCCTTGCCGATGTCCACGAACGCCGCCTCCATCGAGGGCAGCACGTTCTGCACCTTGCCGAGGTAGACGTTGCCGACGTAGGACTGGCTGGCCTCGCGGTTGACGTAGTGCTCGACGAGCACGCCGTCCTCCAGCACCCCCATCTGGGTGCGGTCGCCCTGCCTGCGCACCACCATCATGCGGTCGACGGACTCGCGGCGGGCCAGGAACTCCGACTCGGTGATGATCGGCGGACGCCTGCGGCCGAGCTCGCGCCCCTCGCGGCGACGCTGCTTCTTGGCCTCCAGCCTGGTGGAGCCGCGCACGCTCTGCACGCCGTCGGTGGCGGTGTCGAGCGAGGCCGCACGGCCCGAGCGCGGCGCACGGATGCGCACCACGGTGTTGGGCGGATCGTCGCTGGCCGGCTCCGCGCCCTCGTCGCCTCCCCTGCGACGGCGGCGACGCCGGCGGCGAGAGGAGGTGCCCTCCTCTTCCTGGGACTCCTCGGCCTGCTCCTCGTCGGAGTCCTCGCCGTCCTCGGCGTCGTCACGCTCACGCGCCTTGCCACGGCCCCTGCCGCCCCTGCGACGGCGGCGGCGCCGGCCGCCGCCCTCCTCTTCCTGCTCGTCGGAGGTGTCGGCGTCGGTCTCCTCCTCGGTGACCGTCTCGTCGACCGGCTCCTCGGCCTCCTCGGGCTCGGCGACGGGCTGCGGCGGCTCGGCCTTCTTGGTGACGGCGGGCTTGCCCCGGCTGGGGTCGGGCGCCTGGAACAGCGGCGCGAAGATGGCCGCCGGACGCTGGAACCCGGAATCCGGCTCACGCTGCCTGCGGGCGGCGGACATGCCGAACGGGTCGGCGAGCAGACTCGGCCGCTCGCTCTCCTCGTCGAGGTCCTCACCGGCGGGCTCGTCGTCGAGCGGCTCATCCACCGGCAGGATCTCCATGATGTCCTCGTCGGCCTCAGCCTCGACATCCTGCCCACCGGCGGCCTCACCGCCACGACCCGGCGCCGCCTGAGCGTCGGCGGCCTGCGCGGCCTGGAGGTCGTCGGCCTGCGCCGCCTCCTCCGCGGCCTGGGCCGCCTTGGCCTTCCTGCTCCGCGTACCCCGCGCGGCTCTGGCCGGAGCCGCCTCAGCCTCTCCGGCCGCGGCTGCCGCGGCCCTCCTGCCTCTCCTGGGGGCCGCCTCGGTCTCGCCACCGGGCACCTCAGCTTCTGTGCCGAACGGCGCGGCGGTCTCACCGCCGCCGGGAGGCGCGGCCTCCTCGGCGGGACCGGCCTCGACCCCGCCGACACGCGCCGCGGAGTCCTCCACGGAGCGCGCCTCAGCGGCGGGCTCCACGGCCTCCTCCGCCTTCTTACGCGTCCTGCGCCGCTTCACCGGCTCCTCGGCGGCGGGCTCCTCTAGGGGCTTCTCGCCCTCCGTGAGCGCTCCCGCCTCTTCCAGCTGCTCCTCGGCGGCCTTCTTCGTCGTACGGCGCCGCGTCGTCGTAGCCGTGGACCGCGTCCTCGCGGCCCTCTTCGGCTTCTCGGCCACAGCTTCGGCCACGGCCTCTCCCACGGCGGCCTCGACCGGGCTCTCCACCGGCGCGGCACCACCTTCGGCGGCGAAGGGCGTTCCAGGGGCCACGCCGCCGGCACCGGCAGCCGCCGGCCCAGCAGCGCCACCGGCAGCCGCCGTGCTGGCAGCCGCCTGGAGAATCTCAGGCGCGGGCTCTCCCGCCGCCCGCTGAGCGGCGGCGCTCTGCACCGGTTGCACCTCAGCCACCGACGGCGCGGCCTGCGCCGCCGCGACAGTGACCGGAGCGGAGGCCGGCTCCTCGGGCAGCTCCGGCGGAGGACCCGCGGGGCGGCTGGAGCGGCGACGCTTGGTCACCTCGGGCTGTTCAGTTGTCTCCCCGTCAGGGCCAGTGGCCCCGGCGTTGGGCTCGTTGTCGAGCATGCGGGCGTTCTCCCGTCAGCTCCCGGGCGCGTCGCCGCGCCGCGCAGGAGCCCTCGTGTCTCGTTGTCCGCCGGCGTTCCCGAAGCGGGCGCGCCGGCGCCAAGTCCTGTCAGCGGTCGTGCCCGGCTCGCGCCGGCCACTTCCTTAACCGGCGACGTGCTCACTCCCCGGTCCCGCCTCGCCGCCGCGCGTGATGTCGCGGTCCAGGTCGAGCGGGTCGGCAAGTGCACCGGTGCTTGCGTCAAGCGGCCCCTGCGCCAGCCTGGTCACCTCGGGGGGAACCGGCGGCGCGAAGTCGGCCACAAGGCGCAGCCCTGTGAGCACATCGTCGGGTCGAACGGCAGGCGTCATGTGCCGAACAACCATGCGCAGTATGACACACGGTTCTCCATGCACCTGAGCTGCGATTCTTTCTGTTCCCTCGGACACCGTGAGCCTCAGTACGGCCTGCCGCGCGTCGAAGCGCCGGGGACCCTTCTTGGTGAGGCGCTCGACTTCCACCGTGCCTTCCGCGAGGAACTTCTCCGCCGCCACCTCGGCGAGTTCGCGATCGACACCGGGCAGCCGCACCTCCCAGTCGGAGGCCTCCAAGCGGTCGGCCAGCCCCCCAGGACCTGCCTCCACAACGTCGAGCACATCGAGCCCAGACGGCAGCGACTCGTCCAGGTCCTGTCTGACCCGGCCGGGATCGCACGGCGTGGTAACACCGATCTCGAGGTATTCGGCTTCGCTGGCGACGCCGGTCGGCGCCGCGCCCGCGTAGGAGATCTTCGGGTGGGGCGAGAATCCCGCGCTGAAGGCCACCGGAATGCCGGCACGGCGAACCGCTCTCTCAACGGCCCGCGAGATGTCGCGGTGACTGGTGAAGCGCAGGCGGCCGCGCTTGGCGTAACGCACACGCAGGCGTTGCACCGTGGGCGCGGGCGGAGGCCCTTCGGGAACAGGTTTCAGAGCTTGTCGTCCTTCCCTTGTAAGAGTTCCTTAGTCCCAGGATAAGCCGCTCGGACGTATGGACGTGTACACCGAGACACGGTCCGCCCACTGAGCGCGCTAGACCACCGTAAGAGGAAGGAGTTTGCGCCCCGTGGGGCCGATCTGGATTTCGGTGCCCATGGTCGGGCAGACGCCGCAGTCGTAACACGGAGTCCAGCGGCAGTCCTCGACCTCGGCGCCGGAGACGGCCTCCTGCCAGTCCTGCCACAACCACTCACGGTCGAGCCCGGCGTCGAGGTGGTCCCACGGCAGGACCTCGTTCTCCTCGCGCTCACGCGTGGTGTACCAGTCGACGTCGACTCCCGCCTTCTCGGCGGCGGACATCCAGCGCTCGTACGAGAAATGTTCGCTCCACCCATCGAACCGGCCGCCGTCCTCCCAGACGGCCCTGATCACGGCACCGACCCTGCGGTCACCCCGCGACAGCAGCCCTTCCACGATGGACGGCTTGCCATCGTGATAGCGGAAACCGATCGCCCGGCCGAATTCCCTGTCGCCCCTGAGCGAGTCGCGCAACGCCTTGAGCCGCCGGTCGACGGTCTCGTGGTCGGCCTGGCCCGCCCACTGGAACGGCGTGTGCGGCTTGGGCACGAAGCCGCCGATGGAGACCGTGCAGCGGATGTCGCGGCTGCCGGTCGCCTCACGGCCCGCCTTGATGACCTTCTTGGCCAGGTCGCCGATGCCGAGCACGTCTTCGTCCTGCTCGGTGGGCAGTCCGCACATGAAGTAGAGCTTGACCTGCCGCCACCCCTGCGAATAGGCCGTGGTGACGGTGCGGATCAGGTCTTCCTCGGTGACCATCTTGTTGATCACCTTGCGCATGCGCTCCGAGCCGCCCTCCGGCGCGAACGTCAGGCCCGAGCGCCTGCCGTTCCTGGAGAACTCGTTGGCCAGGTCGATGTTGAACGCGTCGACCCTGGTCGAGGGCAGCGACAGCGAGGTGTTGGTGCCCTCGTAGCGGTCGGCCAGGCCCTTGGCCACCTCGGCGATCTCGGAGTGGTCGGCGGAGGACAACGACAGCAGGCCGACCTCGTTGAAGCCGGACTGCTCGATGCCGTTCTCGACCATCGCCCCGATCGTGGTGATGGACCGCTCGCGCACCGGGCGCGTGATCATGCCCGCCTGGCAGAACCGGCACCCGCGCGTGCAGCCGCGGAAGATCTCCACGCTGAACCGCTCGTGCACCGTCTCGGCCAGCGGCACCAGCGGTTTCTTCGGGTAGGGCCACTCGTCGAGGTCCATCACGGTGTGCTTGTGCACCCGCCACGGCACGTCGGCGCGGTTGGGCGCCACGCGCTTGACGCGGCCGTCGGGGTGGTAGTCGACGTCGTAGAACTTCGGCACGTAGACCCCGCCGGACTCGGCGAGCCGCATCAGCAGCTCGTCACGCCCGCCCGGCTCGCCCTCGGCCTTCCACTCGCGCACGACCTCGCTGATGGCGATGGAGATCTGCTCCCCGTCGCCGAGCACGGCCGCGTCGAGGAAGTCGGCGATGGGCTCGGGGTTGAAGGCCGCGTGGCCGCCGGCCAGGACGATCGGGTCGTCGTCGCCACGGTCCACGGCCAGCAGCGGGATGCCGGCCAGATCGAGCGCGGTCAGCATGTTGGTGTAGCCGAGCTCGGTCGAGAACGACACCCCGAGCACGTCGAAGGCCCGCACAGGCCGGTGCCCGTCGACGGTGAACTGCGGGACGCCCTCGGCCCGCATGAGCGCCTCCAGATCGGGCCAGACCGCGTAGGTGCGCTCGGCCAGCGTGCGGGGGAGCTCGTTGAGGATCTCGTAGAGGATCGCCACACCCTGGTTGGGCAGCCCGACCTCGTAGGCGTCCGGGTACATCAACGCCCATCGCACATCGGCGGAGTCCCAGTCCTTGACGGTCGAGTTGAGCTCACCCCCGACATACTGGATGGGCTTCTGCACCTTGGGCAGCAGCGCTTCCAGGCGGGGGAATATCGACTCGACAGACATAGGGTCCAGGGTAGCGGCGCTCAGACGGTGGCGGGTCCGGGGATGTCTATGTCGTTTCCACTGAGCACCAGAATGTGATGCCCTTCGTAGCAGGTGAGCTCGACGGCGATGACACCGCTCTCCAGGTTGTGCACACCGACGACATGATTGGCGGGCAGCAGAAAGCGCTCCTCGCACTCATCGCAATAGGCCAAGAACATACCTGCCATTTTCCCGCCTGAACGGCTTTGAGGACAGGGCAGAGCACTAATTGAACGACTGCCTTCGCACCTTGATGGCCTGAAGAAGGCCGACCGCGATCAGGTTGGCGAAGGTGGCGGTCCCGCCGTACGACACGAACGGCAGCGGCAGCCCCGTGATCGGCATGATCCCGATCGTCATCCCGACGTTGATGAACGTCTGGAACGCGAACCAGCACACGATCGTGCCCGCGACCAGCGTCCCGAACCTGTCCTCGCACTGCCTGGCGATCCTCAGCCCGCGGATGAGCACCACCCCGAGCAGCAGCACCACCGTGACCGACCCGAGGAACCCGAACTCCTCCCCCGCCACCGTGAAGATGAAGTCGGTGTGCTGCTCGGGCACGAACCTCCCAGTCGTCTGCCCCCCGCCGAGCAGCCCCTTCCCCATGAGCTGCCCCGACCCGATCGCGATCATCGACTGCGTGCTGTTGTAGCCCACCCCGCGCGGATCCACGCTCGGATCGACGAACGCGGTGAACCGCGCCACCTGGTACGGCTCCAGCATGTGGAAGTAGAACACCGAGAACACCCCGGCCCCCGCCACCAGCGTCAGCATCCCGATCCACCGCTTGCGCACACCCGAGATGATCAGCCCCGCCGCCGTGATCACACCCAGCACCAGCGCCGTGCCCAGGTCAGGCTGCAACATCACCAGCCCCACGGTGATCCCGGCGGCGACCAGCGCCAGCATCACATCGAGCCCCCGCGGCCGATCCGTCCCCTCGGCCGGCTGCGCCAGCAACATGGCGATGATCAGCAGCAGCCCGACCTTCGCGAACTCGGACGGCTGCACCGCGAACCCGCCGCCGAGCAGGATCCACGAGTGCGACCCGTTGATCGTCGCCCCGAGCGGCGTGATCACCAGCGTCAGCCCCACCAGCGACAACGCGAACACCACAGGCGCGTACGCCCGCATCGCCCGATGGTCCACCATGGCCACCACACCGCACAGAACGACCCCGATGGCCTCGTTGAGCAGGTGTTTCTTCACCAGCCCCGTCGAGCCCGGCGCCCAGGTCCTGGTGGACGACCACACCAGCAACGTGCCGATCACGCACAACCCGGCCACGGCGACCAACATCAGCCCATCGAGCCGCCGCACGGTGGAGTTCTCACGCGCCATCCGCCGCAGCAGCGAGGGCTGCCGCACCGCCACCGTCCGCGCCATCATCCCCAGCCCCCCACCCCAGCCTCAACAATCGCCCCCGCGACCACCGCCGCCATGGGGATCTCCCCTGGCGACGCAGGCACCGTGGCGACTCCCCGCCCCAGCGCGCCGGCCCCAACGCCCGAGACCCCACCCACGACCGGCCGCACCAGCCCTCCAGAGCCCGAGACCCCACCCAGGACCCGCCGCACCAGCCCTCCAGGACCCGAGACCCCACCTACGACCGGCTGTACCAGCCCTCCAGGGCCCGAACCCCCGCTCATTCCCCGGCCACCATCCCATCGGGTGAGAACCTCGGCAGCCGCGTGGTCAGCCGCCCGCCGGGCACGGCCGGTTTGCGCTTGATGCCGTAGATCCCCTCGTAGATCTCCCGCACGGCCGGCGCCGCCGTCTGCGCGCCCATCCCACCCTGGGACACCATCACCACGACCACGTACTGCGGATTCTTGGTAGGCGCGAAAGACGCGAACCACGAGGTGTCCTTCTTCCCCCAAACCTCAGCAGTACCGGTCTTACCTCCCACCCGCACCTTGTTCATCGGGAAGCCGGAGAAGGCCCCCGCCGCGGTGCCGTCCTGGGCCACCTGGCTGAGCGCGTTCTTGATGTACAGCCGCTCCTTCTCACTCAGCGGCAACTTCCCCACCACAGGCACCGGAATGGTACGAACCACCTTGCCGTCGGGCCGCACCTGCGCCCACCCGATACGCGGGCTGCGCACCTTGCCGTCGCTCACCAACGCCATGTACGCCCTGGCCAACTGCATCGGCGTGACCAGCACGTCCCCCTGCCCGATGGAGAAGTTGGCCGAGTCACCCGGCCGCAGCAGGAACCCCTCGGTGCAGTTCTCCAGGGCGAGCCGCTTGAGGAACTCGGCCCGTGCCCGGTCCTTCTCCTCCGGGTACCCCTTGCGCGACCGCTCGCAGTTGATCGCGCTGGTCTTGTTCCACAGATCCTTCTTCCAGGCCCGGTCGGGGATGCGGCCGGAGGACTCGCCGGGCAGGTCCACGCCGGTCCGCGCGCCGAACCCGAACGACCTGGCCATGTTGGCGAACACCTCCTTCGGCGTCCGCTTCGGACTGCGCCCGCCGTCCTTGAGGTACTGCTCGTACGCGGCCCGATAGAAGATCGTGTCGCACGACTTCACCAGCGCCATGTGCAGGGTGAGCGTGCCCAGCGCGATGCCGCGGAAGTTGTTGAAGGCCCGGCCGCCCACCCCGTACGAGCCGGGACAGGAGTATTGGCCGTTCAGCGGATAGCCTGCCCGCAACATCGCCGACACCGAGGAGACCTTGAACGTCGACCCGGGCGCGAACTGCCCGTTGATCGCCCGCGACACGAGCGGCTTGCCCGACTTGTCCGACAACAGCCACTGGTAGCCGCGCGTCGAGATCCCTCCCGCCCAGATCTCCGGGTCGTACCCGGGCGCGCTGGCCAGGGCCACGACCCGCCCGGAACGCGCGTCGAGCACCACGCCGGCCCCGCCGTCGGCCCCCGGCGCGGACTTCATCGCCTTGCCCAGCGCCCTTTCCACCACGCCCTGCACCCGCGAGTCGATGCTGGTCACCAGATGGTCGCCGGCAATGGGCGTGATCTGCTCCTCGACCCCCAGCGCCTTCCCCATCCGGTCCACCTGGACCCTGCGCAGCCCTGCCTTGCCCCGCAGCGCGTCGTCGTAGACGTATTCGAGCCCGTCGCGCCCGGCCAGGTCCACCCCCGAGAAGCTGGCCTTCAGTCCTTCGCGCTGCTCCAACTCCGCCTCGGTGACCGGCTGCAGGTAACCGAGCATCTGCGCCCCGGCCCTGCCTCCCGGATATTGCCTGACGGAGTGGATCTCCGCCGTCACCCCGGGAAACTCCTCCTGGCGCTCGAGAATCTGCAGCGCCTCACGCGTGTCCACCTTCTCGTCCAGCGGAACCGGCTGGTACGGCGACCCCGTCCAGCACGGCTTGCCCACGCCGGGCCCGCAGGGCGTGATGCGCTGCTGCAGGTCCGCGACCGGCTTCCCGAGCACCTCCGACAACTTGCGCAACACCTCGGCCCCGCGGTCCTTCGTTCTGGACAGCCTGGTCCTGTCCACGGAGACGACCAGCGCGGTCTTGTTGCGCACCAGCGGCCGCCCCGACGAGTCGAGGATCCGTCCGCGCACGGCCGGCACGATCACCGCCCGCGTCCTGGTCTCCGTCGCCCGCGTCACGAACTCGTGCCCGCGCACCACCTGCACCTGCCACAGTCGCACGGCCAGCACGACGAGCAGAGTCAGCACGAGCACGTGCAACACCAGCAACCGGGTCCGCATCCTGATCATGTCGAGAACCTCGCCTGTCTGCCCCGGGTGGTCAACCAGATCACGATCGGCGAGACCAGCAACGTGTAGACGATGGTGACGGGCACCTGTGCGAACAGCGTGGGCATCGTCACCCGCGGATCGGAGATGAGCCCGCCCACGGCCGCCGCCAGCAGCGGCGCCATCAGCACGCACAACACGACGGTCGTCACGGGCCCGCCAGCGCCCCGCCCGGCGACATAGCCCACGATCGCCAGCGCGAACGCGTACTGTCCGGCCAGGTGCGCCGACGGCGGCATGACATCGACCAGCAGCCCCGCGAAGAACCCGAGCACCGCTCCGGGCGCCGGTCCCCTGGCCAGCGCGGCACCGATGACGGCGAGCAACACCAGATCAGGCGAGCCTCCCGCGGGCAACGGCACCCGATTGACCAGCATCACCTGCGCCAGCAAAGCCAGCACCACGGAAACACCCCCGATCACCGCGCCCCCTCCCCCCGCCACACACGACCGGCTCTCCCCGCGATCACCACATTCCACCGACCGAACCCGGCCGATCCCCCAGCCACCACATCCGCTGGACGCAACCGGCCGATCTCCCAGCCACCACGCCCCGCCGCACCCGACCGACCCGCCGCCCCAGTGCCGCACCCCGCCGCACGCGACCAGCCGATCGCCAGCTCACCGCGCCCCCTCCTTGGCGGGCAACACCGCGTCGCGCGGATCCCGCTTGGGCGACTCCACCACCACGCCGACCACGTCCAGCGCCGTCAGATCCGCATACGGCCGCGCATAGGCGATGCGCGTCAACTCCCCGGGCGTGGACTCCACCCGCTCGATGACCCCGATCGGCACCCCGGGCACGTACGGCTTGCCGTGCTGCGACCCGAAGCTCACGATCCGCCCGCCCCTGTTCATCGAGGCCGTCGAGTCGAGCAACCGGAACTGCACGAGCCGCCCGTTCTCCCCCACCCCGTGCACGACCCCGATCTCCTTGCCACCTTCCAGCCGCGCCCCGGCGGCCAGGGCGGGATCGCTGAGCAGCACCACCGTCGAGGTGTGCGCGGCGGCGTGGATGACGCGCCCGACCAGCCCGTCACCGTTGAGCACGGTCATCTCCGGCCGCACCCCGTCGCCGGTGCCGATGTCGATCTGCACCGCGTCCTCGAATCCGGGCCGGCCGCGCCTGGCGACCACGTTGCCGGGGACCACCTTGTATCCCCCGGTCCCGGTCAGCCCGAGCAGCTGCTTGAGCTCCTTGGCGCGACCGGCGTCGAGCTTGCCGGCCAGCAGACCGGTGCGCAGCCTGGCGTTCTCCTTCTTGAGCGCCTCGATGCGCTCCTTGGCCGCCGGGGCGGTCAGGATGGCGTGCACGAACCCGCCCACGGGCCGCACCATCCCGCCGCCGAACTGCTCCACCGTGCCGAACAGGTAGGCCCCGGCCGCCCGCAGCGGCCGCAACGGCGAGCTGTCGCCGGTGCGGTGGTCGACGGTCAGGATCAACAGGGCCGCCGTCAGCAGCGCTCCCAGGATCAGCCGGGCACGGCGTGAGTCTCTCATCAGTGTCGCGACTCCGGCACCAGGACCTGCTGAAGGGCCTCGAACTCCTCAGCGCACTTGCCGGAGCCGACGGCGACCGAGTCGAGCGCGTTGTCGACCAGGTGCACCGGCATCCCGGTCTCGGCCTTGACCCGCTCGCCGAGCCCCTTGAGCAGGGCGCCCCCGCCGGTGAGCGCGATGCCGCGGTCCATGATGTCGCCGGCCAGCTCGGGCGGGCACTTGTCGAGTGTGGTCTTCACCGCGTCGACGATCGCGTTGACCGGCTCCTCGGTGGCCTTCCTGATCTCCTCGCTCGACACGATGATGGTCTTGGGCAACCCGCTGACCAGGTCGCGCCCACGCACCTCCGCGTGCGACTCCTCGCCGAACGCGCACGCCGAGCCGATGGCGATCTTGATCTCCTCGGCGGTGCGCTCGCCCAGCATCAGCGAGAACTCCTTCTTGGCGAAGGTGATCACCGCCTGGTCGAGCTCGTCGCCGCCGATCCTGATCGACTGGCTGGTGACCACGCCACCCATGGAGATGATCGCCACCTCGGTGGTGCCGCCGCCGATGTCGACCACCATGTTTCCGGTCGGCTCGTGCACCGGCAGCCCGGCCCCGATGGCGGCGGCCATGGGCTCCTCGACGATGTAGACCTTCCTGGCACCCGCCTGGTATCCGGCCTCTTTCACCGCCCGCTGCTCAACGCTGGTGATGCCGCTGGGCACCGCGATGATGATGCGCGGCTTGGCGAAATGCCGTCGCCGGTGCACCCTTTGGATGAAATATCGCAACATTCGTTCGGTGATGTCGAAATCCGCGATCACGCCGTCTTTGAGTGGACGTACCGCGATGATGTTGCCAGGCGTACGACCGATCATCCGCTTGGCTTCTATACCGACCGCCACAATTTTGCCGGTCGACGTGTTGATCGCGACGACGGACGGCTCATTGAGCACGATGCCGCGGCCGCGCACGTATACCAACGTGTTGGCGGTGCCCAGGTCGACCGCCATGTCACGGCCGAGGAACGCGAGCTTGCTGCCCATGGGAAACGGAGCCCTCCGTAACGTCGTTGGCGAATGACTACGGATTGAATTCGAATCGTAACGTGACGTACCCACCGATGGGCGTAATGAGCCATCGCGTCCCTCAAAAATCTACTGCCCCTACCTCAACCGCAATTTTGCCCGGATTGCACCACAACATCCGATCGCGCACTGGAGCGATCCAACGTCCAACACCGAGAAACCCTACGGTAAACCCCCGACAAAATTCTGCCCGCCCACACCATCGGCGGTTCGAGAAATATACGGGGAACGGCCGACAGAAAAGCCCGCGCAGCCGAAGCTACGCGGGCTTGAAAAGCACCGCCATTCCCCGCACATCATCGAGATTCCCCTACGCCACCGCACTTCGGAGCGGCAAGAAGGGGAGAAATGTGCGGAAAGGAGGCTAGAACCGGTCCGGGAAGAAGATCTTGATCTCCCTGGCGGCCGACTCGGGCGCGTCGGAGCCGTGGACGATGTTCTCGGAGATCTCGAGGGCGTGGTCGCCGCGGATCGTGCCGGGAGCCGACTTGACCGGGTCGGTGGCGCCGGCCAGCGCGCGGAAGGCCTCGACGGCGCGCGGCCCCTCGAGAACCAGGGCGACGAGCGGCCCCGAGGTGATGAACTCGACGAGCTCACCGAAGAACGGCCGCTCGGAGTGCTCGGCGTAGTGCGCCTTGGCGGTGTCGGCGTCGAGGGTGCGAAGATCCATCGCCACGACCTTGAGGCCCTTGCGCTCTACACGAGCGATCACGTCACCGATGAGGCCACGCTTAACCCCGTCGGGCTTGATCAGGACAAGAGTGCGCTCGGACACTTGGAGTTCTCCTTCGAACAGAATGGGGTCGCAGCAGGCACTCGGCCTGGCCGCGAGAACGCTTCGCGGGGGCAAACGCGCCCACGCCTCGCCATAGCAGGGCCCTCAGCTTACCGTCCCCCGCCTACACCCCTCGCTTCCATAAGCAAAGCCGCCCCGCGAGGGAAGACATGAGGAACGTTCCAGTACGGCCTATGAGGAAACGGTGTCCTCGGGCGAATGCCCCTGAGGCGGCACGGCAGGAGACGAACCATCCTCCTCCCGCCCTTCGTCGTCACCGTCGGCCTCGTCAGCCTCGTCAGCCTCGTCAGCCTCGTCAGCCTCGTCAGCCTCGTCAGCCTCGTCGAAGGCTCCCTTGGCCGACACGGGCAGCACCACCCGAGAAATCGCCTGAGTGGGCGGCTCCTCGTCGTCCGGCGCGCGTACGAGCAGCACGTCCGCGGGAACGGGCGGCCCCGCGCACGGAACCTGCCCGGGTTCGTCACTCGGGGCGTCCTTCACCGGACGCCGAGCCATCACGGCGGCCAGCAGGATGATCGCCACCACCAGGAACCCGCCGATCAGCGCCCACCAGTGCAGCGCCCCCACGAAGCTGTCAATGAGCTCCTGAGCGGAGCGCACTCCGTCCAGCATCGCCATCTGCACCCCGGCGCCGAGCAGGAAGCCCGCCAGCACCCCGGCCGCGCACAGCGACAGCCCGAACGCCGCCGCCCCTATCCCGACCTGCTGCGACGCCGCCGTCATCGCCACCGCCGCCCCCACAGCGAGCAGGCTGAACGGCACCGCCAGCACCATCCCGTCGGCCGACGGCACCACGAGCCGTACGGAACAGAGCCCGACCACCATCGCCACCAGCCCCAGGGGCACGAGCCAGCGCCGCAGACCCCCGGCGAACAAACGCACCACCACGGAGGCCGCGACCGCGAGCAGCCCCGCCACCCCATACGGCACCCACAACCCCAGCAGCCCGGGCCCGCCGAGACCGCCCATCTCCACCAGCGTCACCTGAGCGGCGCTGGGCAGCAGCACCACGCCGACCGCCACCATCGTGTACGCCAGCGTCCTGCTCTCGCCGCTCCCGATCGAGGCCAGCGCCAGCAGCCCCACGACCGCCACCACCGCCAGCAGGATCACCGGCCCGGCCCGCCAGCCCTCGGAAGCCGTGCTGATCGCGACGACCGCGATGCCCGCCGCGGGCCCGAGCGCCAGCAGCAGCCGGCCGCGTTCCCTGCCCTCGGGAACGGACTCGGCCTGCCGCCCGAGCGACATCCACCCGATCAGGTGAATGGCCGCCAGCCCCAGCGCCACCCCTGTCACCAGCGGGTACGGCTGCAACGTGACCCGCCAGCTCATCACCTCATCGAGCGGCCACAACGCCAGCGCCTGCGCGGTGAGCAGGCTCAGCCCGAACACCCCCACCCACAGGGCCCGCAGAACCGGCGCGCGATCCCAGACGCCCGCCAGCGTGGCGGACAGGATCACCCCGGCCCCGACGCCGCGCACCACACGCACCGCGCCGACGAGGAGTTCGGAGCCCGCGTACCCACCCGCGGCCTCGGACACCGCCACCAGCGCCAGCCCGACGAGCAGCAGCACCGCCACCGGCACCCGCCGCAGAAGAGCCGCGGCGAGCGGGACGGTCAGCATCAGGGCGGGCAGGGCGAGCCCGTGCGTCCGCATGAGCCCCGCCTGGTTGAGCTCGCCGGGCAGCAGCCGGGCGACGACGGAGAGCGTGTTGGGGATCGAGACGACCGCCAGGGGCAGCGACGTCGCGACGAGCAGCCCGAGCAGTGTGTCGAGCGACCATAGGTGTCTGAGGCGCGCCAGATATGGCGGCCGCTTGCTAGGGGGGACGGCCATGTTGGCCGACTTTAGCGGGAAGTAGCGCCCTCGACACGGCGAGCGACGATAATCGCCGTGATCCACAGCGCCGCGAAGATCGCGCCGAGGAAGAACATGGTCGGTACGACGAAGCCCGTGCAGATCGCCAGCACCTGTACGACGCTGCCGGCGACATAGCCGAAAGGCCTCTTGAGCAGGCCCGCGACGACCACGCACAGCACGCCGAGACCGATGCCGACGGTCACGGCCAGCCCGGGGGTGACCCCGCCCACGCTGATCGCCACGGGCGTAACGAGCGCCGCCACGATGGCCTCCATGCCGAGCACGGTGGAGCCCAGCCTGCGCATGCCGGGCGTGACCTCAAAGTTCATCCTGCATCATCCGCCTTGAGTAGCCTGCGCGCGTCGCCCGCCGTGATCACCGAACCGGTGATCAACACGCCCGTGCCGCTGAACTCGCCCTCGGCGTCGGCGATGCCGATCCCCTGGTCGATGGCGTCGTCGAGCCGATCTACGACGTGGACGCGGTCCTCACCGAAGATCGGCTCGGCCAGAGACGCGAGCTCCTGGGGCGCCAGGGACCTGGGCGAGGAGTTCCGCGTGACGATGATCTGGTCGAGGACCGGCTCCAGCAGCTCCAGCAGCGCCTCGACGTCCTTGTCGCGCGCGACGGCCAGGACGCCGATCACCTTGGCGAAGTCGAACGCCTCGTGCAGCCCGTCCAGGCTCGCCTGCATGCCGCCCGGGTTGTGCGCGGCGTCGATCACCACCGTCGGGGTGCGCCGCATGACCTCCATCCGCCCCGGCGAGGACGCCTGCGCGAACGCCTGGCGTACGAGCTCGACGTCCAGCGGGTCGTCGCCCCCGGTCAGCAGCTCGACGGCGGCCAGCGCGCAGACCGCGTTGCCCGCCTGATGAGCGCCGTACAGCGGCAGGAAGACCTCGTCGTAGACGCCCTTGAGCCCGCGCAGCGTGAGCAGTTGCCCGCCCAGCGCCACCTCGCGGCTCAGCACCCCGAACTCCAGCCCCTCACGCGCGACGACCGCGCCGACCTCGGCCGCGCGCCGCATGAGCACCTCGGCGCCGGCCAGCTCCTGCTGGGCGAGCACGGCGGTGGCGCCGGGCTTGATGATGCCCGCCTTCTCCGAGGCGATGCTCGGAATGTCGGGTCCGAGCCGATCGGTATGGTCAAGCGAGATGGGCGTGATCACCGCAACAGTCCCGTCCGCCACGTTCGTCGCGTCCCAGGAACCGCCCATGCCGGTCTCGATGACGGCGACGTCGACCGGGGTGTCGGCGAACGCCGCGAACGCCATGGCCGTCAGAAGCTCGAAGAACGAGATGCGCCTCCCCTGCGTGTCGGTCATCTCGACGTAGGGGATGATCTCCTCATAGACCTGGGCGAACCGCTCCTCGCTCAGCGGCTCCCCGTCCACGGTGATCCGCTCGCGCATCGACACCAGGTGCGGGCTGGTGAACCGCCCCACCCGCAGGTTGCGCTCCATGAGCAGCGCCTCGGTCAGCCGCGCCGTGCTGGTCTTGCCGTTGGTGCCGGCGATGTGTATGACCGGGTACGCCCGCTGCGGCGAGCCGAGCAGGTCAAGAAGGGCCGCGATCCGATCGAGCGTCGGCTCGAATTGCCACTCGACGCCACGATCCAGGATCGCGCGTTCTACCGCACGATAATCCACCCCTCAACCCTACTGACCCCCGGTGGTGATCCGTCTCCGGGGCGAACATATTGCGGACCATATAGAAAAGTGGAGGGTACTCACGCCGGCGCCCGCGATGCCACCTTGGGAAACAGCCTGCCCCACCCCCCGGCAGGCCCTCTCGAGGAGGCACATCGTGGAAGGCGAGAACACTCGCGCGGACAAGCAGGGCGGCATCAGCAGAAAGACGCTGTTCAAGGCGGCTCTCATAGCGACACCGGTTCCGTTCCTGATCGGACAGGCCCCGGCCCTCGCTCGGAACGCGGCCGGGAGCGGCGGACCGCTCACGCCCACCCCTTACTGCGACGACGGCGACGACCCCACGCCCGAGCAGATGGAGGGCCCGTACTTCAAGCCGAACTCCCCGCGACGCGCGGTCCTTCCCGGTATGGGAACGGCGCTGACGGTCAGCGGCTACGTCTTCGGCCTGGCCTGCCAGCCTCTGGCCAACGTGCTGCTGGACTTCTGGCAGGCGGACAGGAACGGCGCGTACGACAACGTCACCTACAACTTCAGGGGCCACCAGTACACCAACGCCCAGGGTGCCTTCAAGCTCACCACCGTCGTTCCCGGCCTCTACCCAGGCCGTACGCGGCACATCCACGTCAAGGCGCAGGCCCCCGGCCGGCCGATCCTGACGACCCAGCTCTACTTCCCGGGAGAACCCCGCAACAACACCGACACCCTCTTCGACCCCCGTCTCCTCATGACCGTCCGCACTGTGGGGACGGGCAGGGAGGCCACGTTTGACTTCGTACTCAACGTCCAGGGCGTACCGCCCACGGACCCACCGACAAGCCCGCCTCCGGGCGGCGGCACCTGGAAGGTTGGGGTGACCTACCAGGCGGGTGACCAGGTCACATATGGAGGCGCGTCGTACCGGTGCCTGCAGGGGCACCAGTCACAGGCGGGCTGGGAACCACCCAGCGTCCCTGCCCTGTGGCAACGCGCCTGACCTCTCCGGTCCCCGAACGCAAGAGAGGGCCATCCCGGCTGCTGGGGGTGGCCCTCGTTGCACGCAAAAAAGGGGCCCGACGCACTATGGCGTCGGGGCCCTTTCATAAAGATTGTCCGGCGGTGACCTACTCTCCCACACCCTCCCGAGTGCAGTACCATCGGCGCAGAG
>NZ_JBHSPA010000136.1:0-4003 GCF_042656245.1 Nonomuraea insulae
AATTAATCCCTGTCCCCTTTCGGAGACAACCCCTCTAACTTACCAGCCCTCAGACCGTTCAGCGAACGGATCTCCGAACCGGCGAGCCAGAAGGGATTACCGACAAGCCCGACACACCCACACCAAAGTCACCAGAGTGAAGAAGGAGGGTTGCGCCGCACCTCGTCGGCTTCTAAAGATTAGCAGCGCTCCTGACCCCTCGGGCCGGTTCCGCGCGTTCTCCGGCAACAGAACGATCACGGCCGAACATAGACTCCCCACGTGAGCAGCAACACGCCGCCAGTGGCGAAGAAGATCCCTACGGAGCGCACCCATCACGGCGACACCGTCATCGACGAGTACGCCTGGCTGAGCAACAAGGAAGATCCAGACACCACCGCCTATCTGGAGGCGGAGAACGACTTTCTCAAACAGGAGACAGCTCACCTCTCCGACCTCCAAGAACAGGTGTTCCAAGAGATCAAGGGCCGCACCCAGGAAACCGACCTGTCGGTGCCCGGCCGCAAGGGCGCGTGGTGGTACTTCACCCGCACCGAGGAAGGCAAGCAGTACGCGGTCTCCTGCCGGGTCCCCGCGGACGGCGACACGCCCCCGGTGATCACCCCGGGCGTGCGGCTCGACCGCGAACAGGTGATCCTCGACGGCAACGAGCTCGCCGGCGACAGCCCGTTCTTCTCGGTCGGCACCAGCGCCGTCACCCCCGACGGCACGATGCTGGCGTTCTCGACCGACTACAAGGGCGACGAGCGGTTCACGCTCAAGTTCAAGAACCTCGAGACGGGCGAGATCCTCGCCGACGAGATCGCCGACATCTTCTACGGTGGCTCCTGGTCGGCCGACGGCTCGACGTTCTTCTACACGCGCGTCGACGATGCCTGGCGCCCGTACCAGGTTTACCGGCACACCCTGGGCACCCAGGAGGACGTGCTGGTCTACGAGGAGAGCGACGAGCGTTACTGGGTGGGCATCGGGCTGACCCGCAGCGAGAAGTACCTGCTGCTGGGCGCCGGAAGCAAGATCACCAGCGAGGTGCGGATCCTCGATGCCACCGACCCCACCGGTGAGTTCACGATCGTCCGTCCCAGGACGACCGGTGTCGAGTACGGCGTCGAGCACGCGGGCGACTTCTTCTACGTGCTCCACAACGAGAACGCCGAGAACTTCGAGCTGGCCACCGCCCCGCTCGACGACCCCGGCACGTGGACGCCGCTGATCCGGCACCGCGAGGACACCAGGCTCCTGGAGATCGACGCGTTCTCCGACCACGCCGTGGTGCACTTCCGCCGTGACGGGCTGACCGGGCTGCGCGTGCTCCCGTACGGCGCGGCCGGGGAGACCTGGCGCGAGCGGGTCGAGGCGTCGGAGCGGAACGCGTACGAGATCGACTTCCCCGAGCCCCTGTACGACGTCGGCCCCGCCGGCAACCCCGAGTTCACGACGACGCGGCTGCGGCTGGCGTACACGAGCATGGTGACCCCGCCGAGCGTGTACGACTACGAGCTGGACACCCACGAGCTGATCCTGCTCAAGCAGCGGCCCGTGCTGGGCGGCTACGACGCGGACGACTACGAGCAGTTCCGCGAGTGGGCCACGGCCGAGGACGGCACGAAGATCCCCATCTCCATCGTCAAGCGCAAGGACACCGGCAGACCCGCCCCGATGGTCCTGTACGGGTACGGCAGCTACGAGACCTCCATCGACCCCGGTTTCTCCGTCGCGAGGTTGTCGCTGCTCGATCGCGGGTTCGTCTTCGCGGTCGCGCACGTGCGGGGCGGCGGTGAGATGGGCCGCCGCTGGTACGAGGAGGGCAAGCTCACCAGGAAGCGCAACACCTTCACCGACTTCGTGGACGCGGCCAGGCACATGAAGGCGACCGGCTGGAGCGAGCGGATCATCGCCAGGGGCGGCTCGGCGGGCGGGCTGCTGATGGGCGCGGTGACGAACCTGGCGCCGGAGCAGTTCGCGGGCGTGGTGGCCGAGGTGCCGTTCGTGGACGCGTTGAACACGATCCTCGACCCATCGCTCCCGCTGACCGTGATCGAATGGGACGAGTGGGGCGACCCGCTGCATAATGCCGACGTGTACGCCTACATGAAGGGGTACACACCGTACGAGAACGTGGACGGCAGGCCGTACCCGCCGATTCTGGCGATCACGAGCCTGAACGACACGCGCGTGCTGTACCACGAGCCGGCGAAGTGGATCGCCCGGCTCAGGGCGATCGCGAGCGGCGGGCCGTTCCTGCTGAAGACGGAAATGGGCGCGGGGCACGGCGGACGCAGCGGACGTTACGACGCGTGGCGGGAAGAGGCGTTCGCGCTGTCCTGGATCATTGAGAAAGGCACGTCATGACATATCAGGCCGATGAAGGACGCTACGAGCGTCAGCCGTACAACCGCAGCGGGCGCAGCGGGCTCAAGTTGCCGGCGGTCTCGCTGGGGTTGTGGCACAACTTCGGCGACAACCGGCCGATCGACGGCTCGCGGGCGATCCTGCGGCGGGCGTTCGACCTCGGGGTGACGCATTTCGACCTGGCCAACAACTACGGGGTGCCGTACGGGTCGGCGGAGGAGAACTTCGGCAGGATTTTCCGCGACGACTTCGTCCCGTACCGGGATGAGCTGATCATCTCCTCCAAGGCCGGCTACGACATGTGGCCCGGCCCGTACGGCGAGTGGGGTTCGCGGAAATACGTGCTGGCCAGCCTCGACCAGTCGCTGCGGCGCATGGGCCTCGACTACGTGGACATCTTCTACAGCCACCGTCCCGACCCTGAGACGCCGCTGGAGGAGACCATGGGCGCGCTGGACCGGGCGGTGCGCTCGGGCAAGGCGTTGTACGCGGGCATCTCCAACTACTCGGCCGAGCAGACCGCCCAGGCCGCGCGGATCATGCGTGAGCTGGGCACCCCGCTGCTCATCCACCAGCCGTCCTACTCCATGATCAACCGGTGGATCGAGGACGGGCTGCTGGACGCCGTGGAGGAGGCGGGGATGGGCTGCATCGTGTACTCGCCGCTGGCGCAGGGGCTGCTGACCGACCGCTACCTCGACGGGGTGCCGACCGACTCGCGGGCGGCCACCAGCAGGTTCCTCAACGCCGACGCGATCGACCGGGACCTGGCCCGTGGCCTCAACGAGCTCGCCAGGACCAGGGGGCAGACGCTGGCTCAGATGGCGCTGTCGTGGACGCTGAGGGATTCGCGGGTGACGAGCGTGCTGATCGGCGCCAGCAGTGTCAGGCAGCTGGAGGACAACGTGGCCTGCGTGGACGGCCCGGAGTTCACGCAGGACGAATTGCAGGAGATCGACAAGATCATAGGGACTCGTGCCGCTGCAGGTAGGTGAAGGAGGCCCAGCCCGGCAGCACCGGCAGCCAGAACGTGAGCAGCCGGTGCAGCAGCACGGCCGAGGTGGCCAGTTCGGCGGGCAGGCCCGCCACCGTCAGGCCGCCCACGAGTGCGACTTCGACCGCGCCCAGACCTCCGGGTGTGGGCGCGGCGGAGCCGATCGCGTTGGCCGTGAGGAAGACGACCGCGACGGCGGTGAAGCTGAGCTCGCCGCCGAACGCGGCCACACAGGCGTCGAGGCACACCACGAACGCGATCGTGATCATGAGTGTGCCCACGCACGCCTCGACCATCTTGCGCGGCGACTGGAGCACGTCGAGCAGCCGCGGCAGCACGTTCGAGAACAGCTTGCGCAGCCGCGAGGTCACCAGGCGGCGCAGCGGCGGCACGCCGAGCACCGCCACGACCAGCACCGCGACCCCGAGCAGCACCAGGACGAGCCCGCGCGACGGCGTGAACGAGGTGGGCGTGGTGGAGCCGGTGATGTAGGCGAACAGCGCCAGCAGCATGATGTGGAAGACCAGCATGATGAGCTGTGAGGCGCCCACGCTGGCCACCGCGCTGGCCGGTGAGATGCCGCGTTTCTGCAGGTAGCGGGTGTTGATCGCGACGCCGCCGACCGCAGACCGCCCAGCAGCGCGTACGGCGAGCGCG
>NZ_JBHSPA010000136.1:4154-207172 GCF_042656245.1 Nonomuraea insulae
GGTGTTGATCGCGACGCCGCCGACCGCAGCGGGCGCGACGAGCTTGACGAACGAGGCCGCGAACTGCACCAGCACCGTACGCCAGAGCGGCAGCCGCTCGGGGACGAACCCGCGCAACATGAGCGCGGCGGCCACGAAGCTGGTGAACGAGGCCAGCAGCGCCAGCCCCGACCAGGCCCAGTTGGCCGTGGTGATCACCTGGTAGACGTTCACCTGGCTGAGCTGGGAGAGCACGATGTAGGCCGCGATGGCGCTGCCGATGATCGTGATCAGGGTGCGGGGGCGGAACCGTTCGAGGCGGATCTCCTCGACCTTGCCCTGCGGCTTGAGCGCGACGATGTGCTCGCGGATGCCCGGCAGCACGTTCTTGGCCTTGGCCAGCGCCGAGCGGGTCTCCCTGGTCAGCGCGATCTGCTGGAGCAGCGGCATGGCGGCGGCCAGCGCGTCGGGGCCCATCACGTTGGCCGCGGCGCGGACGGAACGCTCGGGGCCCACGCGCAGCGCCAGGTAGGTGAGGAGCTGGGCGACGTCGAGCCGCAGGAGCAGGTCTCCGGCGGCGACCTCGCCGCTGCGCGCGTCGGTGAGCACGACGCGGCCCGACCGGTCGAGGTGGATGCTGTCGCCGGTGAGCCGCCGGTGCGCCAGGCGCTGGATCTGCAGCAGCTCGATCTGCTCCCAGATCTGGGCGAGCAGTTCGTCGTCGATCTCGGCGTCGGGCACCTCGTCGAGCGGGCGCGTGTCGATGTGCTCGTAGGCGAGCAGCGCGGCCTCGGTGCCGATCTCGCTGGTGCCGATCAGGCGGGGCGTGCTGGCGCCGGCCGCCTGGGCGGCGTACGCCATGAGCGCCTCGCGTTCGAGCTCGGCCCGCAGCGACCTGATGGCCTTGCGCCTGGTCTCGGAGTTGAGCCTGAAGCGCCGCCAGAGCCGGTAGGCGAGCCCGGCCACCTGCCGGTCCCGGTCGAGCACGGTGACGTCGAGGCTGGAGCCGTCCTTGAGGCCCACGGCGTAGCGGCGGCTGCCCTGGTGGTCGTCCTCGATGCGGCGGGCGGAGACCGGCGAGAACGACAGTTTGCGCAGGGCGGCCAGCACGGCGCTGCCCGGGGGTCTGGTGTTGGGGCTGCCGACGCCGTAGAGGGTGGCGTAGCCGATGGCCATGCCGACCAGCACCGTGACGATGGCGCTCGGGATGGTGATCTGCCGGCCGGAGAAGAAGGCCAGGATGTAGAGCGCGACGGTGGTCCACATCAGCATCCGCCAGGTGGGGCGGCGGGAGATGCGGACGGCGGTGGCGTAGGCGATCACCGAGGTGAGCAGCGTGTTGAGCGGCTCGATCGTCCTGTCGCCGGTGAGCAGCACGCGCAGGTCGTCGGCGTTGCCGGCGACGAGCCACTGCCCGAGCAGGAACGATCCGGCCATGCCGACAATCGCGGCGATCAGTCCTTCTGCGACCCGCAGCCCGTCGCGGTGGAACACGCGTTCGACGGCGAAGGCCACGGGCACGATGAGCACGGCCGCGCCGCCCAGGAACGCGGCGATCCTACTCAGCAGCGGTACGAGCTCCGCACCCTCCTTGACGTCGGCCTCAAGCCCGATCAGCGTCTGCTTGGCGACCAGGGCGAGCAGGGTGACCGCGCCGAGCACGAGCAGCGTGGCGATGAAGCGCAGAAGGTCGGAGGGGCGGCGAAGGCGCTGGGGCAGCAGCGGTTCCACTACGTAGACGTCGTTTTCCGGGCGTGACTCAACCACGGCTGGATCCCCCTCCGAGAGGTCCTCCGTGTCATCTCGTTCCCTGATATCGGCCACCGAGAGCGATTCTGCACCTTCCCGTGCCGGACCGTACGATCTCAGACCTCCAGTGTCGTCAATCGTCCCCGCAGTCGTCGCACGGGGCAGACTACACACTGGAGTTCCCACCCTTCATCTCCGAATTCATGACCGCCCCAGGACGTAGGCTGTGTCCTATGTCGGGTGAATTGAGGGTTTTGGGGGCATGTCCACTAGATTGCCCTGATACCTGCTCCTGGGTGGTCACCGTGGAGAACGGCGAAGCCGTCAAGATGCGGGGCAACCCCGACCAGCCCTACACCAGGGGCGCGCTCTGCGTGAAGGTCAACCGCTACCTGGAGCACACGCGGGCGGACGATCGCCTCCTGTACCCGCTGCGCCGCGTCGGGCCGAAGGGCTCCGGCCAGTTCGAGCGCATCACCTGGGAGGAGGCGCTCGACGAGATCTCCGTACGGCTGCGCGGCATCGTCGAGGAGCACGGCGGCGAGGCCATCTGGCCCTACCTGGGCACCGGGTCCCTCGGTTACCTGCAGGGCTGCGAGGGCGTGGCCGGGCGGCGATTCTGGAACCTGCTGGGCGCCTCCAAGCACTGGCTCAACATCTGCTCCGGAGCCGGCAACGCCGGTCTGCGCCGCACGCTCGGCCTCGCCTCCGGCATGGACCCGGAGAACTTCGCCCAGTCCAAGCTCATTCTGCTCTGGGGCACGAACACGCTGACCAGCGGCCACCACCTGTGGAAGTTCATCCAGGACGCGCGGGCGAACGGCGCCCACATCGTCGCCATCGACCCGATCCGCACCAGGACGGCCGACCAGGCCGACGAGCACCTGCCGATCAGGCCGGGCACCGACGCGGCCCTCGCGCTGGGCCTGCTCAACGTCGTGCTGGCGGAGAACGCCCAGGACGAGGAGTTCCTGGCCGAGCACACCGAGGGCTGGGAGGAGTTCCGCGAGGAGATCCTGCGTCACCCGGTGGAAAAAGTGGCCGAGATCACCGGGCTTCCCGCCGAGGCCGTCCACAGGCTGGGGATGAGGCTCGCCCACACCCGCCCGACCGGCCTGCGCGCCACGCACGGACTCCAGCGGCACGCGGGCGGCGGCACCGCGCTGCGCACGATCGCCGCGATCCCCGGCGTCACCGGTGACTGGCGCCACCCCGGCGGCGGCGTCGCCTTCTCCACCAGCGACCACGTGAACCTCAACGTCGACAGGCGCGACGACCTGCTGGACAAGCCGGTGCGCACGCTGACCATGACCAAGCTGGCCTCGCAGCTCGACTCGGTGAAGTGCCTGTGGGTGTACGCGGCCAACCCGGCAGGCTCCTCCCCCGACGCCAACGCCATCAGGCGCGGGCTGGCCCGCGAGGACCTGTTCACGGTGGTCATGGAGCAGTTCCCGACCGACACCGTGGACTACGCCGACATCGTGCTGCCCGCCACCATGCAGACCGAGCACCACGACCTGCACGCCGGCTACGGCCACATGTACCTGCTGTGGAACGAGCAGGCCGTGCAGCCTCCCGGCGAGTGCCTGTCCACGACGGAGACGTTCCGCCGGCTGGCGGCGCACATGGGGATGACGGAGCCGTCGTTGTACGACTCGGACCTCGAACTGGCCGGGCAACTCCTGGAGAGCGGGCATCCGTCGGTGGAGGGCATCTCGCTGGACAGGCTGCGCAAGGAGGGCTGGATGAGGATGAACTACCCCCAGCCGTTCGCGCCGTTCGCCGAAGGCTTTCCGACGCGCTCAGGCAGGCTGCGGTTCCCGTCGGCGGGCAAGGCGTACGTGCCCCCGCACACGGCCACCGCGGAGCGCTCGGCGTACCCGCTGACGCTGGTGACGCCCGCCTCGCACATGTTCCTCAACACGACGTTCGGCAACAACCCGGAGTTGTTGCGCCGGGCCAAGGATCCCGTGGTGCTGGTCAACCCGGCCGACGCGGCCGCGCGCGGGCTGCTGAGCGGTCAGCGGGTACGCGTGCACAACGACGGCGGCGAGTTCCTGGCGGACGTGGAGATCAGCGACCGGGTGGCGGCCGGGGTGGTGGCCTCGACGAAGGGCCGCTGGCCCAAGCTCAGCCCCGGCGGCGCCAATCCGAACGCCGTCGTGGCCGAGCGGGACGCGGACATGGGCAGGGGGGCCGGGTTCCACGACAACCTGGTCGAGCTCACCCCAGCGTGAGCTTGTAGCCCACGTGCGAGTCCGCGAAGCCGAGGGAGTCGTAGAAGCGGTGCGCGTCCGTACGTGACTTGTCGGAGGTGAGCTGCACCATCGCGCAGCCGCGCGCCCGCGCCCGGTCGATCGCCCACATGATCATCTTGCGGCCCAGCCCCTGGCCCCTGGTCGAGGCGCCGACCCTGACGGCCTCGATCAGGCACCGCTCGGCGCCCAGCCGCGACAGCCCGGCCAGGTACGTGAGCTGCATCGTCCCCACCACCTTGCCGTCCTGCTCGGCCACGATCAGCTCGTCGGCCGGGTTGGTGTCGATGCGCTCGAAGGCCGCCAGGTAGCGCTCGTCGCCCGGGTCGCCCTCCCTCCGGGCACCCAGGAGGTCGTCGGCCAGCATCGCCACGATGGCGGGGACGTCCTCCTTACGGGCCCTGCGGAAGATCAGCGACAGCACGTAGTGCGACTCCATCAGGGCCGGGTTGGAGGGCAGGGCCATGACCTTGCCGCTGGGGGTGAAGCCCTTGCGGGCGTAGAGGGCGCGGGCGGCGTGGTTCCGGTCCACGGCCCAGAGGCCGGCCTCCTCCGCGCCGGCGTCCCTGGCCCACTCCACGGCCGCGTCGACCAGCCGGGAGCCCGCACCCAGGCCCCTGGCCTCGGGCGCGACCCACATGGACAGCAGGTGCGCGGGCCGGCGCTCCTCCAGCATCATGCACACCAGGCCGATGTCGGCGCCGTCGCGGGTGGCCACCCACCAGCGCGAGTCCGGATTTTCCAGTCTTTCCGTCCATTTTTCGGGGGTGAACTCGACCTCGCGCTCGTACGAGGACCCGAACGCGTCCGGCGAATCTCCCAGGGCGCGCAGCCGCACCTCCCGCAGTCGTGCCCCTTCATCCCGGCCGAGCTGCGCAATCGCGAAATCACTCATGTCCGGAATCATGTCAGGGACAGCTCAGGGTCCATCCCCGATGCCCCCAGGGTGGGACGAAAGACACCATGAGGACATGAACGAAATCAGTCGACGCGACGAGGTATCGCTGTCGGGCGCCGCGCTCCGTGGCGCCCCTTGGAAGACCGCCGCCCTGGGCGGCGGTGTCGTGGCCGCCGCCGGCTTCGGCGTGGGCCTGCTCACGGGCGGCGCCGACCTGGTGTGGGCGCTGGGCCTGGGCGTCAGCCTGTTCGCCCTGATCGCCGCGATCGGCGCGGTCGCCAAGCCGCACGAGGGCGACCGCGTGACCCGCCAGGCCCGCCTCTGGTCGCTCAAGCACCCGTGGAAGTTCGCGCTCCTGCCCGCCGGCATCACGGCCGTGCTGGACTATCCGGTACAGCTCGTGCTGGACGGCGAGGGAGTCTTCGGCTCAGCCGTGGACGCCCTGTGGCACGGCGCGCTCGTCTACCTGATCGCCGCGGTCGTGACGCTGACGATGCAGGGACGAGCACGATCCGGCCAGTGACCTCAGCTCTGAAGCCCCTTCTCCTCAGGACTCCTGCAGACGCAGAACTCGTTGCCCTCGGGGTCGAGCATGGTGACCCAGCCGGTGCCGTCGGGCTGGCGGCGGTCGTCGAAGACGGTCGCGCCGAGCTCGGTCAGCCGCTCGACCTCCTGGTTACGAGTCCTGCCCTCGGTCCCGTTGACGTCGAGGTGGATCCGGTTCTTGACGGTCTTGCCCTCCGGCACGCGGATGAACAGCAGGAACGGGTCCTGCTTGGTACGCAGCATGATCTCGTCGTCGCCCGGCTCGTCCCCCTCGCCCAGCGGCAGTCCGGTGGCCTTGCTCCACCAGCTGGCGATCTCGTACGGGTCGGCGGCGTCAATGGTGACAGCATGAATTTCGATCATGGGGTCACCCAACCCGACACCACCTAAGACGTCAAGCCAGTGTTCGCAGCCCGATGACCCCGGCCAGGATCAGGCCGATGGAGATGAGCCGGGCAGGCGACACCTCGTCGCCCATGGCGGCCATGCCGAGGATGGCGGTGCCCGCCGCCCCGACGCCAGTCCACACGGCGTAGGCGGTGCCGACCTCGAGGGTCTTGAGCGCGTACGAGAGCAGGCCGAAGCTCAGTACGGCCGTGACCAGGAACGACAGGGCCCACCACAGATGGGTGAAACCGTTGCTGAGTTTGAGTGACAGGGCCATGACGACTTCGAAGACGCCGGCCAGCACTAGGACGATCCACGCCATGATGACAACTCCCTCGCGACGAGACTGACTTCGTGCGTCGTCTTGGCCTTCCGGGTACGGCGCGTCTCGTCCGGGAGCTCTTCTCAGCTCATTGAGGTGAACGTCACAGGCAGGGCGGTCATTCCCACCAGATGGTGACCCAGCGGTCGCGGGGCAGCGGCCACATGCCGAGCTCCATCGCCGTCTCGGCCACCTCCTCCAGCCGCGCGGGGTCGAGGCAGACCCGGCGGCAGGCGCTCGCGGCCAGCTCCTCCACCGTCGTGAAACGTTCCAGCGGGGATTCCCGCTCCTCCACCCGCACGGCGTATCCGAGGGCGGCGACCAGCGCCACGCAGTCCTCCGCGATGGGCCGCACCGGCCGGTCCACGCCGTGGAAGTGCTGCCACAGCGGCGTCATCCAGCTCATGGGATGGCGGTTCGGCAACTCCAGCACCACCCGCCCCTTCGTCCTGGCGTCGAGCGCGCGCAGGAAGTCGGCCAGGTCGGGCACGTTGTAGACCACGTGCGCGGCCACGGTCACGTCGGCCATCGGCACCTGCTCGGCCACGTCGGGCCAGCGGCCCTCGACCGTCGTGGCGGGCACGCCCAGCTTCTCCGCCCTGCCTGTCAGCCCCTCCAGCATGCCGGCCGAGGTGTCGACCGCGTAGAGGTGGCCGATGCGCTCGTGCAGCGGCAGCGAGGCTGCGCCAGGGCCTGAGCCCACGTCGAGCAGCGTGCCCTTGTCGGGAAGGGCCTCCAGCAAGCGCGTCATGGTCGGCCCGTCGTCGGGCTCGCTCAGCGCTCGGTCCGTGCGGGTGCCGAACCTCTCGGGCGAATGGCTCCACGGATCCACCGGGGCCTTGGCCAGGATCTCGTCCGGAATCGCCCACGATTCCAGTCGCGCTCGCCACTTTGCGGCGAGTTCTTCGGCGTCCATGGAGACGAGCATGCCATGCATGGCGCGGGTTACCCGCGGGTAGCATTTCAGAGTAAGGTTACTCGCCAGTACAGAAGTCTCGGTTCAAGGAGATCAACGCCCATGGGCCACTACAAGAGCAACGTGCGTGACCTGGAATTCAACCTTTTCGAGGTGTTCGGGAGAAGCGAGATCCTCGGCACAGGCCCGTTCGCGGAAGTGGACGAGGATGTCGCGCGTACCATCCTGGACGAGATGAACCGGCTCGCGACCGGCGTCCTGGCCGACTCCTTCGAAGAGGGCGACAGGAATCCGCCGGTGTTCGATCCGGCCACCGGCTCCGTCACCGTCCCCGCGGGCTTCAAGAAGTCGTTCAAGGCGCTGGTCGACGGCGGCTGGGCGCATCTCGACCTGCCCCCCGACCTGGGCGGGCCCGGGATCCCGCGGAGCCTGGCCTGGGCGACGGCGGAGATGGTGCTCGGCGCGAACCCGGCGTTGTACATGTACGCCGCCGGGCCCAACTTCTCCTACACCCTGTGGAAGGTGGGCACGCCGGAGCAGAAGCGCTTCGCCGAGTTGGCCATCGAGCGCAACTGGGGCGCCACCATGGTGCTCACCGAGCCCGACGCGGGCTCCGACGTGGGCGCCGGGCGTACGAAGGCGGTGCGGCAGCCCGACGGGACCTGGCACATCGAAGGCGTCAAGCGCTTCATCACCAGCGCCGAGCACGACATGGCCGACAACATCTTCCACCTCGTGCTGGCCCGCCCCGAGGGCCACGGTCCCGGCACCAAGGGGCTGTCGATGTTCCTGGTGCCGAAATACCACGTGGACCTTGAGAGCGGTGAGCTCGGCGAGCGCAACGGCGTCTACGTCACCAACGTCGAGAAGAAGATGGGCCTGAAGGTCTCCACGACCTGCGAGCTGACCTTCGGCGACAAGCACCCGGCGGTCGGCTGGCTGGTCGGCGACGTGCACGAGGGCATCAAGCAGATGTTCATGGTCATCGAGCACGCCCGCATGATGGTCGGCACCAAGGCCATCGCCACGCTCTCCACCGGCTACCTCAACGCCCTGGAGTACGCCAAGGCCCGCGTCCAGGGCGCCGACCTGGCCAGGATGACCGACAAGGCCGCGCCGCGGGTGACCGTGACCCACCACCCCGACGTGCGGCGCGAGCTGATGTTGCAGAAGGCGTACGTGGAGGGCATGCGCGCCCTGGTGCTCTACACGGCCACCTACCAGGACACCCTGATCGTCGACCCCGACGACCGGCACGCCCAGGCGATGAACGACCTGCTGCTGCCCGTGGTCAAGGGCGTCGGGTCCGAGCGGTCGTACGAGCTGCTCTCCCGCTCCCTGCAGACCCTCGGCGGTTCCGGCTACCTGCAGGACTACCCGATCGAGCAGTACATCCGCGACGCCAAGATCGACTCCCTCTACGAGGGCACGACCGCGATCCAGGGCCAGGACCTGTTCTTCAGGAAGGTCCTGCGCAACCAGGGCGCCGCGATCGGCGCGCTGCTGGCCGAGATCAACGAGTTCGCCGGGTCCGAGGCGGGCAACGGCCGGCTCAAGGAGGAGCGCAAGCTGCTCGCCGAGGCCGCCGCCGAGGTCAAGACCATGGGCGACACCATGGCGGGCTGGGCGCTCGGCTCGCTGGACAAGCCCGAGGAGGTCTACAAGGTCGGGCTGAACACCACCAGGTTCCTGCTCTCACTGGGCGACCTGATCATCGGGTGGCTGCTGCTGCGCCAGGCCGAGGTGGCCCTGGCCAAGCTGAGTGCCGGCGAGGACCCGTTCTACCTGGGCAAGGTCGCCGCCGCCTCGTTCTTCGCCACGACCGTGCTGCCCCGGCTGACCGCCGAGCGGCGCGTGCTCGCCGCCACCGGCCAGGAGCTCATGGAACTGCCCGAGGAAGCTTTCTAGACCGGCGGAGCGCCCGTCTTCGCGCGGGCGTTCCGCCGTAGTAGCTTCCGGGCATGAGCTCGTCCTCACAGGAGCACCCCCTGCCGCCGGCGCGCGTCGAAGAGGTGTCCGACGGTGTGTACGCCTACCTGCAGCCCGACGGGAGCTGGTGGATCAACAACACCGGGTTCCTGGCCGGGCGGCGCGGCGTCGTCGCCATCGACGCGTGCTCGACCGAGCGCCGCACCCGGGCCTTGCGCGAGGCCATCGGCAAGGTCAGCGACCGGCCGATCACCACGCTGGTCAACACCCACCACCACGGGGACCACACGTTCGGCAACTGGTTGTTCCCCGAGGCCACGATCGTCGGGCACGAGGGCGTGCGCGACCAGATCATCGCCGAGGGCGTCCCCGCCTATCGCGCCGCGTGGTCGCCCGAGGTGGACTGGGGGAAGATGGAGCCGACGCCGCCGTTCCTCACCTTCACCGACGGGGTCACCGTCTACTCCGACGACCTGCGGTGCGAGATCCGGCATGTCGGGCATGCCGCGCACACGACCAACGACTCCTACGTGTGGATCCCCGAGCGGCGGCTGCTGTTCTCGGGAGACCTCGTCTTCAACGGCGGCACACCGTTCGTGCTGATGGGGTCGGTGGCCGGGGCGCTGGAGGCGCTCGGGCAGCTCAGGGAGCTGGGCGCGGAGACCGTCGTGCCGGGGCACGGCGAGGTGTGCGGGCCGGAGGCGTACGAGCCGGTCGAGGGCTATCTGCGCTTCGTCCAGGAGACCGCTCTCCGTGGCCGGGAGGCGGGGCTGACGCCGCTGGAGGCGGCCAGGCAGACGGTCCTGGGCGAGTGGGGCGGGCTGCTCGACTCGGAGCGCATCGTGGGCAACCTGCACCGCGCCTACGCCGAACTCGACGGGCACCCCCTGGGGGCGCCGATCGACCTGGTCACCGCCGTGCTCGACATGGTCGCCTACAACGGCGGGCGGCCGCTGTCCTGTCTGGCCTGAAATGCGACAGGTATGATCAGAGATAGCCGGGTATGACCGTGGCTGTACCCATCGTTTACCTGGAGGTCGTCATGGGTGTCGGGGTAAGCATCTTCTTCCTCACGCTTGGCGCCATCCTGAGGTTCGCGATCGAGCCCGACGTGTTCGGCACGAGCATCCACATGGACGTCATCGGTCTCATCTTCATGATCGTCGGTGGCGTGGGAGTGGTGCTGAGCATCGTGCTGGCCCCTCGGCGGGGCCAGACTTCCGACAACAGGCTGATGCACCGCGAGAACAACCCGCCCGATCTCTAGAGACTGAGCTGTACGGCGGCGCGGGTCGCGACGATCGGCTTGATGCGTGCGGCGATGATCGCCTGGTGGTCAGGGTGATCCCGGTAGACGATGTAGTCCTCGACGCTGTCGAAGTCCGCCACCACGGCGTACTCACTGTTGCCCTGGTTGATGCCCGCGTCGGAGCCGACCGTGTAGGCGCGGATCTGCGGGATGAGGCCAGGGAGTTCGCTCAGCGCCTCCGTGACGGCGACCTTCTGGGCGTCGGTCGCTTCCTCGGTCCAGGTGAACAACACGATATGGCGAATCATGCCGGCAATGTATCTGGTCGGGGTCTCGTTTGCTCTGACGTGTCGGGGTGCGGGCGTCCCCACAGTACGGCGGCCGCCGGAAGAGGGGTCCTCCCGGCGGCCGCCGTACCCGGTTCCTAGGCCCAGGCCAGCATGCGGATGGGATCCTCCAGCATGGCGGCCACGTCGCGCAGGAACAGCGAGCCCAGTTCGCCGTCCACGATCCGGTGGTCGAAGGAGAGCGACAGGGTGGTCACCTTGCGCACCGCCAGCTCGCCGTCCACCACCCACGGCATGTCCCTGACCTGACCGAAGGCCAGGATCGCGGCCTCGCCCGGGTTGAGGATCGGGGTGCCGCCGTCCACGCCGAACACGCCGACGTTGGTGATGGTGATGGTGCCGCCGGACATCTCAGCCGGTTGCGTACGCCCCGCTCTGGCCGTCTCCGTCAGCTTGGCCAGCTCTGCCGCCAGGGTGGGGAGGGGCAGGGCGTGGGCGTCCTTGACGTTGGGGACGATCAGGCCCCGGGGGGTCGCGGCGGCTATGCCCAGGTTGACGTAGTGCTTGATCACGATCTGCTGGGCCGCTTCGTCCCAGGCCGAGTTGATCATGGGGTGGCGTTTGGCCGCCGTGAGGACGGCCTTGGCCACCAGCAGCAGCGGGGAGACCTTGACGTCGGCGAAGTCCTGAAGCGTCCGTAGGCGCGCTACCGCCGCCATGGTGGCCGTCATGTCCACCTGGAGGAATTCGGTCACGTGCGGGGCCGTGAAGGCGCTGGAGACCATGGCCTGGGCGGTCATCTTGCGTACGCCCTTGACGGGGATGCGCTCTTCGCGTTGTGCCGTGGGCTGCTGGGGTTCCTGGGGGTGTGCCGCCGCCTCGATGTCGTCGCGGGTGATCGAGCCCTGGGGGCCTGTGCCGGCGATGGTGGTGAGGTCCACGCCGAGGTCCTTGGCCAGCTTGCGTACCGGGGGCTTGGCCAGGACGGCCACCCGGCTGGGCGTCGTAGGCGGTGCGCCGGACTCCGCCGGGACGGCGCCGGGCGTCTCCGCGCTGGACTCCGCGCCGGACGTGTCCGCGCCCGGTGCCGCCACGCGTGACGGGTTGGCGACCGGGGTGGCGGGGATGCCGGCCGGGGGTTGCCTGCGGGGGCGGCGTTTGGTGGCGCCGGTCTTGACGCCGTAGCCGACCAGGACCGCCTGGCGTTCCTCCTTGGGGGCCGGGCTGCCGTGGGCGCCGGGTTCCACCGCGCCTTCCGCCGGCGGTTTCGGGACCATGTCGTCGGCGAGGGCCTCCAGGCCGCCCTCACTCGGCGAAGCGCCACCCGTGGCGCCGGGTTCGGTGGTTTCGATGGCGATGATCGGGACGCCCACCTCGATCGTGGCGCCTTCCTCGCCCAGGAGGGCCGCCACCACCCCGTCCCACGGGATGGGCAGTTCGACGATCGACTTGGCGGTCTCGATCTCCACGACGATCTGGTTGACCTTGACGTCGTCACCGGCCTTGACGTGCCAGCGGACGATCTCCGCCTCCGTCAGCCCCTCGCCGACGTCCGGGAGCTTGAACTCGCGTCGCATGGCCAACCCCCTCAGTACCCGAAGGCCCGGTCGACGGCGTCGAGCACCCGGTCCAGGTCAGGCAGGTAGTGCTCCTCCAGCTTGGACGGGGGGTAGGGGGTGGAGAAGCCGCCGACCCGCAGGACGGGGGATTCCAGGTGGTAAAAGCACTGTTCGGTGATCCTGGCGGCCAGTTCGGCCCCGAAGCCGCTGTTGACGGGGGCCTCGTGGACGACGACGACGCGGCCCGTACGGCGTACGGACTCCATGACGACCGGCTCGTCGAGCGGGTTGAGCGAGCGCAGGTCGATGACCTCCAGCGAGCGCCCGTCCTCCTCGGCGGCGGTGGCCGCCTCCAGGCAGGTCTTGACCATCGGGCCGTACGCCAGCAGCGTCACGTCGCTCCCCTGCCGCACCACCTTGGCGGCGTTCAGCGGCGTCCACCAGTCGGTGGAGGTGGTGTCGATGTCGGCCTTCTCCCAGTAACGGCGCTTGGGCTCGAAGAAGATCACCGGGTCGTCGCTGCGGATGGCCTGCTGGATCATGGTGTACGCGTCGGCCGGGTTGGAGCAGGCGACCACGCGCAGCCCGGCGGTGTGGGTGAAGTATGCCTCGGGCGACTCGCTGTGGTGCTCGACCGCGCCGATGCCGCCACCGCACGGAATGCGTACGACGACGGGCAGTTTGATCGCGCCCAGCGAACGCATCGGCATCTTGGCGAGCTGGGTGATGATCTGGTCGGCCGCCGGGAAGACGAACCCGTCGAACTGGATCTCGCACACCGGCCGGTAGCCGCGCAGCGCCAGCCCGATCGCGGTGCCGACGATGCCCGACTCGGCCAGCGGCGTGTCGATGACCCGATCCTCGCCGAAGTCCTTCTGCAGGCCGTCGGTGACCCGGAAGACGCCGCCCAGCTTGCCGACGTCCTCCCCCATGATGAGGACCTTGCGGTCGTCCTCCATGGCCTTGCGCATGCCCTCGTTCAAGGCTTTGGACAAACTCAGAACGCTCACTTTTCGAACCCCTCCAAGTACGCGGCGAACTGGGCGCGCTCCTGGTCCATCAGGGCGTGAGGCTCGCTGTAGACGTGGTCGAAGATGTCGAGCGGCTCGGGGTCGGGCATGGCCAGGCAGCGCCTGCGCAGGTCGGCGCCGAGCTGGTCGGCCTCCCTGTCCACCGAGTCGAAAAAGGCCTGGTCGGCCAGCTCGTTCTTGAACAGGTACGCCTTGACCCGCTCGATCGGGTCCTTGAGCTTCCACGCCTCCAGCTCACTGGCCACCCGGTAGCGCGTGGGGTCGTCGGTGGTGGTGTGAGCGCCCATCCGGTACGTGAACGCCTCGATGAGCGTCGGCCCCTGACCGGTGCGGGCGGCTTCGAGTGCCTTGCGCGTCACCGCCAGGCAGGCGAACACGTCGTTGCCGTCCACCCTGATCCCGGGGAACCCGAAACCGGAGGCCCGGCGGTAGAGCGGGATGCGGCTCTGCTTCTCCAGCGGCTCGGAGATGGCCCACTGGTTGTTCTGGCAGAAGAACACGATGGGCGCGTTGAACACGCTGGCCCAGATGAACGACTCGTTGACGTCGCCCTGCGAGGTGGCCCCGTCGCCGAAGTAGACGATGGTGGCCGCGCTCGCGTCGTCGCGCTGGATGCCCATCGCGTAGCCGACCGCGTGCAACGTCTGGCTGCCGATCACGATCGTGTACAGGTGGAAGTTGTGCTCCTGAGGATCCCACCCGCCGTGGTTGACCCCTCTGAACAGGCCGAGCAGCTTCACCGGGTCCACGTCGCGGCACCACGCCACGCCGTGCTCGCGGTAGGTGGGGAAGGCCATGTCGGAGTCGGTCAGCGCGCGGCCCGAGCCGATCTGGGCGGCCTCCTGGCCGAGCAGCGAGGCCCAGATGCCCAGCTCGCCCTGGCGTTGCAGCGCCACGGCCTCCAGGTCTATGCGCCGGACGAGCACCAGGTCGCGGTAGAGCGACCGGATCTCCTCCGGGGTCAGGTCGATGTCGTAGTCGGGATGCTCGACGCGCTCGCCCTCGGGGGTGAGGAGCTGGACGAGCTCAGGAGGTGTCCCTGCACCACTTGAGGCGTCGACTGTCATGCGCCACTCCTGCTGGTCGGGGCCGGGCATCGATGGGGTTGCCACCTTAGGCCAGCCTTACCGAGCGCTGAACCGGGAGGTGGAGGTTCATGCGCTTTTGGGGCCATCGTGGCAGACGTCACAGCCCTGTGCGCAAGCCCCATGCCCTCCCCGTTCCCGTTGTGTCGGCAGCCACACGCGCCGGTAGGCTGTGCTTCCCAAGCACCTGCCGCTCCCAGGAGGAACGTAGTGGCCCGCGTCATCGTGGATGTCATGTTGAAGCCCGAGATCCTCGATCCGCAGGGCCAGGCGATCGCCAGGGCGCTGCCCAGGCTCGGCTTCTCCGGCGTTTCCGCCGTGCGTCAGGGCAAGCGTTTCGAGGTCGAGATCGAGGGTGCGGCCGATGAGGCGGCGCTGGACGAGGTCCGGAAGATGGCCGAAACCCTGCTGGCCAACACGGTGATCGAGGACTACAGCGTCCGGGTTGAAGGCTAGAAGGCACATTTGGTGCACGGATTTCCCCTGGTGCGGTTAAAGCCGGGTTCCGACGTGCCACAATGCCACGGGCGTGCCAACACTAAATAACAACAACGTGATTTTGCGGTTAGCCCCGATTTCTCAGGGAAACCTACTCCAGGTGACATTCCGGAGCCCGGAGGAGTCCGGTGGATATTGAGTTCTCGTTGGCACTACCTCGGGATGCGATCGGCATACCGATGGTCAGGCGAGTGCTAGGCGATGCCATGCGTTCACTCAACGTGAGCGAGACGTGCATCGCGGACATGCTGCTCGCCGTCTCCGAGGCGTGCTCCAACGCGGTCCGGCATGGAGGACCCGCCAACCGCTACGAGGTCTCGGCGGCGATCGGCGCGGGCCAGTGCGACGTACGCGTCGCGGACAACGGTGAAGGCGTCCCGTCGATGCCCCCGCACTTTCCCCCTCCCGACACGGAGAACGGCCGCGGTCTGTTGATCATGCGGTCCGTGGTCGATGAGATCTCCTTCGGCACCACCCCAGGACAGGGCACGACGGTCCACCTGCGCAAGCTGCTCGCCTGGGATGACGGCGCCGACGCCCGTCCCCGCGAGCTGGCCGCGGTCTGAGCTTGGCGTTCGCTCGTGAGCAAGCCGATGCGGACCATGTGACAGCACCCGATAACCTGATTACACCGCCGTCCACCCCGAAGGGGCGGTGACGCGCGCATTCCTCCGGAGGGGACGACTGTCATGAGCGCTGCCCGTGTGGGCGTAGTCACGTTTCCAGGAACTCTCGACGACCAGGACGCCGCCAGAGCCGTACGCCTCGCGGGCGCGCAGGCGGTTCCGCTGTGGCACGCCGACCACGACCTGAAGGGAGTCGACGCCGTCTTCCTGCCCGGCGGCTTCTCCTACGGCGACTACCTGCGCTGCGGCGCCATCTCGCGCTTCGCGCCGATCATGGACGAGCTCGTCCCCGCCGCCGGGGCGGGGCTGCCGGTGATCGGCACATGCAACGGGTTCCAGATCCTGTGCGAGGCGCATCTGCTGCCCGGCGCGCTGACCCGCAACGCCTCGCTGCACTACGTCTGCCGTGACCAGCGGGTCAGGATCGAGCAGACCGCGACCGCGTGGACCGGCACGTTCGAGCAGGGCCAGGAGATCGTGCTGCCGATCAAGCACGGCGAGGGCCGCTACGTGGCCGCGGACGACACGCTGGCCGCGCTCGAAGCGGGCGGCCACGTGGTCGTGCGCTACCTCGGCAACCCCAACGGCTCGCTCAACGACATCGCGGGCATCCGTAACGAGGCGGGCAACGTGGTCGGCCTCATGCCGCACCCAGAGCACGCCGTCGAAGAGCTGGTCGGCGCCCCGAGCACGGCCGGCCTCGGCTTCTTCACCTCCATCCTGAAGAACCTGGTGAACGCATGACCGACAGTGTCAGGCAGGCCGCGGAGACTCCCGACGAGGCGATGCCCTTCGCCGAGCTGGGGATGAAGCAGGACGAGTACGACCGGGTCAAGGAGATCCTGGGCCGCCGTCCGACCGGCTCCGAGCTGGCCATCTACAGCGTCATGTGGTCCGAGCACTGCTCGTACAAGTCGTCCAAGGTGCATCTCAAGCAGTTCGCCACCAAGGCGCCCAAGTCCGAGGCGCTGCTGGTGGGCATGGGCGAGAACGCCGGCGTGGTGGACATCGGCGACGGCTGGGCGGCCACGTTCAAGATCGAGTCGCACAACCACCCGTCCTACGTCGAGCCGCACCAGGGTGCGGCCACCGGCGTCGGCGGGATCGTGCGCGACATCATGTCCATGGGCGCGCGCCCGATCGCCGTCATGGACGCGCTGCGCTTCGGCGCGGCCGACGCCGTGGACACGCGCCGGGTGCTGCCCGGCGTGGTCGAGGGCATCAGCAGCTACGGCAACTGCCTGGGCCTGCCCAACATCGGCGGCGAGGTCTCCTTCGACCCCTGCTACATCGGCAACCCGCTGGTCAACGCCCTGTGCGTGGGCCTGCTGCGCAAGGACCAGATCAAGCTGGCCATCGCGCCCGGCCCCGGCAACAAGGTCGTGCTGTTCGGCGCGTCCACCGGGCCCGACGGCATCGGCGGCGCCAGCGTCCTGGCCTCGGCGACCTTCGAGGACGAGTCGCACACCAAGCGGCCCGCCGTGCAGGTGGGCGACCCGTTCATGGAGAAGCTGCTCATCGAGTGCTGCCTGGAGCTCTACTCCGCCGACGTCGTCGTCGGCATCCAGGACCTCGGCGCGGCCGGCGTCTCCTGCGCCACCACCGAGCTGGCCGCCAAGGGCACCGGCGGCATGCGGGTGGACCTCAACCTGGTCCCGCTCCGCGATCCCTCGCTCAGGCCCGAGGAGATCCTCATGAGCGAGTCGCAGGAGCGCATGATGGCCGTGGTGCGGCCCGACGACATCGCCGCGTTCATGGCGATCTGCGAGAAGTGGGACGTGCCCGCCACCGTCATCGGCGACGTCACCGACACCGGCCGCCTCGTCATGACCTGGGACGGCGAGGTCATCGTGGACATCCCGCCGGGCACCGCCGCCGACGAAGGCCCGGTCTACGAGCGTCCCATCCAGGAGCCCGCCGGTCAGACCGCGCTCAACGCCGACGCGCCCGACCACCTGGAGCGGCCCGCCGACCTGCGCGCGACGCTGCTGAAGCTGCTCGGCTCACCCAACCTGGCCTCCAAGGAGTGGGTGACCTCCCAGTACGACCGCTACGTACGCTCCAACACCGTGCTGGCCCAGCCGGCCGACGCGGGCATGGTGCGGATCTCCGAGGTCATGGAAGGTTCCGAACCGACTTCTCGGGGCATCGCGCTGTCCACCGACGGCAACGGCCGTTACGCCAAGCTCGACCCGTACGCGGGGGCGCAGCTCGCGCTCGCCGAGGCGTACAGGAACGTGGCCGTGACCGGGGCCCAGCCGCTGGCCGTCACCAACTGCCTCAACTTCGGCTCCCCCGAGGACCCGGAGGTCATGTGGCAGTTCTCCGAGGCCGTGCGCGGTCTGGCCGACGCCTGCAAGACCCTGGGCGTGCCGGTGACCGGCGGTAACGTCTCCTTCTACAACCAGACGGGATCGACCGCCATCCACCCGACGCCCGTCGTGGGCGTGCTCGGGGTCATCGACGACGTGGCCAAGCGGGTGCCGTCCGGGTTCGGGGCCGAGGGGCTGCGGGTCGTGCTGCTCGGGGACACCCGCGAGGAGTTCGGCGGCTCGGAGTGGGCGCACGTCGAGCACCGCCACCTGGGCGGGCTGCCGCCGCAGGCGGACCTGGAGGCCGAGCAGGCGCTGGGCACCGTGCTCGTGGAGGCGGCTCGGCGCGGGCTGCTCGAAGGCTCGCACGACCTGTCGGACGGCGGGCTCGCCATCGCGCTGGCCGAGTCCTGCCTGGCGCGGGGGGTCGGGGCGAGCGTGGAGCTGACCGGTGACGCGTTCACGGACCTGTTCAGCGAGTCGGCCTCGCGGGCGGTCGTCACGGTGCGGCCCGAGGCTTACGAGGAGTTCGCCTCGTTGTGCGGGCGTCACGACGTGCCCTGCTATGGGCTCGGGGTGACCGGCGGGGCCTCCCTGGTGGTCAAGGACGTGTTCGAGGTCTCCGTGGAGGAGCTGCGGGAAACGCACACGGCGGCGCTTCCCGCGCTGTTCGACTGACGTCTCCCCGAAGGGCCGGCACGGGATTCCGGGCCGGCCCTTCGGCGTTACGCCTTTTTCTTCAGGCAGACCACGTAAACGGTTCCGGCTCCGCTGCTCAGCGTGGAGGGCTCCTCGGAGGCTGAGCGGCTCCGGTCGTCGTCGTCCTTCCTGACCACGCCGACCGACCAGCCGGTGCCGCTGGGCATGCTGCTGACGACCTGGTACTTCGAGTTCACGGTGAAGCCGCCGCCGGTCACCAGGTCGCCCTTGTCGCACGACGCGGTGCCGGAGGAGCCGCCGATGCTGCCCGTGTCGGTGTAGGTGACGTACGTGCCGCCGCCGCCGGGCTCGCCCTTCTCGCCCTGCGGGCCGCGCGGGCCGGTGTCGCCCTTCCTGCCGTCGTCGCCCTTGGGACCCTGGAGACCGCGAGCGCCGTCCTGGCCCGGAAGACCGTTCTTGCCGTCTGCGCCGTCCTTGCCTGGCAGGCCGTTCTTGCCGTCTGTGCCGTCCTTGCCCGGCAGGCCGTTCTTGCCGTCGTCGCCCTTCGGGCCCTGGAGACCGGTCTTGCCGGGCTCACCCTGCTCGCCCTTCGGTCCCTGCGGGCCGCTCTCGCCCTTCAGGCCCTGGAGGCCCTGCTTGCCCTCCGGGCCGACCGGCCCCCTGGCGCCCCTGACGCCCTGAGGGCCCTGCGCGCCCTGGAGGCCGCGCTCGCCCTGCTGGCCCTGCGTGCCCTGCTGGATGGTGGTGGTCGAGGTGCCGCCGCCGATCAGCACCCGTACCTCCGTCTTGCGGCACTTGGTCGTCGGGTTGACGATGCGGGCGTACCGGGACGTCTTGTGCACGCACGCGTGCACCTGGGAGGCGGACGAGGCGGTGGCGACGCCACCGACGGTGAGGAGCGAGGCGGCCAGCGCTCCGACGGCGGCGAGCGTGATCGTGCGCCCGCCACGAACCTTGATAGCCACGGCTTTCCTTCCAGAGGAACGAGTGATGCTCATGTTGTGCATGAGATTCACGCTTCGAACGTTCCAATGGATGACACTGATTGCATAACGTGTTTGTCTCGAAACTCAGTGTTACTGACTGACATGACGGATTGTTGCCGACCGGCGTGAGTAAAACGACGCATTGGCGACAGCGATCTCGCATGGATAATCGGTCTGTGCCAAGCCCCGGTTCTGTCCCCTATCTCCCGCCCGCCACCCAGCCCGTGCGCGGGGTCGTGTGGGGGATCCACCTCGCCGTACCCCTGCTCGGGCTCTGGTTGTTGCTGGCCCAACCCCGGCTCAACGTCCCCTGGCAGCACAACGCGAGCCATTTCTGGATGATCATCCTGGTGGCCGGCATCAACGTGGTGCTCGGCGTGCTCATCAGCGAGGCGTCGCGGCGGCGGCAGGACGCCCGGCTGTTCCTGGTCTCCATGGTGTTCCTGAGCAGTGCCGGGTTCTTCTTCCTGCACGGACTGGCCACGCCCGAGGTCATCCTGCCCACCGGCTCCGTGGGGTTCGACCTCGGGCAGCAGGTGGGGCTCTCGATCGCGTCGGCGTTCGCGTTCGCCTCGGCGCTGCCGCTGGATGAGAAGGCCGCCAGGTCTGTGCTGGGGTCGCAACACTTCATCCGCGCAGTGCTCTTCGGGTTCATGGTGCTCTGGGGCATCGCGTCGCTGGTGGAGGGGCTGACGCCGCTCAGCGAGCCGCCGCTGGCCTCGCCGATCGACTGGCTGGTGTGGGCCTCGGTGCCCGGCCTGCTGCTGTACGCGGCGGCCAGCGTGATGATGTTCCTGCTGCACCGGCGGCGCCCGTCGGCCATGCTGATCAGCCTCATCACCGCGTACGCGCTGCTGGCCGAGTCCATGATCGCCGGGATGTCGCAGCTCAACTGGCACCTTTCCTGGTGGGAGTGGCACATCCTGCTCACCTTGGCCTTCGTGTTCGTGGCCTACAGCGCGTACCTGCAGTTCCGCAGGGAGGGGTCGAGCGCCGGACTGTTCGACTCGGTGACGCTCGCCGCGACCGTGGCGCGCATCCAGCGTGACTACGACGAGGCGCTGGAGGAGATGGTCGAGCACGTACGCAGGGGCGAGCCGCTGGCCGCGACCCGGCTGTCGGGCAAGTTCCGGCTCAACGAGGGCCAGGCCGCGGTGCTCGACCGGGCGGGCGAGGCGCTGGCCAACGAGCGGGAGTTGTCGGAGCGGCTGGCCGCGCTGGTGTCGGTGAGCGCCCAGACCAGGATCGGCCTGCCCGAGGACCAACTGCTGACGACGTCGCTGGAACGGGTGCGGCAGGCGTACGGAGACGTCAAGATCGCCCTGATCGCCGACGGAAGGACGCAGATCGGCTCGCGCGACTACCAGTTCGCCGACGGCAACCCGATCAGGCGCGACCAGCTCCTGGCCTTCCCCCTGACCGTCAAGGGGGTCCTGGCGGGCGTGCTGGAGGTGCCGATCGGGCGGACGAACCAGGACGAGGCGCTGGCCGCGACGCTGGCCGGGCAGCTGTCGATCTCCCTGGAGAACGCCCGCCTCTACACGGAGCTGCACACGCTCTTCCACCAGTACATGTCGCCCGACGTGGCGCACGCACTGCTGGCCGACCCAGGGCAGGCGGCGCTGGGCGGGGAGCTGAAGGAGCTGACCGCGCTCTTCGCCGACCTCAAGGGCTTCACGACGTTCTCGGAGAAGGTCACGCCCCGCGAGATCGTGGACATGCTGAACCGCTACCACACGGCCGCCGTCCCCTGCATCCTGAACAACGGCGGCACGATCGTGCAGTTCGTCGGGGACGCGCTGCTGGCCCTGTTCAACGCGCCGGCCAAGCAGGCCGGACACGCGCGGGCCGCCTGCCGGGCCGCGCTGGCCATGCAGCGGGCCGCCGCCGAGATCGCCGAGGAGATGGCCTGGAAGCGGGTGGACGCGGTCGAGTGGCCGACGTTCCGGGTGGGCGTCAACACCGGCCCCGCGCTGGTCGGCAACATCGGCAGTCCCGAGCTGCGCGGATACAACGCCATGGGCGACTGCGTGAACGTGGCCGCCAGGCTCCAGGGCGTCGCCGTGCCCGGCACGGTGGTGATCGGCGAGACGACGCTCGCGCAACTGGGAGATGGCGCGTCGGTGAACCCGCTGGGGCGGCTCAACCTCAAGGGCAAGGAGGAACTCGTCGCAGCGTATGTTCTGACGCAAATGACATAGATAGGGCGCAGCCAGTACCGACATAATCGGGCGCATGGATCCAGAGCCCGGCGAATTCCTCACCCTTCTCACAGCCGAGGAGGCCGAGACCCTGCGCTCGGCCGGCCGGCTGCGGCGCTGGGATCGTGGCACGACCATCATGACCGAGGGCGACACGTCCGACTGGGTGCTCGTGCTGCTGGAGGGCCGGGTCAAGTGCTCCTCGCACACGAGCAGCGGCACCGAGGTGCTGCTTGCCGTGCGCGGGCCCGGCGCGCTGATCGGCGAGTTGTCCGCCATCGACGGGTCCCCGCGCTCGACCACGGTGACCGCGCTGGAGCCGATCTCCGGCGTCGTGGTCCGCGACTTCCCCGCCTTCCTCGAGGCCCACGGGCGCATCGCCGTCCTGCTGATGCAGCTCGTCAGCGGGAAGTTGCGCGACTCCGACAGGAAGCGCATCGAGTACGGCGCGTTCGACACCACGGGGCGGGTCGCGACGCGACTGCTGGAGCTGGCCGAACGTTACGGCGAGAAGACCAACAGCGGGGTACGCGTGGCGCTGCCCCTGTCGCAGGACGAGCTGGCGGGCTGGACGGGCGCCTCCCGCGAGGCCGTCAGCAAGGCGCTGCGCACACTGCGCGACCGGGGCCTGATCGAGACCGGCAGGCGGCGTGTGGTGATCCACGACATCGACGGGTTGCGCAAGCGCGCCAGGTGACCGTCCAGGAGGACGCTCAGCTGCGGTACGCCTGGCGGGTCTGCGCGGTCACCAGCCTGGGCCTCATCCTCATCGGCATCGCCGGTAGCACGCTCAACGTGGCGCTGCCCGTGGTGGTGCGGCACTTCCGCGCCGGGGCGCTGGAGTCGGGGTGGATCCTGCTGGCGTTCCTGCTGGTGAACACGGCGAGCCTGGTGTTCTTCGGCCGGGTGGCCGACCTGCTGGGCAGGCGGGAGGTCTATCTGGCGGGGTTCGCCCTGTTCACGGTGGCCTCGTTGCTGGCGGGGCTGTCGCCCGGGGTGTGGTTCCTGATCGCGATGCGGGTGTTGCAGGCCATCGGCGCGGCCATGATCCTCGCGAACGGCACCGTGATCATCACCGACGCGTTCCCGCCCGAGCGGCTGAGTCAGGGTATGGGCGTGTACATCGGCACGTTGTCGGTGGCCCAGCTCGCCGGGCCCACGCTGGGCGGGCTGATCGCGGAGACGGCCGGCTGGCAGTGGATCTTCTGGGTGAACGTGCCGGCCGGGCTGGTGGCGCTCGTCGTGGGGGCGGCGCTCTTACGCAGGGTGCCCAGGCGGCCCCGGCAGCCGGTGGACGCGCTGGGCAACGTGCTGGTGTTCGCGGCCCTGTCCTCCGCGCTGCTGGCTTTGTCGGAGGCCGGCTCCAGCGGGTTGTCCAGCCCCGTGGTGCCGGTCGGGGCCGCCCTGTTCGCGGTGCTGGTGCCGTTGATCGTCCTGGTGGAGCGGCGCTCCCCGAATCCGGTGCTGGACCTGCGGTTGTTCGGGGGGCGGTTACTGGCCTGCGCGAACCTGGCCTCGTTCTGCAACGCGCTGGCGCGCTCGGCGCTGATCCTGGTGGTGGCGCTGTACTTCCAGGCGGCCAGGGGGGTGGACGCGTTCGCGGCGGGGCTCAGCGTGTTGCCGGTGCCGGTCGGGATCGGGCTGGCCTCTCCGCTCGCGGGGCTGCTGAGGGTGTCGCCGTACGCGCTGTCGATCGGCGGCGCGACGCTGACCACGGCCGGGCTCGGCACGCTGATGCTGACGGCCGATCCTTCGACGCCGTACGGGGTGATCGCGGCCGGGCTGTTCGTGGCGGGCTGCGGCAGCGGCATGTTCCTCACCGGGAACACCACCCAGGTCATGCGGGCCCTGCCGCGCGGGAGCCTGGGGGTGGTCAACGGCTTCCGGGTCATGGTGATGAACGTCGGCATCGTGATCAGCGTCGGCCTGACGCTCAGCGTCCTGACCACCTCGGTGGGGGCCGGGCTGCGGGAGCAGGTGTACGCGGGCACGCTGTCCACGTTGTCACCCGTGGCGGTGGGGCAGCTGATGGAGGGGTTCCAGCGGGCGTACGCCGTGTTGTTCTCGGTGGCCCTGGCGGGAGTGGTGCTGGCCGCCCTGGCACGGCCCGGCCGCCGCTGAGGCCTAACGCCTGGCCGCCAGCGCCTCTATGCCGCCCAGCACCAGGTCCACGCCGAAGCTGTCGTACAGCTCGGGCGTCGTCCCCTCCACCAGCGGTCTGGCCATCTCCACCAGGTGCGGGTACTTCTCCACGGGCAACGACTGCAGCCCCGCGCGCTTGGTCCTGACGAGCTGGTCGATCTCCTCGGCCGGGCGGGCGGCGTTGTGGACGGGGGCGTCGGCGATGGCGATGGCGCTCTGCAGCAGGTATTTGGTGATCAGGCAGCTCTCCTCCACCCCGAAGCCGGCCGTGCGGGCCAGGCCGAGCGCCTGGTCCCAGACGGCCAGGAAGTTCGGCACCGAGACGGGGTCGATCTGCTCGATCACGTTCTTGGCGCAGGGGTGCGTGCGCAACGTTCTGATCAGGCCCTCCGTCAGGTCGCGGAGCTGGGCCGCCCAGGGGCGGTCGTCGGCGGGCTTGGGGGCGAAGCCGCCGATCAGGTGGTCGGCCATGCCGAAGAGCAGTTGCTCCTTGTTCTTGTAGTGCCAGTAGAGGGCCATCGGGGTCACGCCGAGGTCCGTGGCCAGGCGGCGGATGGTCACGGCTTCGAGGCCCTCGGTGTCGCCGATCTCCAGGGCCCGTTCCGCGATCGCCTGCGCGGTCAGTTTTCCCATCACGGTTGACAACTATACGACGTACGAGTTGAACTATACAGCGTACAAGTACGCTGTATAGGAGGCACGATCGTGCGATGGTGGGCGTTGGCCGCAGTGACCTTGGGGACTTTCGTTACCTACTTGGATAACAACATCCAGAACGTCGCGTTGCCGACCATCCAGCGGGACCTGGGAGTGACGATCTCGGGGCTGGAATGGATCGTGAGCTCGTACATCCTCGTCTTCGCCGGCCTCATGCTGGTCGGCGGGCGGCTGGCGGACGTGTTCGGGGCCCGCAGGGTGTTCCTCGGCGGGGTCGTCGTCTTCACGCTGGCCTCGCTGGTGGCGGGGCTGTCCACCTCCGGCGGGATGCTGATCGCCGCGCGGGGGGCGCAGGGGATCGGGGCCGCGCTGCTCACCCCCACCGCGCTGGCGCTGATCGGTCAGCTCTTCCCCGGCCCGGCCGAGCGCGGCCGGGCCGTGGGCATCTGGAGCATGTCGGGGGCGCTGTCCATGGCGCTCGGGCCGGTCGCGGGCGGGTTCATCAGCGAGAACCTGCACTGGAGCTGGATCTACCTGCTCAACGTGCCGGTCGGGGTGGTCACGGCGGGGCTCGCGCTCTGGGCGGTCAGGCCGGCGTTCCAGCGGGTACGCCACAGCCTCGACCTGCCCGGCCTGACCGCCTCCGCGCTGGCCATGTTCGCCCTGACGTACGCGCTCATCGAGGGCGAGAGCCTCGGCTGGACCTCGCCGCGCATCCTGACCGCGTTCGGCGTGTTCGCGGCGGCCGTGGCGGCGTTCGTGCTGGCCGAGTCGCGGGCCGCCGAGCCGATGATCGCGATCTCGCTGTTCAGGTCGCGGGTGTTCAGCGGCGGGCTGCTGACCAGCGGGATCTGGTCGTTCGGCGTGTTCGGGATCTACTTCTTCAGCGCCCTGTGGCTGCAGAACGTGCTCGGCTTCTCCCCCACCGAGGCGGGCGCGGCGTTCGTGCCGATGGCGCTGGTGATGGCCGTGGTCGCGCTCATGTCGCAGCGGATCAGCGCGCTGCTCGGCATCGGCCGCACGGTCGCGCTCGGCATGACGCTCATGAGCGCCGCGATCTACCTGATCTCCCGCGTGGGGGCCGACGGCGGCTACGCGGACGTGGCGCCCTGGTTCATCCTGTACGGCCTCGGCGGCGGCCTCCTGGTCCCCCTGACGGCGGCCATACTCAACGGCATGCCCAGCGACCGCTCAGGCGTGGCCTCGGGCGTGCTCAACGTCTCGCGCGAGGTGTTCGGCCTGCTCGGCATCACGGTGCTGGGAGCGTTCCTGAGCGCCAGGCAGAGCGGCGCCGACCTGCCGCCGCTGCCCGCCTTCCTCGACGCCTACCGGTTCACACTCGTCATCGCGGCCGTCGTGGTGATGGCGGCGATCCCGATCGCGCTCTACTCACTGCGCGACCGGCCCACCCCCGAGGAGCCTCAGGCCGCCGCCCCGGCCACCGTCGGGTCCTCGAACTGAGTGCGGTACAGCTCCTCGTAGCGTCCACCGGCGGCGAGCAGTTCCGCGTGCGTGCCGCGCTCGGCCACCCGCCCGTCCTCGATGACCAGGATGACGTCGGCGGCCCTGACCGTGGAGAGCCGGTGCGCGATCACCACGGCGGTCCTGCCTTCGAGCGCCTCGCCCAGGGCCGCCTGCACGGCCGCCTCGGAGGTGGAGTCGAGCGCCGCCGTGGCCTCGTCCAGGATCACCACCTGCGGTCGGGCGAGCAGCAGCCGGGCGATGGTCAGCCGCTGGCGTTCGCCGCCCGACAGCCGGTAGCCGCGCTCGCCCACCACCGTGTCGAGCCCGTCGGGCAACGACGCGATGAGCGTGGCCAGGCGGGCGCGGGTGAGCGCGTCCCAGATCTCCTCCTCCTCCGCCTCCGGCCTGGCCAGCAGCAGGTTGGCGCGGATCGTCTCGTGGAAGAGGTGGCCGTCCTGGGTGACCATGCCGAGCGTGTCGCGGATGGAGTCGGCGCTCAGATCGCGCACGTCCACCCCGCCGAGCCGGACGGCGCCCGAGTCGACGTCGTACAGGCGGGGCAGGAGCTGCGCGATCGTGGACTTGCCCGCCCCCGAGGAGCCGACCAGCGCCACCATCTGCCCGGGTTCGGCCCGGAACGACACGCCGTGCAGCACCTCGACGCCGCCGCGCGAGTCGAGCGTGGCGACCTCCTCGAGCGAGGCCAGGGAGACCTTGTCGGCGGCCGGGTAGGCGAAGCGCACGTCGTCGAACTCCACGGAGACCGGCCCTTCTGGCACCTCGCGGGCGTCCGGCTTGTCCTGGATGAGCGGCTTCAGGTCGAGCACCTCGAAGACCCGCTCGAAGCTGACGACCGCGCTCATGACGTCCACGCGGGCGCTGGCCAGGGCGGTCAGGGGCGCGTACAGACGGGTGAGCAGCATGGCCATGGACACGACCGCGCCGGGGGCGAGCTGGTCGCGCAGGGCGTAGAAGCCGCCCAGGCCGTACACGAGGGCCAGGGCCAGCGCCGAGACCAGCGTCAGCGCGGTGACGAAGGTGGACTGGGTCATGGCCGAGCGCACGCCGATGTCCCGCACCCGCCGCGCCCTGGCGGCGAACTCGGCCGACTCCTGCGCGGGCCGGCCGAACAACTTGACCAGCGTCGCGCCGGGCGCCGAGAAACGCTCGGTCATCTGCGTGCCCATGGCCGCGTTGTGGTCGGCCGCCTCACGCCGCAACCGGGCGATCCTGCTGCCCATCCGCCGGGCCGGCAGCATGAACACGGGCAGGAGCAGCAGCGCCAGCAGCGTGATCTGCCAGGAGATGCCGATCATCGCGATGAGCGTCAGCACGAGCGTCACGAAGTTGCCCGCCACGCCGGACAGGGTGTCGGTGAAGGCCCGCTGCGCCCCGATCACGTCATTGTTCAGGCGGCTGACCAGCGCCCCGGTGCGGGTCCTGGTGAAGAACGCGATGGGCATCCGCTGCACGTGGTCGAAGACGGCCGTACGCAGATCGAGGATCAGGCTCTCCCCCAGCCCCGCCGACAACCACCGGCTGATCAGCCCGAGCCCCGCCTCGGCGATCGCCAGCCCCGCGATCAGCAGCGCCACCGTGACCACCACGCCGAGCGGCTCGCCCACGAAGATGGCGTCCACCACCCGCCCGGCCAGCAGCGGAGAGCCCACCGCCAGGCCCGCCGTCACCACGCTGAGCGCCAGGAACACCAGCATCCTGCGGCGGTGCGGGCGCGCGAAAGCCCCGATACGCCGGAGCGTCGCTCTGGAGACAGAGCGACGCTCCTGCTGGTTGTTCATCGAATAAAGCTGGTGCCAGGCGGTCATCTCCATGCTCATGACATGGACAATACGACCTCAAGTTAACCTGAGGTCAAGCGCCGATCTTCTTGCCCCTGCTGTGCCAGACCACGGCCACCGACGGCCGCGGCTGGTCGCCGTCGGGCCACGTGCTGCCCGGGTTGTCCGGGGTGGCGCCGTCGAGCTCGCCCGGGTGCTGCACCGCCACGAACACGCTGAGCTGGTCCGAGCTCACCAGCGGGCCGCAGGTCTCGGCGCCGACGGGGACGGTGAGGAACTGGCGCAGGTGGCCGCGGTCCTTACCCTTGACCGGCATCACGAACATGCCGTCGTTGGTGCCGAGCGCGTTGCCGTCCGTGGAGATCCACAGGTTGCCGTCCTTGTCGAACGTGACGTTGTCCGGGCAGGAGATCGGCGAGACCTTGGTCTTGTCGTAGCCGGCGAAGTAGGTGGCGGAGTCCTTCGGGTCGCCGCAGACCAGCGGGATCGCCCAGGCGAACGTCTTCTCGCCCGCGTCGTCGCGCCGCTCGGTGATCTCCAGGACGTGGCCGTGCTTGTTCGCCGAACGCGGGTTGGCCTCGTCGGCCTGGGCCGCGGTGCGGTTGGTGTTGTTGGTCAGGGCCACGAACACGCCGCCGGTGACCGGGTTGCGCTCCATGTCCTCCGGGCGGTCCATCTTCGTCGCGCCCACCTTGTCGGCGGCAGAACGCGTGTAGACGAGCACCTCGGCGGCGGTCATGCCCTCCACGTACGACTTGTCGCCGGAGACCAGCCGGATCCACTCGCCGGAGCCGTCGAACAGGCCGTCGGAGGGCAGCTTGCCGGAGCCGTCGATCTCGGCGGCCGGGCTGTCGCCGGTGAACTTGGCCACGTACAGGGTGCCCTCGTCCAGCAGCTCCCGGTTGTGCCGGTCGAACCCGGGGATGTAGCGGTCCTTGGAGACGAACTTGTAGATGTACTCGAAGCGCGAGTCGTCACCCATGTACACGACCAGGCGGCCGTCCCTGGCCAGCGTCGTCGTGGCGGCCTCGTGCTTGAGGCGGCCGAGCGCGGTGCGCTTGACCGGGGTGGAGTCGGGGTCGAACGGGTCGATCTCCACGATCCAGCCGAACCTGTTGGCCTCGTTCGGGTGCTTCTCCAGGTCGAAGCGCTCCTCGACGCGGTCGAACCTGCGGCTGGTGGAGGGGGTGCCGGTGGTGATGGTGTAGCGGGTGATGTACGGCTTCTGCGCCTCGGGCACCTTGTCGCCGTTGACGAAGTACTGGTCGACGTTCTCCTCGGCGGTCAGCACCGTGCCCCAGGGGGTGGTGCCGCCCGAGCAGTTGTTCAGCATGCCGACCGGGGTGTCGCCCTTGGGGTCGGCGGCCGTCCTGAGCAGCTCGTGCCCGGCGGCCGGGCCGCTGAACCTCATCTTGGTCTGCGCCGTGATGCGCCGGTTGTAGCGGCGACGGCCCTTGGTCACGAGCTTCCACTCGCCGCCCCTGCCGGAGCGCTCGATCTCCACGACCGAGCCGCCGTGCGCGGCCAGCGCGATCTGGATCTGCTCCTCGGTCGCCGCCGCGCCGCCGGTGTAACCGCGGAACATCAGGTTCTCGTCGGTGTACTCGTGGTTGACCCACAGCAGCCCGCGGTCCCGGCCGATCGGGAGCAGGGTCACGAAGTCGCAGTTGTAGCCGAACTGCTTGTTCTGCGCGTCGGCGCTCTGGTTGTCGAAGTCGAAGTCCGGCGCGTCGGGCAGCACCGGATCGCCCCAGCGCACGACCACAGAGGAGCTGTAGCCGTCAGGGATGGTCAGCGCGTCTTCCTTGTTCGGCGCCACCGGGGTGAAACGGAGGTCCCCGCCGCTGCCACCGTGGGTTCTTTCAGGCTCGTCCGCCAGCGCCGGGGTGGCGCCCGCCAGACCCGCGCCCGCCACCAGAGCACCGAACGCACCGGCCCGCAGCACGCCGCGCCGCGACAGCGCCTCCTTGACCACGTCGCCGAAGTAGGCGTTGTCCGTGGTGTTGGCCACCTCATGTGCGCACGCGTTGCCGCAGCGGAACTGGCACGTCAGAGCGGATCGGCCACCTTTGTGCGGGGTGGAAAGCAGCGGCAGCAGCCGCCTGCCCGCGTCGGGGTTCGCCACAGGTCCTCCATAAATGTGCGCGGTTGTACGGCCCGGAGGCTACGGTCGCCATCGAAACCTCAGGTGAACGATGACCGCCGTCTCGATGAACGCTTCCCGGGAGACAATGGTGGAGTGCCACCACGCAAGATGGACCGGGAAAAGCTGAGAACCGCTCTCGACGGCCAGCTCGTCGCCCTCGACGAGCCCGCCTACGACGGGCCGGCGACCGCCCTGCCCGACGCGCTCGTGGCCGCCGTGCTGGCGGCGTACGACCGCGGGCTGCGGCCCGAGCGCGACGCGGCCAGGCAGGCGGTGCGCTATCTGCTCGACAAGCTGGCGACCACGGCGCCGGGCAGGACCGTCGAGATCCGCGTGCCCCCCTACGCCGCCGTGCAGGCCATCGCCGGGCCCCGCCACACCCGCGGCACCCCGCCGAACGTGGTCGAAATGGACGGCCGCACCTGGATCGAACTCGCGCTCGGCCGCCTGACCTGGGACGAGGCCATGGCGAAAGGCGCCGTGTCCGCCAGCGGCTCGCGGGCGGACCTGTCAGCGCACCTGCCGCTCTAGCGGGCCCCGCTCATCCACGGGAAGCGGTCCTGGAAACACCGGTCGGCGAGCTGGCCGGGCAGGTGGGCGCATTCCTGCACCACGTTCCAGAACCAGATGGCCACGATCGCGAACAGGACCAGCGACAGTGCGCTGATCACGATGCCGGCGACGGCGCGGCCCTTGCCCACGCGCTTGGCCAGGGCCACACAGCCGAAGACGATCGACAGGATCGCGGTGATCAGGCCGGTGAAGCAGACGAACACCAGGAAGGGGCTGGCCACGCCCAGGACGAGCGAGGCCGTCGCCAGGCCGCTGCCCGGCCTGGGCTGCTGGTACGGGCCGTAGTCGCCGTACTGGGGGCCGTACTGGCCGTACGGGGATCCTGGGGGTGCGGGCGGCGGGTAGCCGGGCGGGCCGCCGTACGGGCTGGACGGCGTCGTGCCGGGGACGTTGGACTCCTGGTCCCTCTCGTACCCCGTCGCGCCCTGAGGTGGCGCGCCCGCCTGGCTTCCCGGGGGCGGCGCGCTCCCCTCGGCAGGCGAGAAGTAGGGCTGGTCGCCCTGGTCGTAACGTGAGGGCGTCGGCCTGGCCGGTGGCTCCTCCTCGTGGGGGGCCTGAGATGCCCCGCCCCAGCCCGGGTACGTGGGCCTGGCGCCGGGAATCTGGTACGCCTGCGTCTCCTCGGCGTCAGCCCCCGTGGGCGCCGTGGTCTTCTCGGCGTCAGCCCCGGTGGGCGCCGAGGTCTTCTCGGCATCGGCCCCCGTGGGCGCCGGGGTCTCGGGCGAGGTCGGCAGGTCGGGATGCGTGGGCTGGCCGGCCGGCCAGGGCTCGTGCGTCGGCGGCGCGTCGGGGGGCGGGACCACGGGCGGCACGGGCTCGATCGGCTCCTCACCCTCATCAGGACGCTCGGGTTCCGGGGCCCGCTCCTCGGGAGCCGCGCCTCCGGTGGGGCCCGCGCCGGGCGGGCCTCCGGCCGACCACTCCTCCGGGGTCTCGTCGCCACTCGTGGGCCCGCTCTCGTACGGGCGGATTTCGGGCGGCCGTTGATCGTCCTCCAGCGCGCCCTCGTTCCACCACTCGGGCTCGTGCCGCGGTGGCGTGGGGGGCTGCTCGCCCTCATCGGGACGGCCTTCGTGCGGGTCCTGCCCCGTGCGGGGCTCGTTCGGGTCCCCAGGTGTGGTCACGTCCGCGTCTCCCTGACGGGTCTGCATGCCGGATACTTCACCCTTTCGCGGAAGGCGTCCGTTAAACCGCGCGACACGGTAAGAGAGCGCTCATCCTTGGGTCACCATGCGCCAAAGCGGCAGGCGGAGGGCAAGATGAGTGCATGCTGGACGAGACCCTGACCTACGCGCTGATCAAGGTCATGAAGAAGCACCGCAACCAGATGGCCGCCGCCCTGCTGCCACTGGGGCTGCACGTGGGCCAGGAGTTGCTGCTCAACCAGCTCTGGCGGGAAGACGGGCTGACCCAGGGCGAGCTGATCGCCAGGCTGGGCGTCGAGCCCCCGACCGTCACCAAGACCCTCCAGCGGCTGGAGCGAGCGGGCCTCGTCTATCGGATCCCCGATCCCGAGCGGCCGAGGGTGGGCCGGGTGCACCTCACCGACGCGGGCAAGGCGCTGCGCGAGCCGGTGGAGGAGGTCTGGAACCGTACGGACGAGGACCTGCTGCGGGGGTTCGACGCCGAGGAGCGGGAGCTGCTCGTCCGTCTTTTCCGCGCCGTCCCCTTTCACTCGTAGCGAAACCTGCTTGCGGTCCTGTCTCCGTTCCACTTAGCTGGCTAATTAGTCGGCTAAGTAAGGACACGAGATGCACGTACTGATCACAGGTGGTTCCTCCGGCATCGGCGCCGCCACCGCGCTCGCGTACGCCAGGACCGGCGCCCGCGTCACCATCACCTACAACTCCGGCCCCGACCGGGCGGCCGGGATCGTCAAGCGGATCGAGGAGGAGGGCGGGCAGGCGCGGGCCGTACACCTGGATCTGGAGGACCACGCCACCATCGCGCCCGCCGTCGCCGAGACCGGCCCCGTGGACGCGCTCGTCGCCAACGCCGTCCGCTGGGGGAACATCCCGCCGGGCAGCGTCCCGTTCGAGGGCGTCCCGGCCGCCGAGTGGTCGGCCATGATGCACGCCAACGTGGTCGGCAACGCGCTGCTCGTCCAGGCCGTACTGCCCGCGATGCGGCGCGCGGGCTGGGGCCGGATCGTGTTCGTCTCGTCGGGGATCGGCGAGGAGGGGGTGCCGGGACCCGGCGTGTACGGGACCGCGAAGATGGCCCTGCACGGCATGGCCCGCGCCCTGGCCTGGGAGGCCGGCGGGGACGGCATCCTGGTCAACGTGGCCGTCGCGGGCCTCACCGTCACCGGCGTGCGCCCGTTCCCCCAGGAGCTGCTGGACCGGCTCGCCGCCCGCACTCCCAGCCGCAGGCTCTCCACCGCCGACGACATGGCCGCGCTCATCGTCTTCCTCGGTTCGGCGGCGAACCGCAACCTCACCGGAGAGATCATCCGCGACGGATCGAATGCGGGCAGGTCAGCCCACGCTCTGTGATATCGCCCCCGGGTGTGCGAGCACGGAGGTCGCCGACCTAGACTGAGGCATGTGCTGAAGGGCGACGGCCGGCTCGGCCATGACCTGGACCCCCACGACCGCGCACCTAAAGACGCCTGTGGCGTCTTCGGCGTCTGGGCTCCGGGCGAGGAAGTTTCCAAACTCACCTACTACGGGCTGTACGCGTTGCAGCACCGCGGCCAGGAATCCGCGGGCATCGCGGCCAGCGAGGGCAACCGCATTCTCGTCTACAAGGACATGGGGCTGGTCGCCCAGGTCTTCGACGAGTCGGTGCTGAGCACCCTGCGCGGCCACCTGGCCATCGGCCACTGCCGTTACTCCACGACCGGATCCAGCGTCTGGGAGAACGCGCAGCCCACGCTGAGCTCGACCGAGGTGGGCGGTCTCGCGCTGGCCCACAACGGCAACCTCATCAACACCCCGGAGCTGGCCCAGCGGCTGACCCCGGGATCGATCCGCGCCACCACCGACACCGAGGTCCTGACCACGCTGCTCGCGCAGGACCGCACCCGCTCCATCGAAGACTCGGCCGCCGAGCTGCTCCCCCAGGTCAAGGGCGCCTACACGCTGGTCTTCATGGACGAGAAGACCCTCTACGCCGCCCGCGACCCGCAGGGCATCCGCCCGCTGGTCCTGGGCCGCCTGGAGCGCGGCTGGGTGGTGGCCTCGGAGACCGCGGCGCTCGACATCGTGGGCGCCACGTTCGTCCGCGAGGTCGAGCCCGGCGAGCTGCTCACGATCGACGAGCGCGGCGTCAGGTCCCGCCGCTTCGCGCTGGCCGAGCCGAAGGGCTGCCTGTTCGAGTACGTCTACCTCGCCCGCCCCGACACCACCATCGCCGGGCGCGGCGTCCAGGTCACCCGCGTCGAGGTCGGCCGCGAGCTGGCCCGCGAGCACCCGGTGGAGGCCGACCTGGTCATCCCCACGCCGGAGTCCGGCACGCCCGCCGCCGTCGGCTACGCCCAGGAGAGCGGCATCCCCTACGGCCAGGGGCTCGTCAAGAACTCCTACGTGGGCCGCACGTTCATCCAGCCCTCGCAGACCATCCGCCAGCTCGGCATCCGGCTCAAGCTCAACCCGCTGCGCGAGATCGTCGAGGGCAAGCGCCTGGTGGTCGTGGACGACTCGATCGTGCGCGGCAACACCCAGCGGGCCATCGTCAAGATGTTGCGCGAGGCCGGGGCGAGCGAGGTGCACGTACGCATCTCCTCCCCGCCCGTGGCCTGGCCGTGCTTCTACGGCATCGACTTCGCCACCAGGGCCGAGCTGATCGCTGGTTCGCTGTCGGTCGAGGAGATCCGCGCCTCGCTCGGCGCCGACTCCCTCGGCTACATCTCCCTGGAGGGCCTGACCAAGGCCACCACCATCCCGGCGGAGCGCCTCTGCCGGGCCTGCTTCAACGGCTCGTACCCGATCCCCATCGACCAGGACAACGTGGGCAAGTTCGTGTTGGAGAGCAAGGCGTGAGTACGTATGAGGCCGCCGGCGTGGACATCGAGGCAGGCGAGCGCGCCGTCGCCCTGATGAAGGACAAGGTGGCGCGCTCGCGGCGGCCCGAGGTGGTGACCGACGCCAGCGGCTTCGCCGGGCTGTTCGACGCCTCGGCCCTGCTGCGTTATCAGCGCCCGCTGCTGGCCAGCTCCACCGACGGCGTGGGCACCAAGGTCATGATCGCCCAGCAGTACGGCAAGCACGACACCATCGGCATCGACCTGGTCGGCATGGTCCTCGACGACCTGGTGGTCTGCGGGGCCGAGCCGCTCTTCATGACCGACTACATCGCCTGCGGCAAGGTGGTGCCCGAGCGCGTCGCCGAGATCGTCGGCGGCGTGGCCGAGGGCTGCCGCCTGGCCGGCGCCGCGCTCGTCGGCGGCGAGACGGCCGAGCACCCGGGAGCCATGGGACCCGACGAATACGACCTGGCAGGGGCGGGCACCGGCGTGGTGGAGGCCTCCGCCATGCTCGGGCCCGAGCGGGTGACCGCCGGTGACGTGGTGCTGGGGCTGGCCTCCTCCGGGGTGCACTCCAACGGCTACTCCCTGGTACGCCACGTGCTCCGCGCGAACTCCCTCTCCCTCGACACCGTCCTGCCCGAACTGGGCCGGGCGCTGGGCGAGGAACTGCTGGAGCCGACCCGGATCTACTCGCTGGACTGCCTGGAGCTGGCCAGGTCGGCCGAGGTGCACGCCTACTCGCACATCACCGGGGGCGGCATCGAGAACAACCTGTCGCGGTCACTGCCCGATCACCTCGACGCCGTACTGGACCGCTCGTCCTGGACCCCGCCCGCCATCTTCGGCGTGCTCGCCCAGTACGGGGGGATCGCCCAGCGCGACATGGACCGCACCTTCAACCTCGGGGTCGGAATGGCGGCCGTGCTCCCCGCCGACGCCGCCGACGAGGCAATCCGCCTGCTGGCGGGGCGGGGGCTGAACGCGTGGGCCATGGGAGAAATCGTCCCCGGAACCGGCCAGGCCCGCTACCGCTGACTAACTGCAAGGCCTTCCATGGGGGGCGCTGCGCGCATGGGATTCCAGACAGCGTCTCCCAAGGGGGGCAAGCCCCCCTTTCGAACCCCCGACAAGCCCGCTCTCTTCGCTCGCCGAACCCGCCCGGGCCCCATTTACACGATGGGCCGGTGGGATCCCACCCTGAGCGGTCCTCGCTGTCGCTCGGATCGGGGGTCCAGCAAGAGGGCGCTGGAATCGATGATCATGTAGGAGGGCCGGTGTCCGAGTCGTACAGGTCATCGGTGGACAGCCGGTCCTGGCCGAGGTGAGTTCGCATGTTGGCGGCAATACCCAGGATGCGTTCGGCTCTGCCGACGGCTGCGGTGCGGCGTTCCAGCGCACTGGTGGCGCGAGAGTCGGCACTGCCGAAGGCGGTCAGCCTAGCTGTCGAACTCGCCGTCCTTGACACCACCAAGGAATGCTCTCCATTCGCTCGAAGTGAAGACGAGCGCGGGGCCGGTGCGGTCCTTGCTGTCACGGACGGCGACGACTCCGGGAAGATTGGTGGCAACCTCCACACAATTCCCGCCGTTATTACCGCTGCGGGAACTCTTCTTCCACACTGCCCCTGAGAGGTCTGTCGGGGTCAGGTCTCTGGCTTCCATTGCTCTGCCGCGTCCTCGATCCGCTCGAGTGACTCACCTGCGCGGTAAGCCTCTGTCCGTAGTTTGTCATACCGCTCCAAGATCAGCGAAACGACTTTGTGCTCGGCGGATACCTCCCCCTCCCCTGCGGAATCCACGGACACCATAGTGGACTCGTTGGCGAGTTCCGCAATGACGAACGAAGACGACAGTCCGTCTGTGCACGAGGTGTCGTACGGAACGAGTTGTACCGTCACCCGGCGGCGGCGGGCGACTGCTGCGAGGTGGCGGAGTTGATGGTGCATGGTCTCCCTGCCACCGATCGGGCGCTTCAGAACCCACTCGTCCAAGAGCACGTGAAGTTCCGGAGGGTCTTCCCGACCGAGAATCCGCTGACGCTCGATGCGGGTGGCAACCTGCTCATGCACCTCGGCCTCTGGAGTGGAGAAGTGACCGAGGAAGACGGCTGTCGCGTATGCCTCGGTCTGGAGGAGGCCAGGGATGAGGAGTGGGTCCCAGGTTCGGAGGGTCGCGGCGTTGGGCTCGATCTCCTCCAACCAGCGGAGAAACCACCCCGGTCCGAATGGCGATTGGTGGACACGGCGACACAGGCGCACAAAGTAGTCAGCCTCGGGAAAGTCGAAGAAGCGGTCGCATGCCTCCGCGAAGTCGAGCTGTGGCTTCCGACTGCCGGTCTCGATGTGCCCTACAAGAGACGGGGAGCAATCGAGGTGGTCAGCGAGCCGCCGCTGTGAGAGTCCTCTCTCTTTGCGACATCGGGCCAGTTCACGGCCGTAGCGCTCGACCGGGGACATACGTGGATCAAGATCGCTCGGCATTCCCGCCTCCAGGGTTATCCGTAAAGCGAAGACACGTGCCTACAGAATACCCACATATGACTACGCCATTTGCTGCTTTCTGTCGCCAGAATGTCCATCGGTTACTGCTGCACAGAGCCATCCATACAGGCAATCTGAGTGAGCAGACCCGTTTAAGAAGGCGAAGAAATCGTAAGAAGCCGACATTTTGTCCATACCATTGGATGTTAAATGACAAACAGAATCTTGGATGTAAGCAACAGGCCCGCTGAGACAGGCTGGCGATGGCCCATGCAGGGGGCAATCGTGTCGGATCCTCAGTACGCAGGGATCAAGGTTTGGATGCTCAAGGAGCTTGAGAACGCTGCTCGTCTGCCGTGGCTGGCTCGCCGGGAGCTGCGGGCGTGGGTGGGCGATCATGCCGCATCGGCGGATCTTGAGCTGATCACCTCCGAGTTGGTGACCAATGCGCTGGTTCACGGCGGGGGTGCGTGGGTGCGGCTGAGCCTGGAGGCGGAGGAGGTGGGCGCGCGGAGTTACTGGCGAGTGACGGTGGTGGACCCTGGCCGATCAGCGTCGGTTCCGATGCCGCGCATGCCCGCCCTGGGCGAGACGTCCGGGAGGGGCCTGTGGCTCGTGGACGAGCTGACGGATGGCTGCTGGGGCACCGGGACACGGGCGGGCGAGCGAGTCGTGTGGGCGTTGCTGCCGCTGATGGGCCGGTCGAAGGAGACGGGAGACGTGAGCGGCGTCGGCGGGAGCGATGGGGTGGCTGCAGTGAGCGGGCACTGAAATGGAACGTTCCATAGCTACCGGCATCGGGTGGAGTGGGTGTGGCCGAAGATAGAGCCTTTCCCGGCTGGAAGATTCTGGAGGGTGCCGGAGGCGGCTACATCGCCTTCCGCACCGTTCTGGTTTCCACGCGAAACGGGCTGTCCAACGTGCGCTGCGGCGCGACCCGGCGCGAACTGTTCGATCATCTGGACCAGGAGACCCGGCTCGAACACCAATTTCGTCAAGCATCTCGCCGGCCCAGGAACGCGCGAGGCGCGGCATGAGATGCTCTCCTATGAACTGCCCCACCGGCCCGCACCTGACGACGCGGGCGGCGGTCTGCGGCGGCCTTACCGAGCCGGGCCGGGCAACTGCGCGGAGACAGCTCAGACGACCATGACCCGGCGCCCACGCGTGTGACCGGCTTGGCTGTCGATGTGCGCCTTCGCGGCCTCGGCGAGCGTGTACGACCTCTCGACCGGGATGTGGAGCTTGCCCCGTGAGATCAGGCGGACGGCCTCGGCGAGCGCTTCCGGAACGCTGCCGGCCACACCGGAGAATAGGACACCAAGCTCTGGTGCGCCGAGATCGGCGATGGAGATGACCTTCCGCGGATCCCCGGTCAGCTCGACGAGCTCGCGGATCACGCTCGAGCCGGCCAGATCGAGAGCCGCGTCGACATGGCCGAGCTGCCGCACCCGATCGACCCAGCCCTCGCCGTACGTCGTGGCGAGGGCACCCAGGCTACGCAGATAGTCCTGGTTCGCGGCCCCAGCCATGCCGGTCACCGTGATGCCGCGCTCACGGGCGATCTGCAGCACCGCCGATCCGACGCCCCCGGACGCACCGCTGACCAGCAGCCTCTGCCCAGGCCGCACACCGACCTGGCGGATGACGCGCAGCGCGGTCTCCACCACGGAGGGGTACCCGGCCGCCTCTTCGAACGTCAGACCCTCGGGCATCCGGGCCCAGGCCGACAGCACGGCGAACTCGGCATAGGTGCTGGAGCCCTCGCCGAACACGTGGTCGCCGACCTTGACGTCTTCGACGCCCTCGCCTACCTCGTCCACCACCCCGGAGGCGTCCAGCCCGACGCCGGCGGGCAACTCGATCGGATGGGCCTTCAGTACCTGGCCCTCACGGACCCTCCAGTCGACGGGATTCACGCCCGCCGCCCGCACGGCGATGCGTATCTGGCCAGGGCCCGCGTGGGGCTCCTCGGCGTCTATGAGTTGCAGAACGTCCGGACCGCCGAACTCGGCGAAGCTCACCTTCTTCATGCCGCAGACCGTAGCACTAACGGTTAGCTTTTAAAAACGGTTCACCTTTTGCACCTGATAGCATCAGGGCATGACCGTGCCGTCCGGACGCCGGGAGCGCAAGAAGGCCGCGACCCGCCAGAAGATCGCTGACACCGCCCTGCAGCTCTTCCTCGAACGCGGGTATGACGCGGTGGGCCTGCGTGACGTGGCCGCTGAGGCCGACGTGGCGGTGACCACGATTTTCTCCCACTTCCCCTCGAAAGAGGCCCTGGTGTTCGAGCAAGACGGAAACTTCGAACACCACCTCACGCGGGCGGTCACCGGCCGGGCGCCGCACGAGCCGCTCATTCCCGCGCTGCGCCGCGAGATCCATGCCATGGTGCGACATTGCACAGCGGACGGCGCCGCCCCGATCTGGCGCATGATCGACCAATCGCCCGCCCTGCGGGACTACGAGGAGTCGATGAGGCTGCGCCACGCAGAGGCGCTGGCAACGGCCATCGCGGCCGATCTCGACCTGCCACCGACCACAACGGCCTGCCGGACGATCGCCAGATTCGTGATCGACGCCCATTCGCTGGCCCGCGAGGCGGCCGATCCGGAGGCCGCGGTGAACGAGATCTTCCAGATGATCGAGGCGGCCTGGGGGGCCGCGGGCCCTTCCCGACATGCGCGAGAGACTGCTTCTTCAGGTGGGACGGGGGGCCGTCGGGCTGTTACGACCCGCTGAACGCTCGCGCCCCGGAGCACTGCGTAGGTGTATGACGAAGGCCCCCGTCAGAAGCTGGGCGACCAACGACAACGGCCTCAGAGCATCGGAGTGTCCGGGCCCGCCCAGTCCGCTCCACCGTCCCGTCCGTCGCCCTTTCACCACACCACACCCGCGACCACGTCAACTCCGTCCACGGCCGCAACCAGCGCCCGGTCCGAACGACAGCGAGGACCGCTCGTCTGCTGGTTCTTACGGGCGGCGTGAGCGGCCGGGACGCGGGCGGCAGTGGCGACGGGCAGTTTGGTGGCCGCCTCATCCCAGAGCCAGAACTGGGCGGCGTCGAGTTCTTCGGTCTGCAGCCGGATCCGCGACGGGTCGGTGACGATCCCTCGGCAAAGATCATTCCGTGCGCCTCCTGCGCCGGTCGCGTCGTAACCTCGACAGTATGACGGCACCGCAGGAAGAGTACGACGATCTTCACCGGCTGGTCGACCGGCTCCGGCCAGATCAAGTGCGCGAAGAGCGTGCGCGGCTCCTCCGACTGGTTCACTCGCAGGCCGGGGCACCGGAACTCGGCCCCGACGGCGTGCCGACCCTATTCGGCGCTTTCGAGGCGGGACGGAGCGACGCTTCGGAACAGGTGGAAGAAATCCTTGCGGAGAGCTACAGTCACGAAGCGTGATCGTGGTCGACACCGGCCGAACCTGGCCGCGACCTTCCGGGACGACAAGCACCACGAGCGCTGCGTACAGGAGCTCACGCGGTTTCGCAACGCCGCACGGCCACTCCTCGTTCCCACTGCCGCTGTAACGGCCCGATCAAGGTCTCTCGACCACAAGTCTTTGACCGTTGCTCCCCCGCCCGGCTGGACTCTCCCATAGTGGGAGCGTCCATGCTGGTCGCGTGGACGAAGAGCTGATGCCGATCGGGCGTTTCGCGTGTCTGTGCAGGCTGAGCGTCAAGCAGTTGCGGCACTACGACGACGTGGGCTTGTTGCGGCCGGCATGGGTCGATCCGGATTCGGGCTACCGCTACTACCGAGCCGGACAGGCCCGCGACGCACTGTCGATCGCGTTGTTGCGGTCACTTGATGTCCCTCTGCCTGCGATCGGGCAGGTGGTGGCGGGCAGGGGCGTCGCCGATGTGCTCGGTGGCGTGCGTGATCAGATGGAGGCCGATCTGATTCGGCGTCGCCGGATGCTTGCCACCTTGGATCGAGTCCTTACCGATGGTCTGCCACAGGCCGAGGTCCGGCTGACTCGCGAAGACGCTCGCCGGGTGGCGGTCACGCAGTGCGCTGGAAGCATCAGCGAGATCCCTGCGGTGACCTCGGGCTGTGTGGCGCGTCTCACCACGGCGCTCGCGGCGGCGGACCAGCAGCCACATGGCCCCCTGGTCGCACTGTTCCCCTTGGACATCGCCGATCAGGTGACCGTGACGGTGGCTGCGCAGGTTGAGCGGGAAATTCCCGGGACGATGCGAGACATCCTCAGTGGCGGGCTGTTCGCCATGGCCACCCACATCGGCCCATATGACCAGATATCCCTTACCGCACATGCCTTACTGGCCTGGACCGGCGAGCACGGCCACACGGCCCGTGGCGAACTGCGCGAGGTCTACATCTCCGATCCGCGGCAGACCGCCCCGGAGCAACTGGTAACCCACATCATGATCAGGATTGAGGAAAACGAGTGAACGACTGGTATTCGGCGTCGGACAGCCCTGAGCTGGTCGAGTTCGGACCGGTACGCGGCGTTGGTGTGACCGGCCTGGGTGAACCTGCCGGCACCGAGCACATGGCCGCGATCCACACCCTGTACGCGGTCGCCGCGCCGCTCCTGGCCGACGCGTTGCCCGCGCTGGAGGGACGCTGGTGGGTCGAGGACGACCGGCCTCCGCTGACGGTTCCACGCTCGCAGTGGCGCTGGCACCTGTTTCTGCGACTGCCCGAGTCCGTCGAGCCGGCTCGGGTGGACGAGGCGAGGCAGGCGACCGGGTTGAACAGCGCGGCACGAGTCCAGTTGGTCATGTTCACCGAGGGCAGGTGTGTGCAGGTGATGCACCACGGTTCCTACGATGACGAACCGGAAACCCTCGCCCGGATGGACGCGTTCATGGCCAAACAAGGCTTCGTGAGCAACGGTCTGCACCACGAGATCTACCTGTCCGACATAGCCGAAACCGATACAGCGAAGATGCGCACCATCCTGCGCCAACCCGTTCGTGCAGCCTGAACATGCTTCTCGCACGGCCGATTAGCTCATGTGGTCACCCTGGACATGGTCGGGGCCCGCGCGGTGCGCGGGGCTGATCCATCGTGGGGTTTGCCGGCTATGCGGTGGCGGGCTGGAGGAGTTCGATCTCGATGGCGAGCACGCCGAGCGCTTCCTTTTCCGGGCCGTAGATGCGGCGGATGTTGGCCATCTGCTGCTCGCGAGGGCTGTCGGGGTTGACGTTGGCCGCTCCTTCGGCGTCCAGCATCTCCTCGAAGGAGGTATAGCGGGCCACCCGCTTGACCCGGGTGAGCACGTCGTCGCGGCCGCAGACGAACCGGATGTGATCGCCGGCAGCGAGGTTGCGCAAATTGGGGTACTGCACGCGGACCTCGATAGTCTTGCGGCCGGCGGCCACCAGGTCGAAGTAGCGGCGGTAGAGGTTCATCTCACGGGCGCGCACGCCCGTGGAGCTCTGGGGGCGGGCGGTCATGATGCGGTCCAGTTCCTGAGTGGTGTAGCTGCGGTAGAAGTGTTTCGGGTCGGCCAGCATGCGGCCGACCAGCCAGACCATGGCGTCGACGAAAGAGTCGACATCGCCGGGCCAGGTGGTGATGTCGAGCATCCAGTCGCGGGTGCCGGGCGGCGGCGGCACCTTGCCGTCGCGGATGAGCGATTTGGATAGTTTGGCGCCGGTGTCGGTGAGCACCATTGGGGTGAAGACGCGCGGCGGCGGGACCAGGCCGGGCAGCAGCGCGAAGGCCTCGTCGACCAGTTGGCAGCCGTAGGCCCAGTCGCCGCCCTTGATCATGACCGACATCGTGACCGGGTCGCGCATGGCCATGCGTTCCTTGACCAGGTTGCGGTACAGGGTGGCCAGGTCCAGGTAGGCACCGCTGTCGGCAGTGACAGCCACCTCGTAGGGGCCGTGGTCGGTGCAGACAGCGGTGAAGTCAGCACCGCCGGAGCCGACGCGGATGAGCTTCGTGCGCTCGGCGCGCTTTTCGGCCCAGCCGCACTCGGGGCAGGGCAGGCGCAGGTGCACCTGACCGTGGGAGGGGGCCAGCGGCCAGCGGATTTGTTCCAAGCGGCCGAGAGTGGCCAGGAACTCGTGCCGGAAGACCGGATCGTGCTGCTGGGTGGTGTAGGTCTCCACCTCGTAATCCACGCCGGTGGCGTCGGCCAGGGAGTCGAACAGGGTGCGGTAGTACTTGCCCATCAACTCGCGCACGCCTTCCCGGCCGAGGGCGTGGTAGTAGGTCTGCTGGTAGGCGTGGTGGGTCTCCGGGTCGAGGCGGATGTCGTACGGAGCGTTGTCGAGGGCGCCGAAGCGGACGACGGCGTCGACGTTAAAAGTGCGTTTGGTGGCCTTGGCGAGCAGGAACGCCGCCGTCTGCACCAGCGAGGTGCCGAGGTGCGGGGCGCCGTTGATCTGGGTGCCGACGCAGAAGGCGACCCGGTCGGGGTGGGTGGCCTGTAGGCGCGGGCGGACCATGTCCACGGCGCGGAGCATGGCGTTGGCCAGGACGTTGTTCGGGCTGATGATCGCTGCGCCGGTGCTGCCGGTGGGGGTGTGGTTCATCGCCGAATGGACCCTTCCGGTTAGGCGGCGGGGACGGGGAGCTGGGCACAGATGAAGTCGACGCGGCGACCGGCGTCGTCGGCGGGCACGAAGATGGGCCGGTATCCTGCGTCGTAGTAGCCCTGGATGATGAGCTCGTGGACGCGGCGGATCTCACGTTCCTTGGCCCACACGTCGTCGTCGGCGGAGTTGAAGTCGTCCAGGGCGTCCAGGATGAACACCGCGTCGTAGCGGTAGACGCGACTGGCCTGCTCCAGCTCCGGATACGGGCCGAGGCCGAAGAAGGCGTCCCACCCGTAACCGTCGGGGATGCCGCGGTTGTAGAAGCGCAGCCCGCTGGTGTGGCCGCAGTACTCGGCGACGAACGCTTCCAGCACGTCACGCGAGTAAGCGCGCCGATCGCCGACCTGTAGGTGACGGCCAAGCCGGTCGCGGTGCTTGCGGTAGATCTCCCGGGCAGGCTCGCCTTCGGTGTGCGGGATGCCGCGGGCAGCCAAGTCGGTGAAGACTGCCTCCTTGCCGGCCGAAGGTCCGCCGGTGATGACGTAGCGGCGCGGCGGGGTGTTCGGGTTGAGCAGCTGATCGAGGCTCATCGCGGTGCGTCCTCCTCATTCAGGCGGTGGTCGGGGCCGTCCAGGTCGGCGGGGCGGCCGGTCAGGGCGTGCTGCCAGGCGGCGGCCAGCGAAGGGCCGCCCTCGCTCGCGTGCAGGCGGGTGCTGAAGTCGGCCCTGCCCTGGCTGGGGTCGGCCAGTTCGGCCAGCAGCAGCTCTTGGGCGGGGCTGAGCGGCGGGGTCCAGCCCGCGCGGGCGGCGATCTGGTCGACTCCGAGCCCGGCCGCCGAAGGTGTCGTGCCTGGGGCGGTGCCGATGCCGGTGTGCAGCAGCACCCCGCCGTAGGCGTCGCGGTAGTCGCGTGCGGCGCGCAGCACCAGGGCGTGGCGCCACAGCGCCGTCCGGCACGCGCCGGCCAGGCCGGGCTCGGCGGCGTCCATGCTCACCAGCCGGGCGACCTCCAGCAGTTCGGCGCGCAGCAGATAGACCGCCCCCCACAGGGTGGCCAGCGCCTGCTGGTGCTGAGTGGCCTCCCAGGCGAACACGTCAGCCGGCAGTACCGGCCGCCCCGAAGCGGCCCGCAAGTCGGGCGCCGTGGTGAACAGCGCCGCCTCTTCGCCGGCCCGGCGCAGCTGCAGGGCCACCAGGCCAGTCAGCTTTGGCTCGACGCGTTTGCGGAAGTGGTGCGCCTCATACTCGGCGGCCGCAGCCGCCGCCGCCCGGCGAGCGGTCAAGGTCGCGCCGGAGGTGCGGGGGTCGGCGCCGAACAGCAGCCGTGCAGCGGCTGCCAGCTCGCGGTGCTCCACCCGGTCCAGTTGCTCGCGCAGCAGCGCGTCCAACGCCCGGACCTGGCTGTCCGGGTCGTCGCCGCGGGCACGCGCCCGTACGGCGGGCAAGGCCAGCAGCGCGGGCCCGCACTGCTCAGTCCGGAGCGGGAGCCCGGCGCGCAGGAGCACGCGTACTTCGGCCGCCAGCGTGTCGTTCATCGTGCCGGTGGGGGTCATGTCTCCAGTGTCCCCGCTATGCCCACGAAATACCCAGTATAACGCCCAAGAAATGCCCACACCTTCGGTCGTGTTGCTTGGTGAGGTTTCATAAGCGACCTCAGCTGGAGGGCCACGAGTCGGCCCGGCAGCGAGGCAAGGAGCCTCGGCGGCGCGCCCGTGGTCCATGAGGTCATGCTGTCGATGGCCCTGCACCTGCGCGAGCAGAACCGCAGTCTGCGCGACATCGCCGCACGCCTGGTGATTACCACGCAAGCAAAAGGGGTGGCACCCATCGGCGGCGACCGTCCTGCGCATGCTCCGCGACCATGACGACAGGACCAGTACCGATCCCGATGCGGTGGGCACGCCGGCTCGATGACTTCGCCCGTTGTCCCGGGATTGGCCCCATTACACGAAGCCATACCTTGTGAGCAGGAAACTCATAAACCACTACGCAGACATAACCCCCGCCCTCGATCCGAGCGACAGCGAGGACCGCTCGGGGTGGGGTCCCACCGGCCCACCGTGTAACCGAGGCCCGGGCGGGTTCGAGGGCGAGCGTCAGCGAGCGGGCTTGTCAGGGGGTTCTCGGCTTCGGTCACCTAGCGGCTCCGGGGCCGCCTCGGAGACGGCGGCGTCGGACAGAGTCTATGGCGTCGATCTCCTATATACTTTTTCTGATTTGTATATACAGAGAGGTGTCAACATGACCAAGACGCTGATCGACCTTGATGACGAAGCCTTGGCCGAGGCCGCGAGACTGCTCGGCACCTCTTCCAAGAAGGACACGGTCAATGCCGCTCTTCGAGAGATCGTCGACCGACGCAGACGTGCGGCGGCCGTGGCTCGCATGCGTGCGATGGTCGCTGAGGGCGAGATCGACTTCTCGATCATCGACAAGGGCGATGATACGCACCAGGATGTGGCGTGACGGAGCACTATCTCATCGATACCAGCGCCTTGGTCCGTTTCTACCGCGGCCAGGTCGGTGCGGAATGGGACCAGATCGTCTCGGCGGGCCTCGTCGGACTCTGCGATCCGGTCAGGCAGGAGTTCCTCAGAGCCGTCGGTGGCCGACCAGCGTTCTATGAAGCCGACAGCCTGCTTCAGGAGACCTTCCCGTACTACGTGATTCCCGATTCGGCCTGGCATGAGGCGGGCGCGTTGCAGGGCGAACTCGCCGCCAAAGGCTGGCATCAGTGTGCTTCCCCGGTTGACCTCCTCATAGCGATAACGGCCCGGCATCACAAACTCACCGTGCTGCACGCTGACGCCGACTTCGACACCATCACCCGCCTCACCGGACAACCAACGCGCTGGATCAGCTGATCGAGCGGGCCACCCTCATCCATCGATCGGTGGATGCCGGGGAAGTGGCTTGCCGATGGCGCTCGATACACGGCAGTCATCGAGATCAATTCACGACGCATCACCCGCGACCACGTCGAGTTCTCGTCCACGGACGCAACCAGCTCCCGGTCCGAGCGACAGCGAGGACCGCTCAGGGTGGGATCCCACCGGCCCACCGTGTAACTGGGGCCCGGGCGGGTTCGGCGAGCGAAGCGAGCGGACTTGTCGGGGGGTTCGAAAGGGGGCTTGCCCCCCTTTCGAGACGCTGTCTGGAATCCCATGCGCGCAGCGCCCCCCGTGGAAGGCCTTGCAGTTAAGCCCAGGCGAAGGGGTCAGGCGCAACGAAAGCCCCACGGTTGCCCGTGGGGCCCGACGAGCGTGGGCGAGGAGCCGGCGCGGCTACGCCGGGCCCTCGGCCACATCAACCCGGAGAACGGCTATCGGCGACCTGGAGGACGGTCATCGTCGTCCTCTCCGGCGCCATAGTCATCGGCGTAATCGGCATAGCGATCCGCCAGCTCATCGTTGAGGTCGTCGGCGTCGTCATTGCGGCTGGGGTCTCCGACCCCGAGTTCGTCGCGAAGACGGTCAAGATCCGTGCCACCGCTGTTGTACTTCAGCTGGCGAGCAACCTTGACCTGCTTGGCCTTTGCTCGGCCGCGCCCCATTGGCTCGACCCCCTCGTGTGGGGTCGTCCCCGACCCCTCGTCGCTAACGCACCACACACTGACGCCGCCTGACTTTGGGCGTCAGCCTATCGTTCGCCTATTACCGTACCTGTTTTGTGCCCAGCTCGGTACGTCGTATGGGCGCGGGGCGTCAGCGCCCAAGCCAAATGCCCCTAATACGCCCGACTTCCGACATTCTGCGCTCGGCTAGCCTATCCGCTGCGACCGCCGGAGGAACGCCCTCGTCAGCCGCGATCGCGAAGATCTTCAGAGTCGTGTCATAGATCTGGGCAGCCTTCGACCTGGCCCGATCCATGTCGAAACCGCCGATCTCGTCGGCGACCTGGATCACGCCGCCGGAATTGACGACGTAGTCGGGCGCGTACAGGATCCCGCGCTCGGCGAGTTGCTTCTCGACGCCGGGATGGGCGAGCTGGTTGTTGGCCGCGCCACAGACGATTTTCGCTCTGAGCACAGCCACCTTGGCGTCGTCGAGCACCCCGCCCAGCGCGCAGGGCGCGAACACGTCGATGTCGGAGGTCATCATGGCGCGCGCGTCGGCGACCACCTCGACCTCCGGGTGCCGCAGGCGCACCCGCTCGACCGCCTTCGGATCGACGTCGCAGACCACGACCTCGGCGCCGTCTTCGCGCAGGAGCCCGACCAGGCGGTGACCCACCTTGCCGACCCCTTCGACGCCGACCCTCCTGCCGTGCAGCGACGGCGTGCCGTGGACCCGCTCGGCCGAGGCCCGCATGCCCTGGAACACCCCGAACGCGGTGAGGATCGAGGAGTCCCCCGCCCCGCCGTTGGCCAGCGTGCGGCCGGTCACGAAGCTCGACTCACGGGCGACGATGTCCATGTCCTCGCTGAAGGTGCCCACGTCGCAGGCGGTGATGTAGCGCCCGCCGAGCGACTGGACGAATCTCCCGTAAGCGCGCAGCAGCGCCTCGCTCTTGTCGCGGGCCGGATCGCCGATGATGACGGCCTTGCCCCCGCCCAGGTCGAGGCCGGCCAGCGCGTTCTTGTACGCCATGCCCTTGGCGAGGTTGAGCACGTCGGCCAGGGCCGCCTGCTCGCTCTCGTACGGATAGAACCTGGTGCCTCCCAGCGCGGGCCCCAGGGCCGTGTTGTGGATGGCGATGATGGCGCGCAGGCCGCTCTGCTCGTCAGCGCAGAAAACGACCTGCTCGTGGACGTCCTTGTGGGACGCTCCGAAGACGTCGGTCACGGTAGTGACTCCCTGTCCGGTCCACCGCACCTTCGCGGCGGAGATCACGTCACAGCGTAGTAAGCCTCGACGGTGCACGCAGGTTCGCTTCGTGACACGATGCCTCCGTGCTGCCCTATGCCGCCTACCTCCGTGTCTATGAGCCACTGACCGCGTTCGCCGAGTCCGAGCGCAAGGTGTGGGCCGACTATGCCGACTCACGTGACCGCCCGCGCCGCGCGAACGCGCTCAATGCGGAGCACGGCGAGTCCGTCATGCGCCTGCTCGGCATGCCCCCTCAACCCGTTCCCGCCCAGGAGAGCCCCAACGCCTATCTCCGGCGTGTTGAGGACCGTCTCTATGTGTGTCCATGGCAATCGCGTTTGCGCTCGTGGCTGGCGTTCTCACGGCTTCGTGGCACCACTCCCGTGAAACTGATGGATCATCTCGTGCCGAAGACGATCGCCGAGCAGACGGCGGACGACTTCGACCGTTACAAGCGGAAGGCCGGTTCCGCCGCGTTGCGCACGCACATTCGCACCACGGCGTGGCATGTGCCGCCATCGTGGTTCGTGCCGTTTGATGGAAACGAGCGCTGGCTGGTGCTCGGCTCGGCCAACCCAGGGCAGGATGTGACCACCACCACGGGGCGCAATCTCATCTACGTCACCTCCATGGCGCAGGCCAGGAGGCGGGCCGCGCGGGCGCTCAACGTCCTGCGCCGCCATCTGGGCGAGGTTTCCGCCAACTTCGACGTAGAGGACATCGCCAGGTGGCTCGAGGAGTTCCACCCACACTCTCTGGTCGAGCTCGACTACGGCGGGCTCGTGCACCTCATGGACGATGACGCGCTGCAGGCAGATCAGTCGGTTGCGGAGCTTTCGGCCGCTCTGACGGGCCTGGACACGGGTCAAGAAGAACTTGCCTACGCCATGTACCAGAGGGTCATCCTACGGTGGAAGTCAATGCAACTACTGGAATCTGCCAACTGAGCCCCAATACGGCCGTCTGACCTGCATGAGTAGGTCACGTCTCGCGGCTGCTCTCTTCTGCGAACTGAGTAGTTTGCCGTTTTCACTGCGATACCACGAACCGTGTCGCTAGAATCACCGAGCGTGACATCGCCACGGGGGCGGGCAGTTGGGTCAAAGAAGGGCTCGCCAATCGCTCTGCGTGGCGGTATGGTCACATCGGGTGATGCCGCATATGGCTCAGAAAAGCCGCACGCTCTGCGCCATAGGGGGACATCCGTGACACGCGCAAAGGCAGTCACAGGATCGCGCTAAGCCGGTCCACACGGAGGAGAGGCCGCACAAATGTCAGCTCGTACACCCGAGGCCGAGCCACTGCTCACGCCCGCTGAGGTCGCGACCATGTTCAGGGTCGACCCCAAGACCGTTACGCGGTGGGCCAAGGCGGGCAAGTTGACGTCGATTCGTACCCTCGGCGGTCATCGGCGTTACCGGGAGACCGAGGTTCGAGCACTGCTCGCGGGGATTCCGCAGCAGCGCTCCGAGTAGCTGGAAGGTCGTCACGGACCTCAGGGGGGTTGAAGGGGTGGACCAGGTTGTCACTTGGCCCGGTCCACCGCTGTGACGACATACCGTCGCACGGAAGTTGGCGCCGCCCGCCCGGCGCCACTCTTCCCGTTCGTACGGCGTCTTGTCTCCCTACCGGTCACACCGTCATGCCAGCCGCCCTAACAGGCCGGCGACGTCGTCGTCATGGGCGGCGGCGACGCCCAGCAGCGCGATCATGTGATCGACGAGCAGTTTCTCCAGCGTCGATCGCTCGATGTCGCGATGCTCCAGCCAGTCGAGACCCGCCGTCTCCACGGACGCGATCCACGACCGCAGGGTCGTGCGCAGCACCGGGCTGGGTTCCTCGACGCCCATTTGTTTCTGGATGAGCCGGAACAGCCGGCGGCGCACGCCGTCGACGATCTCGCCGACCTCACCGGTCCTGTTGGCCGGGCCGCCGCGCAGCAGCGCCGCGAAGCCGGCGGCGTGCTCCTCGACGAAGTCGAAGTAGCGCCTGAGCCCTGAAGCCAGCTCGTCGATCGGTCTTCCGCCCCCGTGCGGGCGCAGCCGGGACTCCAGCTGCTCCGCCGCGCTCCTCAGCGCGGCCACGTAGAGCTCCTGCTTGCCGCCGAAGTAGTGGTAGACCAGGGCCCGCGAGGCCCCCGCGGCCGAAGCCACGTCGTCGATCGAGACGTCCTCCGCGTCGCGGGTGCTGAACAGCTCCAGCGCCGCCGCCATGAGCTCTTCCCGACGCCGGTCCACGCTGAGCCTGCGCCGTGCCGGCCGTGCCGTCTCGGCTGACTTCCCGGGTGTCACAGCAGCACAGTATCCGACGCTGTGCCCATAGCCGACGCGCGGTCATCCGGTCAATATCCGCCTTCTGGTGAGGGAATTGAATCAATCCGTAACGGAGGCCGTACCCTGCGGCTAACTCGATCGTTTGGTCAGGCAGGTGCCCATATCCGCATCGCGGGGGAGACACATGTCAGGACCGCCCGTCAACACTTCAACCATCGCTGAGCTCAGAGAGGTAGACGCACTGCCTCGGCCCAGACCGACCATCCGTAACGTCGCCGAACGAGCCGGCGTGTCCAAATCGCTGGTCTCACTCGTGCTGCGCGGATCCCCGCACGTGAGCGAGCACCGGCGCCAGGCCGTGCTGCAGGCCGCCCGCGAGCTCGGCTACCGGCCGAACGCGGTCGCGCGAAGCCTGGTCGAAGGCCGTACGCATCTGGTGGGCGCGCTCGTCGCCGACCTGCACAACCCGTTCTACGCGGAGTTCCTCGACGGCCTGCAGGAGAGCCTGCACGGCGACGGCCTGCGCATGCTGATCGGGAACAGCCAGTGGGACCCGGCGTTCGAGGACGAGGCCGTGGAGGCCTTCCTCGAACTCAGGGTCGACGGGCTGGTCCTGCTCGGCATCGCACCGACCAGCGAAACGCTGATCGAGGCCACCGCCTACACCCCCACGGTCGTCGTAGGGGAACGTGACATCGAGCTCGAAGGCGTCGACATCGTGGTCGACGACGATCAGCTCGGCGCCCGGCTGGCCATCGACCACCTGGTCGGATTCGGCCACAAGCGGATCGCGCACATCGAGGGCCGGCGATCGTCTCGGTGCGAGGGTTACCTCGTGGCGATGCGCAGGCACTCGCTGGCGCCGTACATCATGGTCGAGGCCGCGGACTCGACAGAAGAGGGCGGCAGGGAGGCGGCGACGGCGCTGCTGACGCGCGACCCCAGGCCTACGGCGATCTTCGCCGCCAATGACGTGGTCGCTCTCGGCGTGCTCTCAGCCGCGAGCGCACTGGGCCTGCGCGTGCCAGAAGACCTCTCGGTGATCGGCTACGACAACACCCATCTGTCGGCCTCTCACCACATCTCGCTCACCTCGGTCGACCAGCCTCGCCGCACCATGGGCAGGTCGGCGGCCGCGCTGCTGAGCGACCGGATCGGGGATCCCGCGAAGGCCGCGCGCCTACGGGAGATACGCCCAGAGCTGATCGTGCGACGAAGCACGGGACCGGCCTAAGAGCGGGCCAAAGGTGAGTCAAGCCGTGTGGCGGCGCGGCCACACGGCGGTTTACTCAGCAGGGTCATGCTAATTGTGGCCGGTTCGGTCCGGTCACGATCTGATCCGGGGGGAACAGTCATGCGTGATCCGGAACTGGTGTCATGCGCCCAGCGCGCCGCGGCCGAGCTAGAGCGCGCCTGGGGGCACTGGCGGGAGGGCAGGGGACGGGGCACCGACGGCGGCGCCGAATCGGTCGCCAGCTACGTCGCCCACTCGCTCGACCACCCGTGGGGCCGCCCCCGCGTCGTCCTCGGTCTCGACGCCGAGGACGCGCGGGAGCTGGCCGCCCTGCTGGAGCGGCAGCTCGAACGTCAGGAGGTCGGCGAGCACGTCTGGTGATCTCGGCCTGTCCGCTGGCGACCTCGGCCTGTCCGCCGATGAGCTCAGCCGATGTGCCGGTGAGTTCGGCCGTGCGCCACGCTCGGCATAAGGCGGGCCTGAGCTCCAGGCGTGCCGTAGGTTGGATGGCATGCGTGCTCTACCAGCCACAGTTCTCGCCGTCTGCGGCCTGATCGCCTCCGCGTGTGGCGGCGCCGGCTCCGGTGGCGCCACGGCAGGTCAGGCCGTTCCAGCGGCCCCGGCGGGGCAGGCCGCTCCCACGCAGGCCCCCGCCACGGACCCTTCGGTGAAGGAGCCGGCCGCGCTCAAGCCGCTCGAAGGCAAGGTCGTCGTCATCGACCCCGGCCACAACGGCGGCAACTACCGCAATACGAAGGCGATCAAGCGGCAGGTCAACGTGCTGACCAAGTGGAAAGACTGCGACACCACGGGCACCGCCACGAACAACGGCTACAGCGAGGCCGCCTTCACCTGGGACGTCTCCAACCGGATGGCCAAGATCCTCAAGAAGCGGGGCGCCACGGTCAAGCTGACCCGCTCCGACAACGACAGCGTCGGCCCGTGCATCACCGAGCGGGCCGCCATCGGCAACAAGGCCAAGGCCGACGCCGCGATCTCGGTGCACGCCGACGGCTCGGCGGCGGCCAACCACGGCTTCCACGTGATCATGCCCAAGAAGATCAACGGGCCGGTGGACAAGGTCGTGGGGGCCTCCGGCAAGCTCGGCATCGCCGTACGCGACGCCTACCACAAGGGCACGGGGCTGCCCTACTCCACCTACGTCGGCAGCAAGGCGCTCAACTACCGCAGTGACCTGGGCGGACTCAACCTGTCCACGGTGCCGAAGATCCTCGTCGAGACCGGGAACATGCGCAACGCCACCGAGGCGGCCAAGTTCCAGAACCCGAAGTTCCGGCAGAAGATCGCGCTGGCGCTGGCGAACGGATTGCAGCACTATCTCAATACATGATTCCTCGCCCAGAGCTGCTCAGTGATCTTTCCGCTTCCTCCGTGCTGACCTCGGGCGCGACGGTGTCCGGCGAACTGGTCGACGCCGTGCGCCTGGCGCTCTCCGGGCTTGATCTCCACCCGGGCGACTCCGGTGAGATCGAGGTACGACGGGATCCCGGGCTCGGCGAGGAGGCCTACCGGCTGACGACCGGGTCGCGGGGCGTGGAGATCGTTGCGGGCGGCCGGGCGGGCGCGTTCTACGCGGGGCAGTCGTTGCACCAACTGCTCCCCGATGCCTCCTACCGGTTCTCCGATGACGCGTCGTGGCCCGTTCCAGGCGTACGGATCGAGGACGCGCCCCGGTTCGCCTGGCGGGGGCTGCACCTTGACGTCGCGCGGCACTTCTTCCCCAAGCGGGAGGTGCTGCGGCTGATCGACCTCATGGCGATGCACAAGCTCAATCGGCTGCACCTGCACCTGGTGGACGACCAGGGGTGGCGGGTGGAGAGCCGGGCCTACCCGCTGCTGCACGAGGTCTCCTCGCACCGGCCGCGGACGGCCACCAACTACTACCGGGAGCCGGAGGCGTACGACGACCTTCCGCACGGTGGTTACTACACCCTCGACGACCTGGCGGAGATGGGGGCCTATGCCCGCTCCCGCTGCGTGACGATCGTGCCCGAGATCGACGTGCCGGGGCACGCGTCGGCGATCCTGGCGGCCTACCCGGCGCTCGGGGCCACCGGGGAGCCCTACGACGTGCTCGACCGCTGGGGCATCTCCCCCGCGATCCTGTCGCCGATGCCGCCGACCATCGAGTTCCTGACCACGATCTTCGACGAGCTGATCGGGGCGCTCGGCGAGACCCCTTACGTGCACATCGGCGGCGACGAGGTCGTACTCGACCACTGGGCGGCTTCGGCGGAGATCGGCGCGTACGCCGCATCGCTCGGGCTGGACGGCGTCAACGACCTGCAGGCGTGGTTCCTGCGGCAACTGGCGGACGCGCTGGCCGAGCGGGGCGTGCGGACCGTGGTGTGGGACGAGGCGTTCGTCAGCGGCCGGCTGCGGCAGGACACGATCGTCATGCCGTGGCGCGGCATGAACGTGGGCCGCCGGGCGGCCGCCGCCGGGCACGACGTGGTGGCGACGCCGGTGTTCCCGCTCTACTTCGACTACGCCGAGTCCTCCTCCCCCGACGAGCCGATGGCCATCGGGGACGCGACCGCGATCGAGGACGTCGCGGCGTTCTCCCCGGCGCCGGAGGACTGGAGCGCCGAGGAGCGGGCCCGCGTCCTGGGGGTGCAGGGACAGCTCTGGACCGAGCGCGTGCCGGACGCACGCACGGTGGACTACCGCCTGTGGCCGCGGGCCTGCGCGCTGGCGGAGGTGGCCTGGTCCGGCGGCACGTCCGCCGACTTCGGCGGACGGCTGGCGGAGCACCTGGGGCGGCTGGACGCCCTCGGGGTCGAGTATCGCCCGGCGGCGGGGCCGCACCCGTGGCAGCGGCGTCGGCCGCACCGGCCCAGCGGGGTGCGGGTCACGGAGGTCATGGCCCGCATCGACGCCATGACCCACGACGCGGAGTCGACGCGGCCCAGCCTCTGATCAGAAGGCCGGGCGGTCGTTGAGTATGCGCTGGAACAGGTGGTGGTCCTGCCAGCGGCCGTCGATCTCCAGGTAGCGCGGGGGGGTGCCGTACTGCTCGAAACCGGTCTTGCGCAGGACGCTCTGGGATGCCACGTTGTCGACCAGGGTGCCCGCCGCGATCCTGTGCAGGCCCAGCTCCTGGTCGGCCATCCGCAACACCTCAAGCACGGCCCGGGTGGCCAGGCCGCGGCCGGTGTAGCCGTAGTCCATCCAGTAGCCGAGGTCGGCGCTGAGCCACGGGCCTCTGACGATGTTGTTGAGCGTCATCCGGCCCATGATCTGCTCGCCGTCGGCCATGGCCCACGCCACCGCCTGGCCCCTGGCCTGCTGGTCGAGCAGGCTCTTGAGCCGCTCGGCCTGGCCCGGCAGGGTGTAGTACTCCTCGGCCCTGCGCGGCTCCCAGCGCTTCAGATGCTCGCGGTTGCGGACGCAGGCGGCCACCAGGGCCTCGGCGTCCTGCTCGGTCACGGGCCGCAGGACGACGTCGTCCGCCAGTGTCACTTCTTCGATCACCCGTCCACGATAGGACCCCCGGCGGTCAGGCCGTCCGGCCGATGGCCTCCGTGATCGACTTGAGCCCGTGGCGGCGTACGCGGCGCTGGAGCCGGCGGTGGATGCGGGCGGCCCAGAGCGGGCCGCCGTAGATCCAGGCCGTGTAGCCCTGGACCAGGGTCGCGCCGGCGAGGATGCGCTCCCAGACGTCGTCGGCGTCCTCCACCCCGCCCGCCGACACCAGCACGAGGCGGTCGCCGACCTTGGCGCGCAGGCGCCGGAGGACCTCCAGGGAGCGGGCCTTGAGGGGGCGGCCGGACAGGCCGCCGGTCTCGCCTTCGTGCCTGATCGTGGTGTTGGTCGCGATGATGCCGTCGAGACGCAGCTCCATGGCCAGTTCGGCGACCGCGTCCACGTCCTCGTCGGCCAGGTCGGGGGCGATCTTGACGAGCAGCGGGGTGCGGCGCGGGGTGGCGTCGCAGACTTCCTTGACGGCGGTGAGCAGGGGGCGCAGGAGGGAGACGGCCTGGAGGTTGCGCAGCCCCGGCGTGTTGGGGGAGCTGACGTTGACGACCAGGTAGTCGGCCAGCGGGGCGAGCTTCCTGGCGCTGGCCACGTAGTCGGCCGCGGCCTCCGCCTCGGGGACGACCTTGGTCTTGCCGATGTTCACCCCGACCACGACCGGGACGCTGCGCGGGCGGCTGAGCCTGCGGGCGGCGGCGTGGGCGCCGGCGTTGTTGAAGCCCATGCGGTTGATCACCGCCCGCTCGCGGACGAGCCTGAACAGGCGCGGGCGCGGGTTGCCCGGCTGGCCGTGGGCGGTGATGGTGCCGACCTCGACGTGGCCGAAGCCGAGGGCGGCGATGGCCTCGGCGCAGGCGGCGTCCTTGTCGAAGCCGGCGGCCAGCCCGAGCGGCCCGGGGAAGTGCACGCCGAACGCGGTCACGCGCAGGGCCGGGTCGTGCGGCGCGAGCGCCCGGTGCAGCAACCGCTTGAGCAGCGGCAGCCGCGCGAGGAGCGCGAGGGCGCTCACGGTGAGATGGTGCACGGCCTCGGCGTCGAAACGCCGCAAGACCTGCGAGAACACGAGGCGATACATCACGGGTCAGGCTACCAAGCCTGCCTCGTAGGCGATGATCGCGGCCTGCACCCGGTTGCGCACGGTCAGCCTGGTGAGGATGGCGCTCACGTACGCCTTCACCGTGCCCTCCACGATGTGCAGGTCGCGGGCGATCTCCGCGTTGGACATCCCGGCGCCGAGCAGGGCGAGGACCTCGCGTTCGCGGTCCGTGAGCACCTCGATGCGGTCGCGGGCGAGCGCGCCCCTGGCCATTTTGCCGCCGGCGAGCCGGCTGATGACGCGCTGGGCGACCTTGGGCGACAGGTACGCCGCCCCGTCCGCGACCGCGTGGATCCCGGCGATCAGCTCGCGCGGGTCGCCCGACTTCAGCAGGAACCCGCTGGCCCCGAGGTCGAGCGCCTTGGCGATGTAGTCGTCCTCCCCGAACGTCGTCAGCATCACCACCGCAGTCCCCGGAGCGACCCTGCGCAGCTCCGCCGCGGCGGCCAGCCCGTCGAGCCTGGGCATGCGGATGTCGAGGAGCGCGACGTCGGGGTGGTGGCTGATGGCCAGGTCGACCGCCTGCCTGCCGTCTCCCGCCTCGGCCACGACGTCCAGCTCGGGGTCGGACTCGAGGATCGCCCGGACACCGGCCCTGATCATGGCCTCGTCGTCGGCCAGGAGTATGCGGATCACACCCTCTATATTGACGGCATGGCACAGGTGAAGGTGTACGGGCGCAGGGATGTGTGGGCGGGGCGGCAGCGAGAGGTGTCCGACCTGATCCAGGCGTGCCTGGTGAGCGCGTGGGGCGTGCCCGAGGCCAAGCGGTTCCACCGGTTCCTGCTGCTGGAGGCCGACGACTTCGTCTGCCCTCAGCGAAGTGAGCGATATCTCATCATCGAGGTGGTCTGCTTCACCGGGCGCAGCGACGACGCCAAGCGGGCGCTGATCAGGGAGATCTACGACAGGTCCGGTTACGACCCCGAGGACGTGGAGATCACGATCATCGAGATGCCCCAGGTGAACTGGGGCATTCGGGGTGTTCCCGCAGATGAGCTCACTCTGTCGTACAAGGTGGAGGTCTGAGGTCGGGGACAGGTACGGCCTGGCGGTATGGTCCGACTCATGAGCACTCACTATGACGTCGTCGTTCTCGGCGCGGGTCCTGGAGGGTATACGGCCGCCGTCCGCGCCGCCCAGCTCGGACTGCGCGCCGCGGTGGTCGAGGAGAAGTACTGGGGTGGCGTCTGCCTGAACGTGGGCTGCATTCCGTCCAAGGCGCTTCTCCGCAACGCCGAGCTCGCCCACATCTTCCACAACGAGGCCAAGACCTTCGGCATCAGCGGCGAGGTCACCTTCGACTACGGCGCGGCCTTCCAGCGCAGCCGCAAGGTGGCCGACGGGCGGGTCAAGGGCGTTCACTACCTGATGAAGAAGAACGCCATCACCGAGTACGACGGCCGCGGCACGTTCCTGGACGCCAACACGCTCCAGGTGAACGGCGAGACGATCACGTTCTCCAACTGCGTCATCGCCGCCGGGGCCACCACCAGGCTGATCCCGGGCACGCAGTTGTCGCAGCGGGTGGTGACGTACGAGGAGCAGATCCTCACCGAGGAGTTGCCCGGCAGCATCATCATCGCGGGCGCCGGCGCGATCGGGGTGGAGTTCGCCTACGTGCTGCACAACTACGGCGTCAAGGTGACGATCGTGGAGTTCCTCGACCGGGTCGTGCCGCTGGAGGACGAGGAGGTGTCGGCCGAGCTGGCCAAGCGCTACAAGCGGCTCGGCATCGAGGTGCTGACCTCGACCCGCGTGGACGGCATCGAGGACACCGGCTCCTCCGTCAAGGTCACCGTCACCCGTGACGGCCAGACGCAGGTGCTCGAGGCGGACAAGGTGCTGCAGGCCATCGGGTTCCAGCCGCGGGTGGACGGCTACGGGCTGGAGAAGACCGGCGTGGCGCTGACCGAGCGGGGCGCGATCGCGGTGGACGGGCGGTGCCGGACGAACGTGCCGCACATCTACGCCATCGGCGACGTCACGGCCAAGCTGATGCTGGCGCACGCCGCGGAGTCCATGGGCATCATCGCCGCCGAGACGATCGCCGACGCGGAGACCATGGAGCTGGACTACGTGATGATCCCGCGGGCCACGTACTGCCAGCCGCAGGTGGCCAGCTTCGGCTACACCGAGGCGCAGGCGCGTGACCTTGGCTATGACGTGAAGGTGGCGAAGTTCCCGTTCACGGCGAACGGCAAGGCGCACGGGCTGGGCGACAGCGCCGGCTTCGTCAAGATCGTGAGCGACAACACGCACGGTGAGCTGCTCGGGGCGCACCTGATCGGGCCCGAGGTGACCGAGTTGCTGCCCGAGCTGACCCTGGCGCAGCAGTGGGACCTGACGGTGCACGAGGTGGCGCGCAACGTGCACGCGCACCCGACGCTCGGGGAAGCGGTCAAGGAGGCCATCCACGGTCTCGCCGGCCACATGATCAACATGTGATCGGACGAAAACGACAGGCAGGCATTTCCTGGGCGCACGACCGGCTTGGGTGATGCCTGTCTTTGGTACGGACGACTGCACGAGATCTTCACGACATCCGCACACGGGCCTGGTGGATCCGAGGGGGCCGGGCGGGGTGTGCTCGAAGCATGTCGTTTATTGCGCTGGCGTGCCGCCCGGGGTGCGATGGAAAGTGTCACTATGGCGGAGAAGAGCACCTACGTTCCCCTGGTTTCGCCCGAGCACGCCGAGCGCATTCGCCGCTGGCACGAGAACGCCTATCGCGCCGCGCGGGAAGAGGGCGCCAGTGAGCAGACCTTCTCCTATTTGGGGCTGACCCTGGTGGTGCCGCCCGGCGTGCAACCCATCACGGGCATGTCGCACCTGCTCGGCGAGGCCGTGGCGGCCGAGGTGAGACAGGGCGACCGCGTGCTCGACATGGGCACGGGGAGCGGGGTGAACGCCTTGCTGGCCGCCTCCATGGGCGCGGAGGTGCTGGCCGTGGACGTCAACCCGCTGGCCGTCGAGGCGGCTCGGCGCAACGCGGAACGTAACGGCGTCTCACTTGAGGTCCGCGAGAGCGACGTCTTCGGCGCCGTCGAAGGCGAATTCGACCTGATCGTCTTCGATCCGCCGTTCCGCTGGTTCGCTCCCCGCGATCCGCTCGAAAGCGCCACCACGGACGAGGGCTATCGGGCCATGATCGCGTTCTTCCGCGATGTGCGCCGCCATCTCGCGCCCGGTGGCCGATTGCTGATCTTCTTCGGCACCTCCGGCGACCTGGAATATCTGCTGTCGTTGGCGCGCGAGGCCGGATTCGGGGCCGAGGTCGTGGCGCACGGGGATCTCGTCAAGGACGACTGGCGGGTCGATTACTACACATTCCTCATGAGGGTGGGCGGCGCCGGTGGAGACTTGGACTGACCAGCCGATCATGGATCCCGACATTCCCCTGGGGGACCGGCGGCGCATCATCAGCGCGGCGTCGCTCCTGCTCGGCCGGCCCGACCACGAGCCGCCGCGCTGGGTGCGCCGCCTGTTCGCCGGAGCCGCCATCTGCACCGCCGCCCTCGGGGGCGCGCTCTCGGCGGCGGCCTATGAGACCGGCCACGAGAGCGCGGGGCTCGCGGCCCTGATGGTCTTCTTCACCGCGATCCTCTTCATCGGCGTCTCCCGCCCGAACGCGGGAGTGCGGCTGTCCCGCGAGTACGCCGGCCGCTACATCTTCCCCGCCGAGCTGGACGACCCGGCTCTCGACCTGGTCACCAGGGCCAGACGGGCGATCAAGGAGGTGTCCGCCTCCCGCGTGCACCGTCTGGGCCTGCTCGACGGCATCGCCAACGACGTCGTGCTGCCGCGGCGCCTGTGGGACGTCGCCCGCCTCGTACGCATCCAGGCGGACTTACGGGCCGAGCAGGCCGAGGCGCGGGCCGAGGTCATGACCCCCGAACTCGCCGCGGTCCTGGAGCCCCAGCAGGAGGCGCTGCGGCGGTCGGTGGCGGCGGTCACGGAGCGGGTGTGGGAGCTGGAGATGTACGCCGGCCGCGTCCGATCGGCCGACTCCGCCCTGCGCGCGAGCGAACTCCAGCGCAGCAACGACAAATACCTCGACCTGCTGGCCCAGACGGGTGACACGGAGGGCCTGCGTGCCCTGACCGACCAGGCCGACGCCCTGACCGCGAGCCTGCGCGAGGCCATCGCGGCCGGACAGACCCTGGGCACCTGACGCGAGCCCGCGCGAGGCCATCGCGGCCGGGCAGACCCTGGGCGCCTGACCCCGTCTACGAGGCCCCGTCCCGCGTGGCCCGGTCGAAGATCTTCACGAGCTCGTCCGCGCACGCCCCCGGGTCCAGCCGCTCGGCCACCTCGTCGATGGACGCCCGCAACACCGCGCTCATCACCGCGGGATCGAACCCACGGAACGCCCCCGCCCGCTGCCCGCCCTCGAACAACCCGTCCAGCCAGCCATCGGCGATCGGCCCGCCGGTGTTGCACCAGATCTGCCGCAGCGCACGTACGTGCTCGGGCCGCGCGGCGGCGAAGCCGAGGCTCGCCCTGATGTACGCCTCCAGCCGCGCCCTCTCCTCACCGGCCGCCTCCACGACCGGCCGGACGTAGGCCGCCGCCTCGTCCAGCACCACCCGCACCACGGTCGCCAGCAGCTCGTCCTTGCCGTCGAAGTGGTAGGAGATCAACCGCTTGCTGCTCAGCCCCGCCTGCTCGCAGATGGCCTCGAACGACGTGTGCGCATAGCCGCGCCGCGCCAGCACGGCGATGGTGGCCGCCACGATCTGGGCCTTACGCGCCTCGGAAGGGCGCCTCGCGGGCATCTCCATGTCATTCTCAGCCTGCCACGCCAGGCCCACCAGCCCCGGAAGCCGCGCCCGAGGCCGGGAAGCGACCACGGCCGCGCTCCCGGAGTTCTCACGAGATCTTCAGGTTTCACTGAGGATCCTCTGAGGATGCCTGGAGACGTTGGAGGCGACGAAGACCCTCGCATCGGACGGTGGTCCCGCATATGACCTCAACTCCCCCTCGAACGGCCGCACGGCCGACGCACCGGCTCGTTCCGGCAGGCACCAAGGTGCTGCGGCTCGGCCTGCTGGCCCTGGTCGCGATCGGCATCGTCGGCGCGACCCTGGAGCTCGCCTTCGAACGCCACTGGCAGACCCCCGTACAGTTCATCCCCTGGGTGGCCCTGGCGCTGCAGGTGGTCGCGCTGGTGCTGCTCGCGGTGCGCGACTCCGGCAGGGCGCTCACCGTCGTGCGCGTGCTGGCGGCGATCGTCCTGGTGGCGTCGGCGTACGGCGTCTTCACGCACATTTCGGTCAACCACGGCATGGGCGCGATGGACCCTGAGTGGGACTCGCTCTCGCCGCTCACCCAGTGGTGGTACGCCATGACGAAGTCGGTCGGGGCGGCCCCGCCGCTCGCGCCCGGCATGCTCGCCCAGAGCGCTCTGGTTCTGCTGCTGGCCAGCGTGACCCCGAAGCGGAGGGAGCCGGTGGCCTGACCCCTGAACCGCGACGTGAACGTGCACTGAACGATTCGGAACCTTATCCCCATTTTTCGCGTCACATCCAGGCAAAGGCACTGTGTGACAGATGAGGCTGGTGAGGTTCGAGTGGCGTTACGTCGGATAGTCATCGCCGCGGCCGTGATGGCGGCCACCGCGTTCAGCGCCGATGGGGCGGCGGCCGAGGTCGCTCCCCAGCCGGCGGTCCAGACGGCCGCGGTCACCACCGCGGCCCCTGCCACGACCGCCGACGACGAGCCGGTGTGCGCGCGGCTCAAGGGAGCGGAGGCCTGCGTGGGCCCCGACGGGAGTGACCGGCCCGGGATCACGATCGAGGACACGAGTGACGATCATCTTCATCCCGCGGTCGAGTACTACCTGAACGGCTACCTCGGCACCAAGTACGTCATCCACAACCTGGGCCGGGCGAACGAGGTACGCGGGAGCCGCGAGATCGGCAAGGTCGTGACCTTCCGGGCGACGCTCTACAGAGGCGGCAAGCGGGTCAAGTACGGCCGCTGGAAGACCGTCCAGAACGTCGCGAAATATCCGGTCAAGCGCGACACCAGCACCACCCCCGCCACCGCCCGCGCCAGGTCCAAGGTGTGCACCAACACCAAGGGCGCGGCGAGCGTCTGCTTCGGCGAGCGCAAGACCTTCGTCTACGCCTGTGACACCGGCGCCGACAAGTTCCAGGCCCGCGCCGAGTACTTCGTCGGCGGCGACCCGACCACGCGCTACGAGATCCACCAGCTCGCCGGCGTCGGGACCTGCGGCAAGGCCGAGCACGGCGACCTGTCCATCAGCATGTACCGGGCCTCGCTGTACGACCAGAACCATCGCCAGGCCACGCGACTGTACAAGTACCACTAGAAAGGCGCGATGATCTCCCTCACCTCCTGAGCGCACTCCGCGGCGTTGTCGTCATGGGCGATGCTGCTGAGCAGCTCCCTCAGGTGGAACAGCCGCATGCGCTCCTGCCAGCCGCCGGGCAGGGGCGCCGTGGCCGCGTACACCTCGAAGAAGCGCTCGGAGACCGGCGGGCGGGGCGAGCACCACAACATGCTGAGGTCGGCCTCCGCCCAGCTGTAGGAGACGGCGGGATCGATCAGCGCGGGACCGCCCGCCGGGCCGGAGAGGATGTTCTCGCGCCACAGGTCGCCGTGCGTGAGCACCGGCGAGACCGGCGGCAGCAGCTCGGGCAGGGCCCGGGCGCCGCCCGCACGGACCTCGCCTCGAATCCGGCCCCGCGCACGCGCTCCAGCAGCAGCTCGAAGCTCACGCCTTGTCCTCCTGGGCGTCTCTGAGCAGCAGCGCCGCCTGTACGCGGTTCGCGCAGCCGAGTTTGGACAGGATGCGGCTCACGTACGTCTTGACCGTGGCCTCGCTCATGTGGACCCGCCGGCCCGCCTCCGCGTTCGACAGGCCCTCGGCCACCTGGTCGAGCACCTCGCGTTCGCGGGGCGTGAGGACCTCCAGGCGGCGTTCCGCCTTCCTGGCGCGTTCGCCGCCGCCGAAGGAGACCAGGCCGAGGACGTGGCGGGTGACGGCAGGGGACAGGAACGCGTGGCCGCCGTGCGCGGCTCGGACGGCCCTGATCAGCTCGTCTGGTTCACAACTCTTCAGGACAAATCCGGAAACGCCCTGCTTGAGTGCATTCCGTACGTTCTCCTCGTCCCCGAACGCCGTCAGCATCACCACCCGCAGCCCCTCCAGCGCGCCCGCCGCCGCCAGGCCGTCCATCACCGGCATGGCGATGTCGAGGAGCGCCACGTCCACGCGGTGCCGCCGGGCGGCGGCCACGGCCTCGCGCCCGTTCGGCACGGCGGCCACCACCTCGATGTCCCCGGCCGACTCCAGCACCGTCGTGATGCCCGCCCTGATGAGCGGCTCGTCATCGGCGATCAGCACCCTGATCACGCGGCCGCCCCCACCGCGGCCGGCAACATCGCGACCAGGCGGAACTCCTCCTGCTCGTCGTGCACCCGCAACAACCCGCCCTCGGCCCGCACCTGCTCCGCCAGCCCCGCCAGCCCGTTCCCCGGGACGCCGTGGCGGCCGGAGGCCGGGTTCGAGACGGTCACCAGCAGCGCGTCCGGCTCCCAGTCGAGCGAGACGCGGACAGGCGCGCCCGGCGCGTGCTTGGCCGCGTTGGTCAGCCCCTCCTGCACGACCCGGTAGGCGGCACGCGACCCGGTCACCGCCACGGGCACCCCCGACCGTTCGTACGCCACGGCGCCCCCGGCGGCCCGGAAACGCTGGACCAGCCCGTCGATGCCCTCCACCCCGGGACCGCGCCGCAGCGTGCTCACGACCGCGTGCAGTTCGGCCGCCGCCGCCCGCGCCGAGCCCGCCAGCCCACGCACGGCCAGCTTCTGCTCGGGCGGCAGCGCGCCCACCTCCAGCGCCGCCGCCTGCACAGACACCAGGCTGAGCAGGTGGCCGAGGGAATCATGCATGTCCCGCGCGATGCGCAGCCGCTCCCTGGCGGCGGTGAGCTCGCGCTGCTGGGCCAGGTAACGCCCGGCCATCACCGGCAACACCGTCAGCAACACCACCCGGGCCAGCACGGGCGCGGGTTCGATCGCCGACCTCTCCGCCATCATCAGCACCATGCCCAGATACGTGAGGACCGCCCCGGCCGTCACGGCGACGTCCCGGCGCGTGGCGATGCGCTGCCCGGCCCGGTAGCCGGTGTAGATCAGCAGCGCGAACGACCCCCCGGTGAGCACCGCCATGGTCAGGGCTCCGAGGAACGCCGCGGACGGCAGCCGAGGGGAGGCCGCCATGACCAGCGCGGTCACCGTCGCGTACGCGATCAGGGCCCACCCCGCCGCTCTGCCGTCGAGCCACACCAGCGTCGCATCAGCGGCCACGACCGCCACAACCCGCACGAACCAGGTCATGGGCCTCACCTTACTCATCAACTTTAGGTGACAACGGCGACGACTTCCGGGGGCAGAGCACCGTACCCCGACGTTCGTAACGTTCGTGAGGTGATCAAAGCTCTGCTGGCACTGACCATGCTGACCGCCCCTGCCCCGACCACCTCCGACCTCGATTGGACGGCCTGTCAAGGAGACTTCCAATGTGCGGACGTCGCCGTCCCCGTATCTCCGGGCAGCGCCAGGAAGCTCACCCTCAAGGTGGCCCGCCTGCCCGCGACGGGCACGAAACGCGGCACCGTGATGATCAACTTCGGCGGCCCCCAGGGCGACCAGATCGCCATCATGCGTACGCGTACCCAGATCTTCGACAAGATCCGCGAGTCGATGGACGTCGTGACCTGGGACCCCCGCGGCTACCCCGGCCAGAGCAGCCCGGTGCTGGCCTGCGACTGGGGCGTGGTGCGCACCCCGGACATGCCTGAGGACCAGGCCGCGTTCGACCGCATCGTCGCGGACAACCGGGCCAGGGCCGGCAAGTGCCGCGCCACGAACCCCGAGCTCTTCGACCACATGGACTCCGCGAGCGACGCCCGCGACGCCGACGCCATCCGCGCGGCGCTCGGCGAGGAGCGCATGAACTTCATCGGCACCTCCTACGGCGGCACCATCGCCCAGGCGTACGCCCGCCAGTTCCCCCAGCGGGTCCGCACCCTGTACGTGGACGGCACGGGCAACCACAGCACCCGCGACTGGCCGCGCGAACTCGACGCGATCGCCCGCGACAACGAGAGCATGATGGGCCGCTTCCTCAAGTCGGCCCCCAAGGGCATGGAACGCCGCTGGCAGGCCCTGGTCGCCAAGGCGGAGGAAAAGCCGATCCCCGCCCCGAAGGTCAACGCCGAGTACGACGGCCGCCAGCTCCAGTTCCTGGCCTCGCAGCAGGCCAAGCGCGGCCCCGCCCAGTGGAAGGCGCTGGCCGCGGCCATCGAGGCGGCCGAGTCCGGTGACGCCTCGGGCCTGGCACCCGGCGGCAAGAACCCCTACCCCGGATTGCAGGGCGGCGGCGTGAAGGAGTGCCTCGACTTCCCCCGGCCCGCCGATCAGCGCCAGGTGGCCACCATGGTCAAGCGCCTGGACAGGATCGCCCCCAACACGGGCGCCTCGTTCCCGCTCGCCTGGCACGCCACGCTCACCTGCGCGGGCTGGCCGGCCCCCCTCGCCAACCCGCCGAAGCCGCTGCCGCGCAAGCTCCCGCCGATGCTCGGGGCGGGGACGTGGCTGGACTTCAAGGCGACCTCCCGCGTGGTCAAGCAGGTGCCGGGCAGCAGGACCATCGAGTTCGACGGCCCCGGCCACAACCTCTTCGCCGCCATGGCCAACGCCTGCGTCATCGGCCACGTCAGCACGTACGTCACCACCGGCCGCCTACCGGCCCGCGACACCACGTGCGCCTGAGCGCGTACGCAGCCGTTCGGGCAGATCGAACACCGACCCCAGCCGCCGCTCCTCGGGAACCGCCGCCCGGCGGTGGGGGTCGATGAGGTACGCCTCCATGCCGCAACGTTCCGGCCCCTCGAAGTCGGGCCCGTACGTGTCGCCCACGAAGACGGCGGCCGACGCCTCGATCCCCAGCAGATCGAGCGCCGTCGCGTAGATCGCGGGGTGCGGCTTGCGCCAGCCGACCTCGACCGAGGTGACCACGGCGTCGAACGCCTCCAGCAGCCCCATCGCCGTCAGGTGACCGGGGACGAGCGTGGCCAGGTGCGTGTTGGTCACCACGGCCAGGCGGTGCTCGCCCGACAGCTCCCCGACCAGCTCCTTCAGGCCGGGGAGGTAGTGGACACCGGCGCTCCACTCCCCCACGTACCGGGTGACGAACTCCTCGACCTCGGCCGGGCCCGGCTCACGCGGCAGCACCTGACCGAGCAGCTCCGTACCGGCCTCGGCCATCGAGAACTCGTGATCGTCCAGGTCGCTGAGCCGGTCGAACCCGGCCGAGACCCGGGCCCAGGCGTCGAGGAACTCCTCGTACGTCAGTGCCGCGCCGAGCTCGCGCAACAACGCGTAGGTGGAGTCGTAGCCCTGCTCGGTGCGGCTGGGCGAATAGTCGACGAGGGTGCCGAAGAAGTCGAAGAGGATGTGGGTGCGACGCATAACTCCATGGTGTCATTTTCACGACATGTCGCTGTTTGACCAGGCCGTGGGACTCCTCTGAACAGGCGTGATCCCTCATTCTCATGAACGAGTAAAGCACTGTTACGACAGATCGGTTCGTTCATGAGATGGATCACCCGCTTCGCCGCGGCAGGCGCCGGCCTGGCGCTGCTCGCCGTGCCGGTGCCGGCGCACGCAGAAGAGCCCGTGGCCGGCGGCGAACCGCACCGGGTCACGCTGATCACCGGTGACGTGGTCACCGTGCAGGAGTTCGCCGGCGGCAAACGCGCCGCGACCGTGGAGCCCGGCAAGGGGCGGGAGGAGGTCAGGTTCTTCACCCGGGAGGAGAACGGCGACCTGGTGATCACGCCCGCCGACATGGTGCCGTACCTGGCCCGCGGGCTCATGGACGAACGCCTGTTCTCGGTCACCGAGCTGATCGAGCAGGGGTACGACGACGAGAGCAGCGACGTGCTGCCGCTGATCCTGTCGTACAAGGACAGCGCCGCGAAGGCCGTCACGCTGCACAGCGTCAACGCGCGTACGTTACGGGCGGACAAGGACGCCCTGCCCACGTTGTGGAGCACCACCACCAGCGCCACCACCAGCGCCGGCGCCGAGCCGCAGCTCCGCGACGGGCTGGCCAAGGTGTGGCTCGACGGGAAGGTCACCGCGACGCTGGAGCACAGCGTGCCGCAGGTGGGCGCGCCCCAGGCGTGGCAGGCCGGATACGACGGCAAGGGCGTCAAGGTCGCCGTCCTGGACACCGGGATCGACGAGAACCACCCCGACGTCGCCGGCAAGATCACCGAGAGCCGCAACTTCACCGACGACCCCTCGGTCAAGGACGAGCACGGCCACGGCACCCACGTCGCCGCCACCGTGGCGGGCACCGGCGCCGCCTCGAACGGCCTGCGCAAGGGCGTCGCGCCCGGCGCTGAGCTGGTGATCGGCAAGGTGCTGAACAAGGCGGGCAGCGGCAGCGAGTCGCAGGTGCTGGCCGGCATGGAGTGGGCGGCGCAGGAGAGCGACGCCGACCTCATCAGCATGAGCCTGGGCGGCGGCGCCACGGACGGCACCGACCCGCTCAGCGTCGCGGTGGACACGCTGACGGAGAAGACCGGCAAGCTGTTCGTGATCGCCGCGGGCAACGACGGCGACGAATACTCGGTGGGCTCGCCAGGCGCCGCCACCTCCGCGCTGACCGTCGGCGCGGTGGACGGCAACGACGCGCTGGCCTCCTTCTCCAGCCGCGGCCCCCGCCTGGACGAGGCGATCAAGCCCGACATCACCGCTCCCGGCGTGGGCATCACGGCCGCCAGGGCAGCGGGGACCGGCCTTGGCACGCCGGTGGACGACCTGTACACCAAGCTCAACGGCACCTCCATGGCCACGCCGCACGTGGCCGGCGCGGTGGCGATCCTGGCCCAGCGACATCCGGACTGGAAGGCGGGGCAGCTCAAGGACGCCCTGGTCTCCACGTCCATGACGATCGACGGGCAGACGCCGTACGAGCAGGGTGGCGGCCGCCTGGACGTGGCCCGCGCGGTGAGCCAGACCGTCACCGCCACCGCCTCGCTCAGCCTGGGCGTGTACGAGGACGGCGCCACCGGCAACCCCGGCGGCACCATCACCTACACCAACTCCGGCCAGTCCCCCGTGACCCTCACCCTGGCCCCCACCCTGAACAACCTGGACGGCACCGCCCCCGGCGAGGGCGCCGTGACCCTGTCCACCACGTCGCTCACGGTCGAGGCGGGCGCGAGCGCGACCGTCAAGGTAGCCGTGGACCTCGCCAAGCTCACCCACGGCAGGCAGGCCGGGTACGTCACCGCCACCGACGGCTCGGTGACCGCCCACACCACGCTCGCGCTGACCCGCCGCGCCAGGACGCACAAGGTGCACTTCACGGGCGTCGAACGGGACGGCACCGCCGCCCGGGTGCCGGTGATCACCATGTACGGCGCCTCCAGCCGCGACGACGCCTACGGCTACATCCTGCGCGAGAACGAGGGCTGGACCGTCGAGGTCGCCGAGGGCACCTACCACACGCAGGCGATCATGGGCGAGACCAACGACGAACTGCCCATCGACTCCCTCATCGTCATACCGGAGCTCCAGGTCACCTCCGACATGGAGGTCGTGCTCGACGCCAGGAAGGCCGTCCCGGTCGAGATCAGGACCTCCCAGCCGGTGATCCAGGACGGCATCGCCACCTACTTCACCTACCGGACGTACGGCTCCAGGAAGATCGTCCTGGGCTCCATGAACTTCCCCTCGGTCGAGGGCCTGGCCGTCACCCCGACGGCGCCGGTCAAGAACGGCACCTTCGAGTTCGCCTCCCGCTGGCAGCTCGCCGCGCCCCGGGTCCAGGCCAGGCTCGGCCGCGACACGCTGGTGGTCCGGCCCACGATCAGGTCGCCGGAGATCGACGGCAGGAAGCGCTGGCCGCTGGCCGACGGCGACGCGGGAGGCGACCTGAAGGGCAAGGCCGCGGTCATCACCAGCAAGTCGTTCGGCGACTGGTCGAGCAGGCTGAAGGACCTGGCCGCGGCCGGTGCGGCGGCGGCCGTCGTGGTCGGCCCCGACGGGCGTGCCATGTGGCAGCCGTGGTCGCCGACGGGCACGCGCGACCCGCTCCCCACCCTGATGATCACGCATGACCGCGGCCAGGCGCTGCTGGACAAGGCCCGGTCGGGCGGCGGCGTGCTGGAGGTGACGGGGACGTTCGCGACTCCGTACCTGTACGAGGTCATGCAGGTCTCCACGGGCCGCGTCCCCGAGCGGATCGTCCATGACGTGAGCTGGCGCAACACCGCCCTGGTCGACTCCGGCTACCAGGAGTCCGGCGGCGAGCTGTACGGCAAGGACCAGCGCTACGGCTGGCGACCCTGGCAGGACTACGACCTGGGTCTGCAGATGGAGACCCAGCGCGTGGTGCACACGCCGCTGCGCAGGGCCGAGTACGTCAGCTCCGGCGACACCCAGTGGCAGCACGTGGTCCAGCACGCGCTCACCTGGGAGTCGAGCAGCCGGCTGCGGGGCGGCCTGACCGCCGCGCCCAGGGCGTACCGGGCGGCCGAGGTCGTCAAGGAGAACTGGTTCGGCCCGGTCGTCCGCCCGGCGGCACTGGCCGCCACCCGCACGGGCGACGTCCTGTCGCTGAACGTCCCCGAGTACGTGGACGCCGACGGCCACTACGGCTTCACCGGCGGCAGCGCCGACCCGGACACCAGCGCCGCCCGCGTCTACCGGAACGGTCAGCTCGTCCAGGAGGGCAAGACCCTGCGCGGCACGTTCCCCGCCGTCCAGGAGGACGCCGAGTACCGCCTGGAGCTGGTCACGACCAGGACCTCGGAGAACTGGCGCTACGCCACCGCCACCCAGAGCGCGTGGACCTTCAGGTCCGCCCGCCCCGAGGGCACGCAGCCGCTGCCGCTGCTCGGCGTGGACTACGACGTGCCCGCCGACCTGGAAGGAGAGGTACGCAGGACGCTGCCCGTCTCGCTCGGCTTCACCGCGCGCGGCGCGCGGACGCTGACGGCCGAGATGTCCTACGACGACGGCAAGACCTGGCGTCGCCTGCCGCTCCTCCCCCTGGGCCAGGGCCGCTACACCGCGCTGGTCTCCCACCGCGCCACCGACACCGGGGTGTCCCTGCGGGTCACCGCGACGGGCGCGGCGGGCAACCGGTTCGAGCAGACCGTCACCCGGGCGTACGGGGTCAAGTAGTCACAACCACCGCTCGCGGGCCGCATGCCAGGCAAGTTGCATCCTGGTCTGCGCGCCCGCGAGCCGCATCAGGTGGTAGACGCGGCGTTGCACCGTGCGGAGGCTGAGCCCGAGCTGGGTGGCGATCGTCTTCTCCGGCACCCCGGCGACCAGCAGCGACAGCAGGTAGAGCTCGTCTGCGTCCAGCGGGCAGGGGGCGGCGTCGGTGACCTGCCCGTCCTCCAGGAACCTGATCGGCGTGGCCCGCTCCCACTGAGCCTCGAACAACGCGATCAGCGCCTCCAGCAGGCTGCTCTCCCGGATGAGCGCGGCCGTCGGCTCGGTCATCCCGCCCGCGTGCTGGACGAGCGGCAGCAGCGCGGTCGACCGGTCGGCGATCATTATCCGGACCGGCAGCGCGCGTACGGCGCGGGCCTGCTCGCCCAGTTTGATCCCGTAGGCGACGTTGGCCACCATGCCTGGCTGCTCCAGCAGGGCCTGCTCGTAGATGACCCGATAACTCACGCCCCGGCCGAGCGCCTCCAGTTCCTCGGTGTTGTCCTCGGACGGCATCACCACGTGCCCGGCCCGGCAGAAGCACAGGACCTCTTCCCTGGCGCTGTCCTGCAGGTGCCGGAACTGCTCGCGCAGCGCCGCCCGGCTCGGCAGCACCTCGATCAGCCGGTCGGTGTCGCCCCGGCGCAGGCTGGCCCGGTATTCCTCGGCCAGCTGCTCCACGGCCTGGCGGGCCCAGTCGATCGTCTCCTGGTGGCGTACGAGCCGGGGGCCGAGCGCGATCTCCGGAGCCACCGGCGCGAACCTGCCCTCCGCCGTCTCACGGGCGAGCCCCGCGGTCAGCATGCCCTTGAGCGCCGCTGCCGCCGCCTCCGTCGTGATGCCCAGCTCCTCGGCCAGGCCGTCGGCGTCCGCCACGCCCGCCCGCACGAGTAACCGGTACGTCCGTTCCTCCCATTCGCCCAGCCCGGCAACCTCCAGCATGCCTTCCATCATGGCACCCGGCATGTCACGTGAAAGTTTCAGCCGCGATTGACGGCCGCCGGACCACCCCTCACGATCATTGTGCTTCCTGGTCAGGAGGAGGCGTCGAGTGAATACCCACCATCCAGTACGAGGTGCGCCGATGCCGAAGGTCCCCCTGCTAGCTGCGTTTGCCATCGTGCTGACGCTGAACGTCCCTTCCGCGTACGCCGACGAGCCCGCCCCCGTGGCGGTGACCGTCAACGCCCGCGCCGCCCTGGCCAACGTCCCCGAGACGGGCCTGGGCACCAACCACGCGATCTGGGACAGCAACCTGGGCACGAACCAGACCGCCGACCTGCTCAAGGACGCCGGCATGAAGCTGCTGCGCTATCCGGGCGGCTCCTACTCCGACATCTACCACTGGGCCGACCACACCGCTCCCGGCGGTTACGTGGCGCCGAACACCGACTTCGACACGTTCATGAGCGGTGTGCGCCGCACCGGGGCGCAGGCGATGGTGACCGCCAACTACGGCACCGGCACCGCCGAGGAGGCCGCGGCGTGGGTGCGCCAGGCCAACATCACCAAGAAGTACGGCGTCAAGTACTGGGAGATCGGCAACGAGAACTACGGCAACGGCCGCTACGGCTCCGCCTGGGAAGCGGACGACCACGCCGACAAGAGCCCCGCCGAGTACGCCCGCCACGTCGTCGCCTACGCGGACGCGATGAAGGCCGTCGACCCCACCATCAAGATCGGCGCGGTGCTCACCACCCCCGCCAACTGGCCCGACGCCATCACGGCCGAGGGGGACAACGGCTCCTGGAACAAGGTCATCCTGTCGGCCGCGGGACCCAAGATCGACTTCGTCATCGTGCACTGGTATCCGGGCGCCCTGGACAGGACCGGCCATGTTCCCGACATGATCCAGCTCACCCGCGAACAGATCGCCAAGTACGCGGGGCCCGGCTCTGACCGGATCGGCATCTCGATGACCGAGTTCAACACGGGTTCGAGCAGCAACGGCACCAACACCCAGCCCGGCGCCCTGGCCGCCGCCGACGCCTACGCCACGCTCCTGGCGAACGGTGTCTTCAGCGTGGACTGGTGGAACGTCCACAACGGCATCGGCGCCGTCTCCGAGGTCGAGGGCCACACCGACTACGGTGACTTCGGCCTCCTGTCGAGCGGGGCGTGCAATTCCGACGGCAGCGTCTGCGAACCGGCGCTCAACACCCCCTTCGCGCCGTACTACGCCCTGCAGATGGTCGGCAAGTTCGCCCGTCCCGGTGACCGCTTCATCCGCGCGGCCACCGACCAGCCCAAGGTCACGGCCCACGCCGCCCGCCGCCCCAACGGCGACCTCGCGGTCCTGCTGATCAACACCTCGTCGGACACCTCGTACCCCGTGAAGCTCGGCTACTCCGGCTTCACCCCCGCCACGAGCACCCCCACGGTCCTGACCCACACCAACGGCGCGACGACGATCACCACGTCGTCGACCGGCACCGCGACCACCCAGACCCTCGCCCCCCTCTCCCTGACCACCCTGCTCCTCCACCCGGCCTCGGTCACTCCCAGGCCCGGCACCCCCGGCCAGCCCAAGGCCGCCAACGTGACGGACCAGTCCGCCACGATCACCTGGCCCGCCGCCGCCCCCGGCTCCCGCCCGACCGCCAAGTACGAGGTCCACCGCCAGAACGGCGCCATCACGGAGCAGCTGGGCGAGACCTCGGGCACGAGCCTCACCGTCCACAACCTCAAGCCCGGCACCCGCTACACCCTGAACGTGATCGCCCGCGACACCGGCGGCACCCAGTCCTACCCCTCCTCCCCGCTCACCTTCACCACCGGCACCCCCGCCACCAGCTCCTGCTCGGTACGCCTGACCAACCAGACCGACTGGGCCAGCGGTTACGTCGGCGCCATCGACATCACCAACAACGGCGCCCCCGTCAACGGCTGGACCCTCTCCTTCACCTGGCCCAGGACGTGGCAGAGCCTGGGGAGCGGCTGGAGCGGGGTCTGGACACAGGAGGGCTCGAACGTCAAGGTCGTCAACGAGGCCGGCAACGGCTCCCTGGCGACCGGCGCGACCGCCACGATCGGGTACGTCGGCAACTACTCCGGCCCGAACGTCCTCCCCTCCGTCTTCACCCTGAACGGCGCCGTCTGCACGGTCCAATAGCCGGATCGACCGGCCGCGGCCCCCGGCAATGCGCGCCGGGGCCCGCGGCCGGAAATGTTTCCCTGCGCAAAGTGCGGCGCCGGTCGATTTCCGGAAATACGGAAATCCGTATTCGGCGTTTCCCGGACGCCGGTTGATTGTTGTCGCCGACCCGTGGATAATCCGCCCAGGTGGTATAGGCGCAGCGCCGCGCTCGGATCTTTACCGATGGAGCTGATTGCGTGGCTATTGGCGTTCAGTCAGGGCCGCCCGCCAAGTCGAGCGAATGGCCGATGAATCTGGATGTGGGGGCCCTGCTGGAGGCCGGGTGGCGGCCTACCCCCTTCCGGCAGTTCATTCTCAAGATCCACAGCCGATGCAACCTGGCCTGCGACTATTGCTACGTCTATGAGATGGCCGACCAGGGCTGGCGCCGCCAACCACGCAGAATGAGCCGGGCGACGATCGAGCTGGCCGCCCATCGGATCGCCGAGCACGCGCGGGACAACGACCTGTCCCATATCGAGGTCATCCTGCACGGCGGCGAACCGTTACTCGCCGGGGCCGACCATATTCGCTTTGCGGTGACCACGTTGCGCGCGGCCGTCGATCCGGGGACCGAAGTTTCGGTTCTGCTCCAGACGAATGGCGTGCTGCTGAATACCGCGTTTCTCGACCTTTTCGACGCCTTGGACGTGTCGATTGGCGTCAGCGTGGACGGCGACGCGGAAAGTCATGATCGGCACCGCAAACGGGCCGACGGAATGGGCAGCTACGCGGCCGTCCGGGCGGGACTGGAGAAACTGACGGCGCCGCGATACCGGCATCTCTTCGACGGCGTGCTGAGCACCATCGACCTGCGCAGCGATCCGGTCGCCACGTACGAGTCCCTGCTGCGCTTCGCCCCGCCCACCATGGACTTCCTGCTGCCGCACGGTAACTGGGACTTCCCGCCGCCCGGGTTGTCGCCCGACGGCGTGACCACCCCGTACGCCGACTGGCTCATCGCCGTGTTCGACCGCTGGTACGGGGCCCCGAAGAAGGAGACCCACGTCCGGCTGTTCTCGGAGATCATCCGGTTGCTGCTCGGCCGGGACTCCCGCAGCGAGGCGATCGGGCTGTCCCCGGTGACGATCGTGGTCGTTGAGACCGACGGCAACCTGGAGCAGGTGGACTCGCTGAAGGCGGCCTACGAGGGAGCCGCCGGCACGGCCATGCACGTCGCTCGCGACACCTTCGACGCGGCGTTGCTCCACCCGGCCATCGCCGTCCGCCAACTCGGCGGCCGGGCGCTGTCGGCCGAGTGCACGGTCTGCGACATCAAACGGGTCTGCGGCGGGGGCCTCTATCCGCACCGCTACCGCTCGGGGCGGGGGTTCTACAACGCCTCGGTTTACTGCCGGGACCTCTTCCGGCTCATCACCCATATCCACCGGACCCTGGCCAACGACGTCGCCACATTGCGGAAGGGGAGTTGATGAATCCGGCCCGGCACCTTATTCCGGACAAAGTGTTCAACGCAATGGCACAGGGTGGCGGCGGCACGGAGGCGGTGGGCCATCTTCTCCCGGCTCAGTACAGCAAGCGCCTGCTGCTCTTGCGCGGAATCCGCGCCGGCGCGGGGAGCGAGTCCTATGCCCTGCTCGCCCGGATCCAGGAGCGCGACCCGGCGGCGGTTGGCACTGTGATCCGCTATCCCACGGTGACCGTGTGGGCGCGGCGCGCGCTGCTCGGTGACGGGGACAGTGTGCCCGAACTGGCCTCGCTGGCGGCGGCCGCGGCCGTCCGGGCCGGCTTTCCCGGCGAGTTCGAGGTGGCGGTCAAGGACGGCGTGGTGATGCTGCCCTCGCTCGGGCGGGCGCTGCTGCCGGGCGGCGACGGCCCCGCCGTCGTACGGGTCAAGGACGGGAGGGCGACCGTGTCCGCCGGTGAGTCGTCCGTTCCGATCCCGGCGGAGCCGTACGGCGACGCGCCGGGATGGCAGGGGCTGCGCCGCCTGAGCGCCGAGCACCAGGGGGCTGGCGTGCGCTTCCTCCTCGACGACATCGACCCGGACCGGATGCCGGGGGCGGAGGTCCCTCCTGGCAGGCTGATCCCTGAGGAAGTGGCGCAGTGGCAGTCGACGCTGCACCGGGCGTGGGAACTGCTGGTACGCCGGCACTGGACCGCCGCCCAGGAGATCGCCGGACTCGTCACGGTCCTCACTCCGCTGGCCGCCACGGAGAACGGGATTTCGAGCGCCACCCCGTACCAGGCGTTCGGCAGCATCGGCCTGTCGAACCCGCCCGACCATCACCTGTTCGCGGTCACCCTGGCGCACGAGGCGCAGCACACCAAGCTCACCGCCCTGCTCGACCTCGTCGCCCTGACCCGGCCCGACGATGACGGCCGGCGCTTCTACGCCCCCTGGCGGGACGACCCCCGCCCGATCGCCGGTCTGCTCCAAGGCGTCTACGCGCACCTGGGCATCGCCGGCTTCTGGCGCCGCCAGCGCGCCCACGAGTCCGGCGCCCCCGCCCTGCGCGCCGACACCGATTTCGCCCGCTGGCGCGCCGCCGCCGGCCAGACGGCACGGGTCATCGCGGCCAGCGGGCTGCTCACCCCGGCGGGTGAGCAGTTCGTCGCCGCGACGAGCCGCACGCTGGACGACTGGTCCCGCGAACCGGTGTCGGCCGACGCCCAGGCGGCGGCCGACGAGGCCAACCAGGACCACCTGTCGCGATGGCGGCTGCGCAACGGGGAGATCTAGATAGGCGGCGGGTCGAAGTCGAAGTCGAGGTGGCGGCCCTCGCCGGCCGCCACGACGTCCAGGTGCTCGTGCGTCAGCGTCGTGGCGTAGATGTCCATGGTCTGCTCCAGCAGGGCGCTCCCCTCGTCCTTCCTGCCGATCGCGCGCAGGTCGGCCGACAGGTTCGCGGCACAGCCCAGCGTCATGGGATGGCTGTCGCCGAGGACCTTCCGCGCCTGGCTCAGGGTTTCCTGGCCGAGCTCGCAGGCCTGCTCCAGGTCGCCGAGCGCGGCCAGGTCGGAGGCCAGGTTGGCGGCCACGGTCAGGTAGTAGTGGTGATCCTTGCCCAGCTTGGCCTCAAAACCGGCGAGAGCCTTCCTGTTCAGCTCCTGGGCGGCCCGGGGGTCGCCCTTGACTCGATGCATGACGGCCAGATTGCCGACACATCCGTGGTTGTACGGATGTTCGCCGCCGTACACCTTCGGATACCGGTGCATGGTGTCGGAGGCGAGGTCGAAGGCCAGATCCGTGTCGCCGATCGCCCGCTGGATGTTGGACAGGGAGATCGCCGCGGCCAGCGTGTCCGGATGATCGATCCCGAACAGCCGCACATAGCGGGTGTGCACGTCCGCGGCGATTTCGAGCGATCTACCGTACTCACCAGCGCGGCGCAGGGCGACGGACAGCTCCTTGGCGGCGCGCAACGTCCAGGGGTGCTCCCCGCCGAGCTGGTCCATCCCGTACGAGTAAGCGTCCTCCCCGAGATCGCAGGCCTCGGTGTAGTCGCCGCAGAGCCGGACCGCGCGAGCCAGACCGCTCATCGACCCGAGCATGCCGACCCTGGTGATTTCCATGCCCGGCACGCGTTGCGCCCGATATGCCCGGTCATGGAGCCTGCGGGCCGCCTGGTAGTCACTGATGAGCGCGTAGTCGAGGGCGAGGCTGTTGACGACCTGCAACGTTCGCGGAGCGCCCTCGCCGAACACCATCTCGTGCCGGCGCAGCGAGTCGTCGTCGTGGTTGCGGGCCATGAGGAACTCGCCCTTGGCGCGCAGGTCGGCCCCGATGCCGTTGACGAGCACGAGGGTCTCCTCGTGGTCCGCGCCGGCCTCGCGCTGCATGGCCTCCAGGGTCGCCGTGTCGAGCTCGTACGCGTCGCCGTACTCGCCCAGCTCCCGCAGGATGCTGCCGAGCTGGCTGCGCGCCCTGAGCACGTCGACGTTGTTGACGCCGGAGTCCTTGCCCCACTGTTCGACCAGGCGTTTGGCCGTTTCCTGCGCCGAGGCGTAGTTGCCGGACGCCCGCAGATATCTCAGCAGGCGGATGGCGAACTCCCGGACCGCGGGCGAACGGCTCTCGGCCACACCCGCGGACGTCGCGTGCGCGAGTAGTTCGAGATACCGGGGCCAGGTCACCGGGTCCGTCGGGTTGTCCGCCGCGGCTCCGGCGAGCAGGGCGTGGACCTCGGCGCGGATGTGCTTGTGCGTCCCGGCGTCGAGCTCGTCGCGCAGCAGTGCCTGGATCAGCCGGTGGACCTGAATCGTGCGCGAGGTGTTGTCGACGCGGACGAGGGCGTAGCGCCCCAGGCTGCCGATGGCGCGGCTCAGCCGCAGCGGGTCGGCCACCACCTCGGCGATCATGGGCCGGATCGCGTCGTCGTCGACGGGCGCGAAGACCTCGCGCGGGATGGGCTCGGGCCCGAAGAAGGCGCAGCACCTCAGCAGCTCGACCGCCTCGGGCAGGTTCTCGGTGAGCTTGGCCACCGACAGCGCCCAGGCCGCGGTCATGGACACGGGATAGTCCGTCGGCTTCTTCTCGCCGAGGAGCTGACTGGTGCGCTCGGCCAGGAGCTGCAGATACTGCTGCACGGGCATGCCGGTCTCGGCCTGCAACGCGCCCGCCTGCTCCAGCGCCAGCGGGAGGTCGCCCAGCTCGTCGGCGAGCCTGCTGGCGTCCTCGCCGTCGATGGCCTTGCGGACCCGCTTCTTGAGGAATTCGACGCTCTCACTGCGCGTGAACACGTCGACGGCCACCGTCTCGACGACGCCTTCCCAGCGATGGTTGCGTGAGGTGATCAGGACGTGGCCGGGCCCGCGCGGGATCACCTCGTTGATGTCCTCAGGCTCGTCGGCGTTGTCGAAGATGAGCAGCCACCGCGAATACGGCTCGCCCCGCTGCAGCGCACCCAGCACCGCGTTGGCCGCGTCCTCGGCGCCGGTCGTCGTGGCCGACGGCAGGTCGAGGTGCGGCGCGAGCTGGGCGAGCGTCGATCGCACCAGATCGGGCTGGTCCGAGGGGACCCACCAGACCACGTCGTACTCGGATCGGAAGCGATAGGCGTATTCCACCGCCATCTGGGTCTTCCCCACGCCGCCGAACCCGTGCAGGGCGTGCGGGACGACTGCGGTGATCTCACCCATGATGCCGCTGCGGAGCCGGTCGAGCAGCTCCTCGCGACCGGTGAAGTTCTTGTTCTGAGGTGGGATCTTGCCCCAGACCTTGGGAAACTTCCCCGACTGTCGTATTGTGCTAGCCGATTGTGAAAGCGTCACCCGTCCCGCCTCCGCCTTCGATCCTCGCGACGTTTGAATTCGTGTGCCGCCACCCCTCCGATGCGACCGTACAGATAATCGGCGGCCACTATTCCCATTTCGGCCGTGCCGCAACCCGTCGCGCTTCGAAGTGTCCTCCCGAAAGGAGACGACAATAGCGTAGGGGATGATCTGGAAGATTGGTAGACAGCCGTCTATACTGCTCCTGCTAAACGTTTTCCTGCGGTATCCGAACACTGGAAAAAAGGGTTTCCGTACCAGTAAAGGACGCGGGCGAGGGCAGGTTGAGGAGGGCACATGGGGCCGGAATTCACGTCCCACCTGGCTGATCACGTCGAACTGATCGACGTATCCGATTTCACGCTCCGCGACCTCGAACAGCTTGACGATTCCGTCGCGAAGCACGCACTGCTCGAAATTCTCGATTCGCCGAAGCGAAACGGGGACATCAGCGCGGGCTTCCAGCAGTCCACACAGCGGCGATAGGGGGCCACTCGGGTCGATTCGGCCGGGGTCGGCTTCCGGCATTCGCGCCGATGTCATACGCTGGAGACAGGCCCGTTAAAGAGAGCGTCGCGTCCGGACATAGGCGACAACTCTACTCAGCATGTCACTGCGGCCAGCAGAGGCTTCGGCAACGTCTGATCACGAAAACCTCGCTGTCGTTTCGGGCAGACAATTTCCATATTTTGGCACCCGAGGATCCCGTATGACAGCAGCATTTCCGCATTGGCCGCCGAAGCCTGACCCTTTTGTTGGAGCCCGCTCCTTCGAGGTGGGCGATCATGAGCTGTTCTTTGGGCGGACCTACGAGACGGATGAGCTGACCAAGCTCTGGCAGCAGAATCGTGTCACGATCCTCTACGGCCATGCCGGAGTGGGCAAGACGTCGTTGCTGCAGGCCGGAGCCTTTCCCAAACTGCTGGCCGAAGGGGCGAACGTCCTGCCCATCGGCCGTTTTTCGTATCGCTCCACCGTTCCTTCCGCGGCGCTGCCGGACGAGAATCCGTGCGTGTTCGCACTGCTGTCGTCGTGGGCCGGCAACGTGTCACCGGCCCGCCTGTCCAGCCTGTCCATCGAGGACTTCCTGCGCAGGCACGAACGCGTCGACCGGTCCGGGCAGCCGCTTCCCACGCTGATCGCCGTCGACCAGGCGGAGCGGCTCTTCCAGGAGTCCGAAATTCACATCAGCCGTCGCCGCCGGTTTCTGGACGAGCTCATCGAGGCCATGAGCCGCCGGAGCGCCGCGCGCCTGCTCCTGTGTGTCCGCACCGATCACCTCGACGACATCCTTCCGATCGCCAAAGAGGTCGCCGACGACTCCTACGTGCCGTTTCCGCTCGACCCCCTCGGCCGGGACACCGCGTTCGAGGCGGTGCGCGGCCCGATCGAGCGGTTCGGCCGCCGTCTCGTCCCGGAGACCGTGGCCTTGCTGGTCGACGAGGTCCGCGCCGTCAGAACCGCCCAGGGAGCGGACAAGGGCCGGACGCCTCTCGTGGAGCCGGCGCTGCTGCAGGTGGTCTGCGCGCGGCTGTGGACGCACCTGACCGAGGCCCCCGACGTCCTGTCCGCGCGTCTGCACCTGGACGTCAACCGGGCGCTGCACGACCTCGCCTCGCAGGCGCTGGCCAACGTCGCGGCCGACCACCAGATACCGCCGTACGAGCTCGCCTCCTGGCTGCGCAGCACCTTCATCTCCGCCTCCAGCGGCGGGGGGACGACGCAGGAGGGCCCCGGGCGGGCCTTCGGCCTGCCGGCCACCGTGGTCCAGGCCGTGGAGGACGAGCACCTGATCAAGGCCCGATGGCGCAACGGCGTGCGCGGCTACGAGTTGCAACATCCGCGTCTCGTACAGCCCGTCCAGCAGCTCGAAGCCGCGCAGTGGCTCGGTCTCGACCTGGACGGGGCCGCCCATCTGCGGGCCGCCGAGGAGGCGCTGTCCAGGGGCAGGCTGACCCTCGCGCGGCGGCACGCGGACGAGGCCGTTCGCTCCGCCTCCCGCGATGACACGAGGACGCGGGCCAGGGCCGAGTCGTTACTGGGCACCGTCGCCTACGAGCAGGGCCTGCTGGAGGAGGGGGTGCGCCGCTACCGCTCCGCCGCGGGGATGTTCGAGACTCTCGCGGATACCACGGCGGTCGGCCAGCTCCTCGCCGCGGTGGGGCGGCTCAAGCTCGTGCAGGGCGGTCAGGGGACCGGCGTCGAGGAGCTGTCCGCGGCGGCCAACCGCGTCCCCAACGACCTCTCCGTGCAGACCGGGCTCGGCCAGGCGCTCTGGAACGCCGGACGCAAGGAGGCCGCTCTGGTCGTGCTGGGCGAAGTGCTCAGGCGGGACGGCGACACGCCCGAGGCGCTGCGCGTACGCGGGGAGATCTACGCCGACCTGGGCAAGGCGGAGTCGGCCCTGAAGGATCTGGACCGGGCGCCCAACCGGGCGCTGCCCTCGACGCGGGCCGCCCGCGCGCTGGCCCTGGCCACACTGTCCAGGACCGAAGCGGCCAGGAAGGAGCTCGGCGACCTCGTCACCGACACCGTCGAGAGCGGGCCGGTCCTCTTTCGCGCCGCCAGGGTCCAGAAGCTCACCGGCAACCGGGCGGCCGCCCTGCAACTGGCCACGCGAGCGCTGTCCGCTGATCGCCCACCCCTTCCCACACATCAGCGCAGCGCCGCCGTGCAGCTGATCGAGGAACTGTGATGCCGCGCGGATGAACCCGACCGCCCTGGTAGCACTCATCACCGGCGCCAGCACGGCCCTGGGCGCGACACTCACCGCGATCTGGGCGCTGTTGAACGAGCGAATGAAGGCCAAGGACGAAAGACTCAGGAAACAGGACGAGCGCCTGGCTGAGGCCGCCGACAACCGCCGACGCGAGCTGGGAGAGGTGTACGACGCCGCCCAGTCCTCCGCGCTCAAACTCGCCCTGACCGCACGGCTCGCGCTGGAGATGCGCCGGGACGCGAATGTCCGGCTCGACAACGAGGATCTGCCCGGCCAGCTCCGGCAGGCCCGCGCCGACTATCAGGCGGCCCGGGTGGCCATCGCGAAGCTCTGGGCGGTGTGCGCGGAGGAGAAGCAGCGGCAGGCGATCGACGATGTGAAGGCCGTGAGCGACGAGATCTTCGGGCACGCCATTTCGAGCGGGAGCCGTACGGTCGATCCGAAAATCGTCGAGGACCGGATTCAGTCGAGCCTGCGCGGCCTCACCCTGGCCGTCTTTCCTCCCGATCAGGAGGAACCCGTGTCGCGCGCCATCCCGCCCGTGTGAGCGCCCGGCGTAAAGCGCCGCCGGCTCGCCTGGACCCGCTTTCCCGCCGGCTTCGGATTGACCACGACCTGCCTCCCGTCGCTGTCCCACGCCCTTCTGGGAGTGATGGCCAGCGCGAGAAAGGCGATGACGACGACCGTGACGGCCGCCGTGCCCTGGGTGTCGAGCAGCGTCATGAGGTAACCGCTGGCGAGCGCGCCCAGCGGAACGGCGCCCCCCGTGAAGAACCGGTTGACGCTGACCACCCGGCCCAGCAGCTCTTTCGGCACCACCTGCGCCTGGTGCACGGTCAACGCCACGTTCATGTTCGCGCCCATGAACCCGATCACCGCCCACACCAGCATCAGCATGACGACGTCGTCGAAGAAGATGACGGGCACCATGACCAGCAGCCATGTCCAGACGCAGATCACGACCATGAGCGTCGCCCCGAGCCTGCGCAGCACCCAGGAGGCGATGGAGGCGCCGAGTAGGCCGCCCACTCCTCCGGCGGCCAGCAGGATGCCTATCTCGAAGCTGGACAGCCCCTGCCGTTCGGCGGAGACCATGAAAACCAGGCCGATCGCCTGGAATAGAAAGTTGGTGATCGTGCAGATCCACAGCACCAGGAACAGGAATGGCTCGCCCCGGAGATAGGAAATCCCATCACGGAATTCGCCCCACAGCGAACCCTGCCGGGCCGTCCCGCGCGCCCTTTCGGGCTGGAATTGCTTGTTCCGCATCCCGCGCATCGCGCCGATGGCCATTATGGCGAAAACCACGTCCAGCAGAAATGGAATGAGCCGGTGGATGCCGAAAAGAAATCCGCCGAGCGGCCGCCCGAGAATCATCGCGACATTGCGCCGGGCCTCGTTCTTCGCCATGGCCCCCGACAGGTGCTCGACCGGGACGATGCGCTGCACGGCAGTGAGCTCCGCCGTGTTGTAGAAGCTGAGGCACACTCCCTGCACGGCGGCCGCGATGGGCAGCATGATGGGCGGGCCGCCCACGTAGAGCATGACGACGAGCAGCAGCCCGACGAGGCCCTGCACGACCTGACTGATGACCATGACGCGATAGCGGTCGAACCTGTCCACCAGCACGCCTATCGGCAGGTGCAGCAGGACGCTCGGCAACGCGCCCGCGGCGGCCACCCAGCCCGCGAACACCGGGGACTTCGTCAAGGCCAGGGCGAGCAGCGGGATGGCGAGCCTGGTGCACACCGTGCCGAGCTGGGAGAGCGCGGCGCCGCCCCACAGGAGCGAGAAGTCACGCCGCCAGCCGGCGTAGCGATCGTCCTGCGGGTCGTCACCGACGATACCGGTCACTTTGTGCGCTTCTCCCCTGATGCGGACCTTCGCATGGGGCAATGCTCGACATAATCGAGGCCCGGGCCGGACGACGCACCAGGCCAGGGCCTCGACGAAATCAAGACAGGTCGTCCCGCAAACGATCGTCTGAGCTTTAGACATCGTAGCCATATCAGCTCGCTATTCCGGCTAAATTTTCATGATCATCTGTTCATTTTGGCGCCTCGGAATGGTATAGAATCACCCAACCTCGATGAATCACGCCGCGCTTGTTCGCCTGTCCGCCATAGGGGACGGACACCGCAATACAGACACGAAACTCTCCACTGCGGGGGAGGTGGCGCCCATCAACCGATCGGTGGATGCCGCGGGAGTCGCGCGCCGATGATCCTCGATGCATGGCAGTCATCGAGATAGACGACCTCAGCAAGAGCTACCGCGGCGTCCAGGCGCTGAACGGCGTCTCCCTGCGGGTGGAGCGCGGCGAGATCTTCGGCATCGCCGGCCCCAACGGCGCGGGCAAGACGACGATCGTGGAATGCGCGTCGGGCCTGCGCCGCCCCGACGGCGGCACCGTACGGGTGCTGGGCCTGAACCCGCACGACGACCGGCGCGCGCTCCTGCAGCGCGTCGGCGCCCAGCTCCAGGAGGCCGCGCTCCCCGACGGGATCAAGGTCGGTGAGGCCCTGCGGATGTACGCCTCCCTCTACGACCACCCGGCCGACTGGCGGGCGCTCATGGACGAATGGGACCTGACCGGCAGGAAGGGCGCCCGGTTCGCGAGCCTGTCCGGCGGCTGGAAGCAGCGCCTGTTCATCGCCCTGGCGCTGGTCGGGAACCCCGAAGTGGTGCTGCTCGACGAGCTGACCACGGGCCTGGACCCCGACGCCCGCCGTACCACCTGGGGCCTGATCCGCGCCATGCGCGACCGAGGGGTGACCGTCGTGCTGGTGACGCACTTCATGGACGAGGCCGAGGCGCTCTGCGACCGGATGGCGATCGTCGGCGGCGGCCGGGTCGTCGCGGAGGGCAGCCCGCGGGACCTGATCGCCGAGGCGCGGACCGCGTCGCTGGAAGAGGCCTACTTCGCGCTCACCGGAAGGAACTGACTCATGCGAGGATTCACGAACGTCATCGCCGTCGAGCTCAAGCTGGGCCTGCGGGACCCCATGTCGGCCTTCTTCGCGCTGGCCTTCCCGTTGATCATGCTCTGGGTCAAGCTGCGCGGCGGGAGCCGGCCGCTGCCGGGTGGTGAGCCGCTCGTCGACGCCACCGTACCGATGCTGACCGTGTTCGTCATCGGGCTGGCCGGGCTGGTGGTGCTGCCCGCGACGCTGGCCGGATACAGGGAGCGCCGGGTGCTGAAGCGGCTGCGGGCCACCCCCGCGTCGCCGGCCATGTTGTTCGGCGCCCAATGGGTCGCCCACATGTCGCTGGCCGTGCTCGGCACGGCGCTGGTCGTCGGCATCGGCGCGCTCGCGTACGGTCTGACGGCCCCCGCGAACCTCCCCTTCGTGCTCCTGGCGTGGTTGCTCGGCGCGCTGAGCCTGGGCGCCATCGGCCTGCTGCTGGGCGCGCTGGCGCCGAGCGGCCGGGCGGCGACCGTGATCGGGCTCGGGCTGTTCTTCCCGATGGTGTTCATGTCCGGCGCCGTGATCCCGCGCGAGACCATGTCGGGCTCGATGCGCTCGATCGGCGACCTGACCCCCATGGCGCCCGCGGTCCAGGCGATCCGCGACGGCTGGGCGGGCAACGCGCCCTCGGCGGTTACTCTGGGGATCATGGTCGCGGTCTTCGTCGTCGCGGGCGCCGCCGCGGTCAGGGCTTTCCGGTGGTGAGCCGCTGGAACCGGGCGTCTGGCGGCAGCCCGGTGGTGAGCCCCTGGGCCCAGGCGCCCGGCGACGTGTGGGGGCGGGTGCGGGCCGCGCTGCCGTACCTGCTCGTGCTGCTCCCCGCGCTGTTCTCCCTGCTGCGGGAGTGGCGGCCGGAGGTGCTGGCCCTGGCGTTGTTCGCGGCGGCCTGGCACTGGTTGCTCGTGACCGCGCGCCCCGGCTGGATCGCGCGGCCCTGGGTGGTGCTCGTCTACTTCGCCGTGCTGCTCGCCGCCGTCGCGGCGCTGGTCAGGATCGACACGGTGTTCACGGTGACGGGTGTGGGGACGTTCCTGCAGTGTTTCACCCTGCTGCCGGGTTTATGGGCGTACGGCGGGGTGGCGGCCACGGTCGGCGTCCTGGTCGCAGCCCGTCCCGCGGACGGCAGGACCCCCGTCGAGCTGCTCGCCTCCTTCGTCGTGGGGGTGCTGATCGCCTCCATGACCGGCCTGATCATCCACACCATCGCCGACCAGAACGAACGCCTCACCGAAACCGGACTCAAACTGGCCGCGCTCGCGGAGGAGAACGCGAACCTGCAGGCCCGCCTCCTGACCCAGGCCCGCGAGGCCGGAGTGCTCGGCGAACGGCAGCGGATGGCCAGGGAGATCCACGACACCATCGCGCAGAGCCTGACCGCCATCCTGACCCAGCTCGAAGCGCTCGGCGACGTGCCTCTTGGCGACGTGCCGGAGGCGCGCGGGCGGCTGGACACGGTACGCGCCCTGGCCAAGGAGAGCCTGACCGAGGCCCGCCGCTCGGTGCAGGCGCTGCGCCCGGCGCCGCTGGAGGACGCCCAGCTCGCCGCCGCGCTGTCCGGCATCGCGGAGAGATGGTCGCTGGCCTCGGGCGTGCCCGCCTCCGTCTCCGTCACCGGCGACCCCCGCCCATTGCACACCGAGGTGGAGAGCACGCTGCTGCGCGTGGCCCAGGAGGCCCTGGCCAACGTCGCCAAGCACGCCTCGGCCGGCCGCGTCGGCCTGACGCTGTCGTACATGGAGGATGTGGTGGCGCTGGACGTACGCGACGACGGTGCCGGTTTCGTACGGGAGCGCGCCTCGAACGGCTTCGGCCTCGTCGCCATGCGCCAGCGCGTCACCCGCCTGGCCGGCGCCTTCGAGCTGGAGACGGCCCCCGGCCAGGGCACGGGCATCTCCGCCACCGTCCCCGCCATCCCCGCCGATCCGGAACGGTGACCATGCCCATTCGCCTCATCATCGTGGACGACCACCCGATCGTCCGCGACGGCCTGCGCGGAATCCTCGACATGGACGACATCGAGATCGTCGGCGAGGCGGCCGACGGCCCCGAGGCCCTCGCGGTGGCCCTGCGTACCAACCCCGACGTGGTGCTGCTCGACCTGCGCATGCCGAAGATGAGCGGCGCCGAGGTCATCCGCCGCCTGCGCGAGCAGCAGCCCGGCGTCCATGTGCTCGTCCTGACCACGTTCGACGACGACGCCGACGTACTGCCCGCGATCGAGCAGGGCGCCACCGGCTACCTCCTCAAGGACACGCCCCGCGCGGAGTTGCGGCGCGCGGTGCTGGCGGCGGCCCGCGGCGAGACGGTGCTGTCGCCCACCGTGGCCGGGGTCCTGACGCGGAAGGCGCACGAGCCGGAGCCGCGCACGCTGAGCCCGCGTGAGCTGGAGGTGCTGCGGCTCATCGCCCGGGGGGCCACCAATCGGGAGGTGGCGGGCAGGCTGTTCATCACGGAGGCGACGGTGAAGACGCACCTGCTGCACGTCTTCGCCAAGCTGCAGGTCAAGGACCGGGCGGCGGCGGTCGCGGCGGCGTACGAACTGGGCCTGCTAGACCGCCGACGCTGAGGCCTTTCCAACCCCGGCTCAGCCGGCGGTGCGATCGATGAGCTTGGTGAGCTCGGCCTGCGACGTGGCGTAGTCCAGGGTGCCGTTCTTCGGATCGATGACGACGAAATGGAGCCAGGGCCCCGTGGCCGGGTGGAGGGCCGCCTTGAGCGCGGCCTCGCCGGGATTGGTGATGGGGCCTGGCGGAAGCCCGCGACGGCGGTAGGTGTTGTACGGGCTCTTGGACTTGACGTCCTTCAGGGTGGCCTTTGTTCCGTACCTGCCGAGGCCGTACAGGACCGTGCTGTCGAGCTGGAGGAACATGCCACGGGCCAGCCGGTTGTGGATGACGCGGGACACCTTGGGCATGTCGGCTTCGCTGGGCGACTCCGCCTGGACGAGGCTGGCGATGATGACGGCGCGTTCCGACTCCAGACCGAGCCTTTCCGCCGACTCGCGGAACCGGGCCACCATCGCGGCGAGGATCTCGGTCGGGGTGGAGGAGGCGGTGTACTCGTACGTGCCCGGATAGGCGAAGCCCTCCAGCCTGCCCTTGGCGTACGAAGGCAGGCCCAGCGCCTTGTCGTCCCGGACAGCCTGAGCGAAGGACTCCACGGGTTTGCCGGTGGTACGGGCGAGGAGATCCAGCAGGTCGGCGAGCCGCAACCCTGCCCTGATGGTCACCTTGCTCTTCACCAGTGCCGGCCGCACGGCCGTGAGCGGCACCGGCTCCGACAGCGTCTGTACGGCAACCGTCCCGCCCGCGGCCAGGACGACGACAGCGGCCGCCGCCGCCAGGGCGACCCCCCGCCGGCGCGCACGGACGGGCCGGAGAAAGCGGTCCGGATGCGGCGCCGGCTCCTCGTGCGCCATGTCGGCCAGGGTCTCGCGCAACAGATCCTCGATGCTCATCTGAACTCCCTCACAACACTCAGTTCGGGGGCGGACTTCTTCAGCCGCTCCAGCGAGCGGTAGATCTGGCTGCGCACCGAGCCCACCCGCACGCCCAGCAGCCGCGCGATCTCGGTCTCCGACTTGTCCTCGAAATAACGCAGTACGAGGATGGCCCGCTGCCGGGGCGTCAGCCTGGCCAGCGCCGCACGCATCACCATGCGCAGATCCGCGGCGTCGGCATGCCCGTCGCCGGGCCGATCGGGCTGCTCGGCGGTGCTCACCTCCACGACCCGCGAACGGCGGCGCCACCAGCTCACCTGTTCGTGGTACATGGCGCGGCGGACGTACCCCTCGATGGCCGCGGGGTCGCGCAGGTCGCGCCATCGCGCGGCCGTCTTCGCCAGAGCCGACTGCACCAGGTCCTCGGCGGCGTGCCGGTCGCCGGTCAGCAGGTACGCGGTGCCGAACAGCGCACCCGACCTGTCGATGACGAACTGCCTGAAGTTCTCCTCAGAGCCTGGATCCACCCGTCCCCCTCGTGATGTCACCCACCAAGGACGCGGACGAAGCCCGGAACTATGCCGGTCCGGGGAAACTCGACCGGGCCCACTGTGAGCGGTGGGGTCCCGATTGCTGACGTCGCTGCCAAAACCAAACGCCCCGAACGACAATCAGTTCGGGGCGTTTCCGCTGTTCAAAGGCCTATCAAGCGGCGTCGAGAGCTGCTGTGATCTTACGGACCATGTCAGCCATGATGGGGCTGGACTCGCCACGGTGGGTGGCCGTTTCGATGGCGAGGATGACAGTGCCACGGAAGTTGTCGGCCTCTGCCGGATCCTGCTTCTTCAGCAGGCTCATGGCTTCCGTCAGGGCCGGCAGCACGTGGTCAGCAATCCCGGCCACGGACTTACCCTTCAGCTTCACGGGCTTTGACTTCTCGGCGAGCACGTGCCCGACCAGGCCGGTCGCAGAGGCCAGGGCGATGGAGCCCTCAGTGGCGACCTTGTGAGGCGAACCGGCGGCACCAGCGGCGGCCAGCAACGTGACGGCGCCGTACGCGGCGGTGCGCAGGGTGATCTTGTTCTGGTCGGTAAGGGTGATGGACATGAGGTGTGCTCCCTTGAATCTGCGCCTTGAGGCCGCAATCGCTGAACCTTTGATGACACCCACCATCGCGGGCCGCCCTGATACCGCGGCGTTGCCGTACTGACGTGGCCGCTGACACGACACCGCATCAGCGGAACAGGGAAGCTGATCGCCCATATCCCGGGCCTCAGACGCTGGTACCGCCTGAATCCCTTTTCCCGCAGGTAGCGCAACTGTCGAGCTTCGGTAGCAGAACCCCGTACCAACGCAGCACGCTGAGCTCGTCCACGGACACTCCCATGGGCATCAGCCCGGCGTGCGCGGACTCACGTCGGTTGATCCACTGAAACAGCGGAGCGACCAGGTCTTGGCTGAGTCCGCGGAAGGCGGGCGACTCCTGTCCGAGAAGCTCCACCAAGGCCAGTTTGGCCGTGATCGCTCGAGGAACGCCGTTGTCGGAGACGAAGGAGCCGGTGTGCAGCTTCGCGAATCTGGGGAAGGCCGTGACGCTTTGGAGAGCCTCATGAACTAATCCAGGGATTCGCTCCCCGGCCATCTTTCACCTGCGGGCACGGGCGAGACCAGGACCAACGGATGGAAAGACGAGCTCGCCGATCCGGCTCGGTAGCGTTCGGCATCGTGGATCAGATCCCTGCGGCGATCTTGAGGAGAACGACACCACCGATGATCGCGGCGAACGAGCCGAGCTTGGCGAGGGTGATCTTCTCCGCGTAAATGAGGGCGCCGAGCACGACTGTGCCGATGGAGCCGACTCCGGTCCAGATGGTGTAGCCGACGCCGACGTCCAGCGTCTTCAGCGCCAGGCTGAGGGTGAAGATGCCGCCTGCCGCGGACAGCAGGGTGAAGACCGATGGCCAGAGCCGGGTGAAGCCCTTGGTGGCGTTGGTTCCGAGAGCGAAACCGATCTCGAAGACGATCGCGATGGAAAGATAGATCCAGGCCATGATGATGTCCCTTCAGCTCGTGGTGGTGGTCAGGCGGCGGACCGCTCGCCCGCGGACAGGCGGTCGGAGAGCTTGAGACCCAGTACGCCGCCGATGATCAGGACGAAGGCCAGAGCCTTCCAGAGGTTGATCTCCTCATCGAAGATCAGGGTGCCGAGCATGACGGTGCCGACCGATCCGATGCCGGTCCACACCGTGTAGCCGACGCCGACATCCAGCGTCTTCAGCGCCAGGCTCAGGAAGAAGATCCCGCCGGCCGCCGCGGCCACCGTGAGCAGGGACGGCCCCAGCTGGGTGAAGCCCTCGGTGGCGTTGGCGGCCAGGGCGAAGACAACTTCGAACACGGCCGCGATGAGCAGGTAGATCCAGGGCATCAGGGAGACTCCTCAGGAATTTGCATGTATCTGCAAGCATTTGGATTGGGCAAAAGCATGTATGTACATGTATCTTCTTGTCAAGCCGGTCCGTGACCAGGATCGGAAAGCCATAGCGCCTGGAGGATCCCCATGGCTCCCGCAGCCCCCACCGCGCCGCCGGTTACCGACGTCGCCGCGACCTGGAATCACCTCCTGCTGCTGCACGCGCGCGTGGAGAACAGGCTCGGTACGGCGCTGCAGCGGCGGCACGGCATCGGCCTGTCTGAATACCGGGCGCTCGGCCACCTGGCCGCCTCCCCCAGCGGCGAGCTGCGCATGCAGGAACTGGCCGACAAGATCGCGCTCAACCAGAGCTCGGTGACCCGGTTGGTCGCCCGGCTGAACGCGGCCGAGCTCACGTACCGAGATCTGTGCCCGGACGACAAGCGCGGCGTCTACACGGTCATCACCGAGGAGGGCCGAACCAGATACGCCCAGGCGAGCCGCACGTATGAGAACACGCTGAGTAGCGCCTTGCACGAGGCGGGACAGGCGGATCCGCACCTCGCTCCCGCGCTCACGACACTGCGCCTACAGGTGAGCGCCCCGCAACCCGGACAGGACCAGAGGGCGGAACAACCGCGATAGCCCAGATCCGAAGATCACAACCACTCTGCCCGTCGCCCCTCTGCATGCGGGCACGCAGCCGGAGCCACGGACTTCATACGCGGCTTCCGGTGACGCCGTGCTTCGCCGGGAGGTCACGCACAATGGCCTGGCAGCGGATGAGGAGGCTGCCGGTCCGGACGAGGTACATCGCCAGCGACAGGAACAGGAACGCATCGGCGAGCGCGTCGCCGCTGATGTGACGGGTGGCGAGGAAGACCCCGAGCGGGTGAGCGAACAGGTGCTGGGCACCGTAGGAGAAGAACACGCGCCCGCCGATGATCACCGCCCAGAGCAGCGCGTACGCCACCCCGCCGCGACTGTGGACGCGCCGGGTGGCCGGGTCAAGACTGACGGGCAGCAGTGCCCCGGCGAGCAGCCCGAGTCCGGCTCCGAGTGCGATACCGGCGAGTTCCAGCACGAGCCCCCAACCTTCCGTGGCCACACCGCCGAGGAAGAACGGGATGATCGCCGCGGCACCGACCAGGGGTCGAGCGACGCGGAACAGCGTGACCCTTCGGCGGCCGAGGTCCGATTCGAAGACTACAGCGAGCATGATCAGGTTCAGGATGACGACGTTGCCGATGGACACCACTGGCTCCTTGTGCCGGACGATGAGAACGGTGGCGACATTAGGGATTCACCGCCGTGACGCTCGTCGGCGCGAAGGTGGAGACCAGGTTGATCCTTCTTCGGGATAGTCCACCCGATATCAACCCATATTGCGATTCTGTGTAGCTCCGTCCGTAACATTGCTGGTCACCGGCTTACGGCAGGAGTCGAAGGTGGATGCAGTGATCGGATGGTGGGTCCAGCCGAAGTGGCGCGCGGCCTGGACCGGCGTGCGGCTGGCCGCGCTGGGCGCCATCGTGTACGGCATGGCCGTCACCGGCCCCGGCATGGGCGTTCGGGGCCGCGCCCTGGCGGTGCTGGTGTGTACGACGGCCGCCTGCTTCGGCTGGCTGGGCTGGCTCGCGGCCACCGTGCTACCCGGCCGCACGCAATCGTTGGACCGCCGAGGTGCCCGGGCTGTCGCGCTGGTCGTCATGGTGGTGGCCGGCAGTTTCCTGGCCGGGATCGACCAGCCCAGCCCCGCGCTGGCCTTGTGCGGCACCGGCGTCTTCGTGGCCGCGCTGGTCCTGCGGCCGGCGCAGAGCGTGGCGCTCACCGGCGCAGGGATCATCACCCTGGCCGCCGGCGACCTCGCCTTCGGGCAGTCCCTCGCCTCGGCCGGCAGTGCCGCGGCGCTGCTGGCCATCATGCTGGGCGGGTTCAACCGCCGGCAATACCTGATGCGGCTGGAGCAGGCCGAACAACTGGTGGCACAGACCAGGCGGGCGCAGTCGGAGTCGGCACGGGCCGCCACGCTCGACGAGCGGGCACGGATCGCGCGGGAGATCCACGATGTACTCGCCCACTCGCTGGGCGCGCTTGCCGTCCAGCTCGACGCCGCCGACGCGCTGCTCGAAGACGGCGGTGACGTGGCCCGCGCGCACGGCATTGTCACGCGGGCCCATCGCATGGCCGTCGACGGGTTGAACGAGACCCGGCGGGCGATCGGCGCGCTGCGCGGCGACACCCTGCCACTCCCCGACCAGCTCACCGCGCTGGCCGCCGGCTACCGGCCCGACACCGGCATCCAAGCCGCCGTCACGGTGACCGGCACCACGCGCGTACTGCCCCCCGAAGCAGAGCACACCGTTTATCGCACGGCGCAGGAGGCCTTCAACAACGTCCGCAAGCACTCGCCCGAGGCCACGGTGAGCATCAAGCTGGACTACCGCGAGAATGAGACGGTGCTCACGATAACCGACCACCCCACCACCGGCACCGCCTCGACTCCGGCGCCGCTGGCCGGCACCGGCGGCGGCTACGGGCTCGTCGGCCTGCGCGAACGCGCCGAGATGATCGGCGGCACGCTCACCGCCGGGCCGGACGTCGCGGGATGGACCGTACGGCTGCGGCTGCCGGCATGAACGCCGATGGGGGCCGCACGCTGCGGGTGATGGTCGCCGACGACCAGGCCGCCGTACGCGAGGGCCTGGTGACCCTCCTCGACCTCCTGCCCGACCTCGAGGTCGTTGGCGCCGCCGCAGACGGCGAACAGGCCCTCGCCCTCGTGGACCAGCACGCCCCCGACGTGGTGCTCATGGACCTGCGAATGCCCCGCATTGACGGCATCGAGGCCACCCGGCAGATCAGAGCCCGCCACCCGGCCACCCAGGTCGTCGTGCTCACCACGTACGTCGATGACACCTCGATCCTGGACGCCCTGCGCGCCGGCGCGCTCGGCTATCTGACCAAGGACGCCGGACGCGACCACATCCGGCGGGCCCTGCACACCGCCGCCGCCGGACACGCCGTTCTGGATCCCGCCGTGCACGCCCGGCTCCTCGCCGCCGCCGCGGCCGGTGAATCCGCAACTGCCTCCCGCGACGCGAGCGCCGAGCCGGGACCGCTGCCCGACGGCCTGACCCCGCGCGAAGCCGAGGTGCTCGGCCTCATCGCCGCCGGGCTGTCGAACAGCCGGATCGCCAGGCGCCTGTTCATCAGCGAGGCGACCGTCAAGACGCACATCAACCACCTCTTCGCCAAGATCGGCGCCAGCGGCCGGGCCCAGGCCGTGACCTACGCCTACCAGCACGGCCTGCGCCCACCTGAGATGTGAGGGCAACGCCTTCCAGACCCAGTTCAACCAGGTGAACACGACGATCCACGCCGTCGAGGTCAGCATGGAGCTGGGCCGGCCTCGGCCCCGTCCGTCTCCACGGCCTCCGGCACACTTGCGTGAGCCTCCTGCTCGACATGGGCGTACCGCCTCACGTCGTTCGGGAGATCGTCGGCCACTCCGACATCGAGGTCATACTGACGATCTACGCTCACGCCTCACTCGACGAGAAGCGCAAGGCCCTCGGCAAGATCGGCAACGTACTCGGGTGAACATCGGGACGGGTAACAGAAACGCTCGGAGCTGTCGGCTCCGAGCGTTCAATGTTGGAGCCGGGCCCTCACGTGCTCTGAGAGAAGTGGCAGGTAGTCGTATCCGGATTCGTCCAGCCGTGCGCGCACCCACTGGGCTGCCTGGTCGTCAGCTGGGTCGTCATGCTCAAGGCCTCGAAGGTGGAATTTCAAGCTCTCCACCGCTCGCCGCTCCCGCTCCCTATCACGCATCGAGCTGAGGTCACCCGGAAGGTTGTGACAAACGTCCGCGATCATCCTTATGCGTTCGATGTGGCCGAGCGAACTGCGCAGATCCTCGCCCTCCAACTCGCGGCGTACGAGGTGCGTCGTGAAACGTATTTCGATGAACCCCAGGGCCATCAGAACTCTCACCGCGTCCTGAGCCGACACGCCCGCCTTCCGAGACCGTAAGAGCCGCCAGCCCATCACTCGCTCCCTGACGAAAGGCGCGCTGTCATCAGCGCTGTCGTCAAACCCAACAAAAAACGCCCTAGTCCAAGATCGGATTAGGGCGTTTGTGCTGGAGAAAAAGTGTGGTCAGGGGCAGGGTCGAACTGCCGACCTTCCGCTTTTCAGGCGGACGCTCGTACCAACTGAGCTACCTGACCCAGAGCGGTCCTGACGGGACTTGAACCCGCGACCTCCACCTTGACAGGGTGGCGAGCACTCCAAACTGCTCTACAGGACCTTGCGTTTCTTGCTGTTTGCGCTCGCTTAGCTTACCAGCTCTTCGGTGGTCTTGGACCAGCCGTTTTCGCGGGTGCGCTAGGCGCTCGCAGTGCCCCCAACGGGATTCGAACCCGTGCCGCCGCCTTGAAAGGGCGGTGTCCTAGGCCGCTAGACGATGGGGGCTCAGGATTCCCTGTCGCCTTCCGTCGGAGACCTCTGAAGCATAGGGGACGATTGCCCTTGATGCCAAAGCGGCGAACCGGCGGTCGGTGACCTGGAGCCGGTGATAGATCCCGCTGGAGACGGGGCGTTCTTTGGCTCCGGGGAAATCATACGTTGTGGGTTGGGCTCCACGTGACGCTGGATGTAGACCGACTGCTCCCCCAGCCCGCCCAGCGTGATGTCGTCCCATGCGCGCAGGCGTCTGGTCTCCTTGTCGAAGTACAGGACCGACGCCTGTACGGGGGTCGGCTGGGCGTGTTCGAGCGCCCGCAGGCCGGCGCCGCCCGTCGAGCCCTGGACGAGCAGGCGGGTGCCCGTGGGCAGCATGTTCGTCCGGCGTTCGTGGGTGTGGCCGGCGAGGATCATGGGGGCCGCGCCCGAGAAGCCTTTTCCCGCCTCCGGGTCGTGGATGGCGATCAGGTCTGGTTTGCCCACCTCGGGGAGGTGGGATCGGGCGTAGCGGGCGAGGGCCTTCGGGTCGGAGTCGACGGTCGAGGATTTGTCCGGGGTGAAGCGGGGGTCGCCGAGGCCGTAGATGGTCAGGCCGGCCACCTTCTGGGACTTGTCGTCCAGGACTATGGCGTTCTTCTGCTTCTCGACCGCTTTCTGGGTGGTCATGGAGTCGTGGTTGCCGCGTACGTACACGTACGGGATCTTGAGGGTGCTGATCTCGTCGACGAACTTGTTCTCCGCCTTCGTCCCATGGTCGGAGATGTCGCCCGTGTCGATGATCATGTCTACGGCGAACTGGTCCTTGAGGGAGCGGATGACGTTCCAGGCGATGGGGTTGATGTGGATGTCGGAGATGTGCAGGACACGGATGCTCTTGGGGTCGGCGTCGTACAGCGGGAGGGTCGAGACCGTGTCGTACAGCTTCGAGACGTTCGTGACGAGTTTGGTGAGCTGAGACCTGTACGACTCGAATCTCGTCACGATCGACTCCGCGCTGCCGACCAGAGACGGGGCGGCGGCGATCAGGCCCGAGTAGCGGGGTTCGACGAGCGAACTGGGGCGGAACGTGACCGCGGCCAGGGCTCCCGTGCCGGCGAGGGCCACAGAGGCCGCCAGAAGGCCCATGAGAGCCACTCTGGGGCGCCTGAAGACCAAAAGGACGATGATCAGGGCTCCCGCCCCCGCACAGAGCAGTGAGCGGATGACGAGCGCGCGCACGCCGTCCATCAGATCGTTCTCGATCACCTCGGGCAGGCGGTCGGCCAGGCGCGGGTCCTCAAGGAGGGATTTGGCGCGTTCCTGGTCGATGTTCTCGAGCGTGATGCGCAACCTGAGCGGGGCGTCGTGGGTGCGGAAGGTGAGGGTGCCGAGCGGGCTGGCGTCCACGACCGTCTCGCCGTGCCAGGCCGGGCGGAGGGACATTCCCGTCTCTACCGGCCCCACCTGGGCGCGTACGGTGCCGCTGAGGAAGATGCCCAGCCAGGCGCCGGCCGCGGCAACGAGGAGCACCGCCACGATCCTCGCGCCACGTGATCGAAGGACTGCCTTTGACCTGTGCACGAACTTCATACAGCTTCTTGCTTACCTGACCGAGGGGGCAGAATGGCAAGTGTGATCGAGGTTTCACGGGACAAGTTCGAGGAACTCGTGGCCGAGGCGTTGGACACGATTCCCCCAGATCTCACGCGTGTCATGAGCAACATCGTCGTCACGGTCGTCGATGATCCGCCAGAGCCCCACCTGCTCGGCCTGTACACCGGTGTCCCCCTCACCGAACGCGGCGACTGGTATTCAGCGGTTCTGCCCGACCGCATCGAGATCTACCGCAATCCGATATGCCATATTTGCGATACCGAAGAGGATGTGGTCGACGAAGTACGCATAACGGTCGTTCATGAGGTCGGGCACCACTTCGGCATCGACGACGCGAGGCTTCACGAACTGGGGTGGTGACCCTTTGCTTTCGGTTGGCTGCTTTCGGTTGCGGCCGACCCTCTCGGTCGGGCACCTTAGGTGACATAGCGAACACCCTGAGTCAGGCACCGCGGAGTCCAATGGGGGCACGGCCGCCGGGACGGCATCGCCGTGCCGGAGAAGCAGGACAAGTCACATATCGGGAAGTCATCGCCATCAGGGAGTTCCGGGCGCTCTGGTACGGCCAGGGCCTCTCGCTCCTCGGCGACCAGCTCGCGCAGGTCGCGCTGGCCGTGCTCGTCTACGACCGCACCCGCTCGCCCCTGGCCACCGCCGCCGTCTACGCGCTGACCTACCTTCCCTCGATCGTCGGCGGCCCGCTGCTGGCCGGGCTGGCGGACCGGTTCGCGCGCAGGGGCGTCATGCTGACCTGCGACCTCATCAGGGCCGCGCTGGTGGCCGCGATGGCGGTGCCCGGCATGCCGTTCTGGGCGCTGTGCGCGCTGGTGTTCCTCGTGGTGCTGCTCAGCGCCCCGTTCTCGGCCGCGCGGGCGGCGTTGTTGCCCGAGGTGCTCGAAGGCGACGCGTACGTCATCGGTTCGGCCCTGCAGAACATGACGAACCAGGCCGTGCAGATGCTCGGTTTCGCGGCGGGCGGAGCGTTGATCGCGACGCTGGGCCCGTACCGTGCGCTCGCTCTCGACGCGGCGACGTTCCTGGGCTCGGCGCTGATCCTGATCTCCGGCGTACGCCGCCGCCCGGCCGCGCAGCGCGACGGCGCCAAGCCGTCCATGTGGACGATGACCAGGGCCGGGGCCCGGCTGGTCTTCGGCTCGCGCAAGCTGCGCACGCTGGTGCTCTTCGCCTGGTTGTGCGGGTTCTACATCCTGCCGGAGGGCCTCGCGGTGCCGTACGCGGCCAAGCTCGCCACGGGTACGCTGCCGGTCGCCGTGATCACCGGGCTGCTCATGGCCGCGATGCCGGCGGGGACGGTGGTCGGGGCGTTCCTGTTCAGCAGGTTCGTGGCGCCGCCGCGGCGGCTGCGGCTCATGGGCTGGATGGCCATGCTGAGCTGTGCGCCCCTGATCGTGACCGCGATGCGGCCGCCGTTGGCCGTGGTGCTCGCGGCGTGGGTCCTGTCGGGGGTCGGCGGGGCCTACCAACTCGCGGCCAATGCCGCCTTCGTCCAGGCCGTACCGGCCGAACGACGCGCCCAGGCGTTCGGCCTCGTGCAGTCGGGGCTGATGGCCGTACAGGGGATCGGGATCCTGGTGGGCGGGTTCGCCGCGGAGAGACTCGGCCCCGAGCCGGTGGTCGCGCTGGCGGGGATCGCCGGGGTGATCAGCGCTGCCGTGCTCGCCATGATGTGGACCGAGTCTCGCGACAAGGGTGCCCAGGTGCCCGCCCAGGCCGCCGCCTGATCACTGCTGGGGCTTCTGCTCGCCACTCCAGTCCGTCGCCGACTTGCGGGCCTGCTGCTTGCTGATCACGTCCTGGACGATGGAGGTGTCGTGCTCCTCGTCGGGCATGAGCAGCCAGCCGATCGCGTACACGCCGACGCCGACCCCGCCGAACAGCGTCGCGATCGCCAGCGCGATCCGCACCATGTTCGCGTCGATCCCCACGTACTCTCCGATACCGGAGCAGACGCCCGCGATGATCCTGCCCTTGTGAGTCCGACGCAGCTTCTTGACGTTGTATTCGCTCATGTCTCAAGACTGCCCGGCGGCCCGGTGTTCGCACATCAGGATTGCCCCTGGTAGAACCCTGGTAGTCCCCTACATGAGGAGAGGACCCGCCATGGACGACCTGCTGCGCCTCGACGACCGGCTCGACCCCGACCAGCGGCTGATCCGCGACACCGTCAGGTCCTTCGTCGCCGACCGCGTCCTGCCGCACGTCGGAGACTGGTTCGAGGAGGCCGTCTTCCCGGCGCGCGACCTCGCGCCCGCCCTCGGCTCGCTCGGCCTCCTGGGAATGCACCTTGAGGGGTACGGCTGCGCCGGCACGGACGCGATCTCGTACGGGGTGGCCTGCCGCGAGCTCGAAGCCGGCGATTCCGGCCTGCGCTCCTTCGTCTCGGTCCAGGGCTCGCTCGCCATGTTCCCCATCTGGCGTTATGGCTCCGACGAGCAGAAGGACGAGTGGCTCCCCCGGATGGCCGCCGGCGAGGCGATCGGCTGCTTCGGCCTGACCGAGCCGGACCACGGCTCCGACCCCGCCGGGATGCGGACATATGCCAAGAAAGACGGCTCCGACTGGATCCTGAACGGCTCCAAGATGTGGATCACCAACGGCTCGATCGCCGACGTGGCCGTCGTCTGGGCCCAGACCGACGAGGGCATCCGCGGCTTCGTCGTCCCCACCTCCACCCCCGGCTTCTCCGCCCCTGAGATCCACAAGAAGCTGTCCCTTAGGGCCTCGATCACCTCCTCCCTCTACTTCGACGACGTACGCCTGCCCGCCTCGGCCGCCCTCCCCGGCGTCACGGGCCTGCGCGGCCCCCTCTCCTGCCTCTCGGAGGCCCGCTTCGGCATCATCTGGGGCGTCGTCGGCGCCGCCCGCGCCTGCCTCGAAGCCGCCGTCTCCTACGCGAAGACCCGCGTACAGTTCGACAAGCCGATCGGCGCCTTCCAGCTCACCCAGGAGAAACTCGCCTGGATGTACGTCGGCGTCGCCCAGGCCGGCCTGACCGCCCTGCATCTCGGCTCGCTGAAGGACGCCGGCCAACTGGATCCCCGGCAAGTCAGCTTCGGCAAGCTGGCCAACGTACGAGCCGCCCTGGACATCGCCCGCCAGGCCCGCTCGATATTGGGTGGGAACGGGATCACGCTGGAGTACCCTGTGATCAGGCACATGAACAACCTGGAGAGTGTGCTGACGTACGAGGGCACGCAGGAAGTGCACACGCTGGTGCTGGGGGAGGCGCTGACCGGGCTGGCTGCTTACCGGTGATGGAGGCGTCGCGGGCAGGGCGGTAATCTCTGTACCCTTGCTGTTGCGAGGGGCGTTAGCTCAATTGGCAGAGCTGCGGACTTTTAATCCGTAGGTTCCGGGTTCGAGCCCCGGGCGCCCTACCACTTCTGACCGCAGCTCAGACGGGGGTTCCACAAATCCGGCCGCGAATGAGGAAGATCACTGCGCCGGGGCGGGATGCACCTCCAGCCATTCACGCGGGTTGAACGGGCCCACCTCGCCCTCGTAGCCCGGGTCGGCGCTCGTGGACCAGTTCGGGATCACCTGGATGGTCAACATCACCCCGCAGCAATCCTGATCGACCACGGAAGTCGCCCCGAACCGGTGATGGACGAGTTGGATGACAGGTTGCACCGGATCGGGCGGCACCCCTTCCGCGCGAGGTTCCGGGCTGCGCGGCCGGGGCCGCGCTCGAGATCGGGCTATCCGACGGATCACGATCGCCGTTCCCGGCTCATTCCTGGACCTGGGCTTGGCCGCCTGAGAGGTGCCTCCAGCCATGATGTGGTCGGCGTGGTGCAGGCCCTGGGTGAGCAGGGGGCGCGCGTGCTCGTCGGCCGCGCTGGAGGAGACAGAGGTGATCGCGGAACGTGGTGGCGTCGAAGGCCGGAGCCTGGTCGAGGTCTTTCTGCCGGAGCGACTCGACCAGGTAGGCGGGTCAGTTGTCGATGGCCTGGTAGAGGGTGGTCCAGAAGTCGTGGATGGCGTTCGCCGAATCGGGGGTGGACATCCCGGTCTGGGTGAGCAGGATGCCGACGAGCTGGTTCTCGGGGTCGGCGTAGGTGGTGGTGCCGGCTCCGCCGTCCCAGCCGAACTGGCCGACGGGCGCGTAGTCGCCGCGGTAGGTGCGTACCGCCATGCCGAAGCCCCAGCCGCCGTGCTGTCCCAGGCCGTACCCCGTATGGAGGACGTTGCGGGCGTAGACCTCTCGGGCGGCTTGCTGCTCGGGTGTGAGGCGGTTGGTGGTCATCAGCTCGACGGCGGCCCGGGACAGGATGCGCCGGCCGTCGTGCATGCCGCCGTTGAGGAGCATGCGGAAGTAGGCGTGGTAGTCGTCGGCGGTGGAGTCGAGCCCGCCGCCGCTGGACGGGAACGCCGGAGGCTCGCTGTGGTGTCCGCCTTCGGCCGGGTCTTCCACGTTGAACTCGCCGCTCTGCCAGTCGGGGGCGTACAGCGGCGGCAGCCGGTGGATCTGGTCGGCGGGCACGTGGAAGCCGGTGTCGGTCATGCCCAGCGGCTCGAAGATGCGCTCGCGCAGGAACGTCTCGAGCGGCTGGCCGGTGACCCTGGCGACCAGCACGCCGAGCACGTCGTCGCTGAGGTTGTACTGCCACCGCTGTCCGGGCTGGTAGGTCAGCGGGAGCGTGGCCAGGCGGCGCATCCACTCATCCGGCTCCGGTGCGGGCAGCAGCCATCCGTCCTGCTGGCCGTAGACCCCCTGCTCGAAGAGCGCCCCCATGATCGGGGCGGTCTTCGCCGTCAGATCCAGGCCCAGCCCGGACGTGGAGGTCAGCAGATCCCGCACGGTGATCGGCCGGCGCGCGGGCACGGTGTCGTCCAGCGGGCCGTCGGGCCGCGTCAGCACCTGCCGGTCGGCCAGCTCGGGCAGCCACCGATCGACCGGGTCGTCCAGCCGCAGCCGGCACTCATCCAGCAGGACCATCGTCGCCGACGCCGCGACCGGCTTGGTCGTGGAGGCCATCCGGAAGATGGTGTCGCGGCGCATCGGCGCGCCACCGTTATGGCGCATCGTTCCCAGCGTTTCGACGTGCGTCTCCTCGCCCTGGCTGACCAGGGCGACCAGCCCGGGAATCTTCCCGGACTCGACATGCCCTGCCAGCACCTCACGCAGTCTGTCCAGCCCGGTCTTGGAGAAGCCGCTGCTGCTGTGTCCCATCACAAATTTCCTTACATCCAGCGTTCGATACACAATGTTGATCTTGCGTGACCCGTCCAGGCGTGGCGCTCGGCCTCGGGCGCGATGTGCTGGGTCGTCGTCAGAGGGTCTTGTCGTGTTTTCTCAACCGGCGGCGCGCTCGATGGCGTCGGTCAGTTGCTTGCGCGCACGGGCGGGGACGTAGCCGCCGTCGGTGTAGTTCCGGGCGAACGCCTCGGCGAATGTCACCGGGTCCTGCCCGACGATCTCGCGGATCGGCGTTCCGGCTGCCGCGGCCTGTTCGAACAGGGCGGCGAGGTCTTCGAACCTGGAGGCGTCGCTGCCGGCGTCGGTCGGCACGAAGTGCATCATGTGCCGCTGAATGGCTTCGACCGCTGTGCGGTGGTTCGGCGGAAGCTGTCGTACGCGTGCCTGGTACTGCCGCCACCGCCGCTTGGGGCCGATCATCGTCGCGATGAAACCGCCGAATTTGGTGTCGGACATGGTGATCCGTCTCCTTTGTGGAGCTGTTCGAGCCGTTGTGTGGGGAAGCTCCAGATCCGCCAGCAGGCCGGTTGTTCATGCATCGCTGAACGTCTGCGACAGTACATTGCATTCATAGATCAGTCAACGTATTGGGAAAGCCAATAAGCCTGTTCACGCGCGGTCTGTTGACGGCTATTGCAATGAGCATGACACTGATTGCAATAGATGATCAAGATCTGTGTTGCAATGGGATTCGAGTGATTGCATACTGTGCGGCGGGAGTGCGAGCGCCGAGGCGCGCACGCCGGCAGATGGGAGACGAGCACCGATGCCCGGAGACAGACTCACCGACGAGGACCGGCGGCACATCGCTACGGGACTGGCCGAGGGGCTCGGATACACCGAGATCGGCCGGCGTCTCGGGCGGCCCAGCTCGACCATCATGCGGGAGGTCACCCGCAACGGCGGACCCGACGACTACCGGGCACAGCGGGCACAGGAGGCCACAAAGCAGCGCGCGCGCCGGCACCGGCAGGCCAAACCTCCGGCGCCGCCGATCGGCGACAGCAGCCACGGGCGCGACCCCCAGGCGGTCCAGAACGTCACCGAATCCTTCGCCACGCTCCTGGAACAGCAAGGAATGCCCCGGATGGCGGCCAGAGTACTGGCCTGCCTGCACGTCACCGACTCCGGCATCCTCACCGCCGCCGACCTGGTCCAGCGGCTGCACGTCAGCCCCGCATCGATCTCGCAGACCGTCGCCCTCCTGGAGCAACAGGGGCTACTCAAGCGGGAACGAACCCCCGGCGGCCGCCGCGAACGCTACGTCGTCGACGACGAACTCTGGGTCCGCTCCACCCTCGCGGCTCTGCAGATGAACGAGACCCTTGCCGCCACCTCGCAGCGCGCGGCGGAGATCCTCGGGACCGCGACCCCGGCCGGCGCCCGCTTCGGCCTCGCCGCCGAGTTCCTGCTCCTCGTCAACGCGAGCCTCGGACAGGTCATGGAGCAGTGGCAGCAGAACCAGGACGAACGGAACGCCGGGAACCGATCATGATCTCTCGCGGCGTTCGGCGGCCCCGGGAAGGGATCCCCTACGAAACGCCCTCCCGCCATCGCTCACTCCTGCGCGGCCTGCCACGTACGCGATAAGCACGCTCGGGTCGGTGCCTGCTGCGCTTTCACGGATCGTACAGCGTTATGCCTGGATAGCCGGCGGTGGACCATGGCCCGTACTCGGCGGGGCTGCCGGTCCGAAACCGCCACATCACGGCGTTGAACTGCGGTCGAAGGTCCGGGATCGGGCCTCGCTCACCCAGGGGCCAGGTGCGGCTCGATCAAGGACCATTCGTCATCGGTGAGGTCTCCACGCGCCAAAGCGATGTCCTACCAGGACATGACACCCACGCAGAGCGCCGCTTCGGCCGCCACTGCCTTGGCCTCTCCCTTGCCACCCTCCACCGATGGCTGCGCACCAGAGAGATCAGGAAGCGCGGCGTCACCGGTCACAAGGACGGCAGCGGCCGGTGGGTGATCATCCTCATCGACGACGCTCCCGGCGCCCGCACCCCCGGCTCCGACATCGAGGCGCAGATCCGCGCCGCCTGCGACCTGCTTGCCCGCCGGTCTGGTGACGCCTGAGCGGCAGCAGCAGGAACGGTGAACCGCGCCCCTAAAGAACCTATTGCCGGTAATGCTGCAGTGCGTGGATTTGGCGCGTTTCGTCGTGATCTAGGGCGAGGCCGCCCGGTGATCGCCGTCGGCGACGACTGACCGGCGAAGGCCAACTGAACGACGAAAGCTCAGGCCCTACCCCATGCCGTCGGCCCTGGCTTCAGCCGGGCCCGACGACGGAAGGCTGGGATGTTGTTCAGAGCGAGGGGGTGTAGAGGATGGAGTTGGGGGTGCCGGGGAGGCCGGTGCTGGCCATGCGGTCCTTGGTGGCACGGGCGGGCAGATGCGCTGGTAAGGCTGGTTCGGGAAGTAGGTCTCCCACTCCGCGGCCGCCAATCCGCCACCGGCACGACGGCAGATGACGGCGGCCGACGTGTCCGGGGCGAGCTCGTACCGCTGGAGAGGCGTATGCCGGCCGGCCGCGTACAACGTTCTGCCGTCGGCGCTGAAGGCGAGTGCGAGGATGGCGTCCCTTGGCGTGGACAGCGGGGATCCGATCGGCTGGCGGGAGGCGACGTCCCACAACTGCAGAGTGCCGTTCTCGGCGCCGGCGGCCAGGATGCCGCCGTCCGGAGAGAACGCCAAGGCCGAGACCCTGTTGAGATCATCCGCGCCGTGCTCCAACGTCGGCTCCAGCAGGCCGATGCGCTGTTTGAGGCGAAGGTCCCACAGGACGATGCGGCCGGTCAGGTCGCTCGCGGCCAGGTGACGGCCGTCGGCGCTGAAGGCCAGGGAGCCGGTCAACCCGGGTTTGAGCGAGCCGTGGACCGGGGCGACCGATCGCAGGTCGATCACATTGCCCTCGCCGGTGACAAGGGTCCGCCGGTCAGGGCTGACCGTGGCCCGCATTCCCTTGGCGACGGACAGGCTCTTCGTGACAGTTCGCCGGCGTAGGTCCCAGACGATCATGGGGTTTGAGTCCATGTTGGGGATCATCACCAGCGATGCGTCTCCCAGGGCGAAGGCGAGCGTCCCCACATATCGCCTGTCCTTTTCCTTGAGTGTGATGGTTTCCGTGGTGCGTCGGCCGGCCACGTCCCACAGGGACACCTGGGCCGGCGACGAGTGGAACGGGTATGGCGCGGCGCCGAAGGCGAGCGTGCGCCCGTCGGAGCTGAAGGCCAGGAGTACATTGCAGGTGGGTTTCTCGTTCGGCCCAGGACAGACGACCTGCGGCAGCGCGGCGATACGTTGTCCGGACCGCCTGTCGTGGAGCTGCACCCGGATGACGTCCGACCCCTCCGCCTGGTAGGCGAACGCGACCGTTGTCCCGTCAGGGCTGAAGGCGGCACCGGACCCGACCGCGTTCATCCACCCGGAGATCGCCGCCCTGCCCATGTCAAGTGTGCGAACGGTCGCCGGCCACGTCATTTGGGAACCGCTGAGGTAGCGGATGCGGTTCGCGTGTAGGTCCACCTGGAGATTCGTGGCCCGTTCCCCCGAGAGGCCGTGCCGCAGGACGGGATGATCGGGGTTCGCGACCCGCCACAGAAGGATGTCCTTCTCGTCGGCCGTGACCAGGAAGGAGCCGTCCTGGCTGAAGCCGATCTCTTCGACGTTCGGGTGCCTGATCTCCGTCAGTTTCGTGCCGGAGGCGATGTCCCAAATACGGATCTTCTCGCCGGTGACGAGGGCCAATCGCCGGCTGTCGGGAGTGAAGGTCGCCGGCTCGTACATGCACTGTTCGCGAGTGAGTTCGGGTGCCCACGGGGTGTCCATCGGGCGGCCTGTGGCGACGTCCCAGAGCTGTAACGGCTTTCCGGGGACGCACAGTGCCATGAAGCGATCGTCCGGGCTGAGTGTCGCGTCCGGATGCGCCGGGTCTGACCAGTTGCGTCTGTTTGCCCCGCTTCGGAGGAACGCCAGCCCGTGCTCGAGCGTGGTCGGGCCGCCTCCGGCTCTCCCCTTGCGGCGGGTGGAGACCTCCAGGAGTTTCCGATGGCTTCGCATATCCCACACTGTGATCCGGTACCGGGAGCCGTCGGCGTAGTAGCCGATCACACTCCGCCCGCTCGTCCCCACCTCGACCCCGCTCCTCGTCCGGTCGGGGAGGGGAGACGCGTCGCGGCGGCCGGTGGTCAGATCCCTAGGTCGGTGTACCGGCCTCGTGGCGAAGCTTGCGTAATTCGCCGGCGAAGCGGGCGATGGGCCCGTCGCCGGGATCCAAGAGTCTTTCGCGTCGTCCCACGCCCCGCCCCCGAGTCCGTGCCGGCAGATCATCCCGTGGAAGAAGGTACGCACGCTTCGGGGGGTGCGGCAACGACGCGATCTTCTGACGTGGGTTTGTCTGAAGTGGCGAAACGGGGGTGCCTGACAAAGTCCGGCCGCGAAAAGCTGTTTTCGGCGGCCCGCGATCATCGCACCGCACCCGGCCCGCCCCGGGCATTCGCGACACAGGAGATTCATGCGCACGCCACTGCAAGCCGCCCGGACGCCGGCCGCGATTCCGCGGCCGGGCGCGCTCGCCCAGTCCCCTGGCGCGTGCCGAATCGGAGACGTCGCATGGAGAACGCTGGGGGCGGTCGTCCTGGCGAGCGTGATCGCGGCGTGCACCGCCCAGCCTGCCCAGCCCGTCCAGCCGCTGACGGAGGCCGAGCTCGTCCAGGTCGAGCGGGCCGAGCAGGTGCTGGTCCAGCAGTGCATGGCCCGCCAGGGATTCCGCTACTGGCTGCCTGCCCAGCTGAGCGCGGAGGAACGCAAGGGCTCGAAGTTCATGCTGACCGACGTCGGCTGGGCACGGAAGAACGGATACGGCGGGCTACTGCGCAACCGGGTGATGGCCGTCAAGGCAGGCAACCAGAACCATGTCTATGCCACCGGGCTCCCCGCCGGCGAACTGGCCCGATACAACCGGACCTTCGACGGCGGCGATGACGCGTCCACGATGACCGTACGGCTCCCGTCCGGCGGCAGCGTCACCAGCCGGACCGGAGGCTGCACGGCCGAAGCGTACGAGCGGCTCTACGGCGACCGGTCCCTCTGGTTCAGGGTCAGCACGATCGCGACCAACCTGCAGCCGCTCTACATGCCGGACCTCGTCACCGACCCGCGGTTCGTGACCGTCCTGCGGACCTGGTCGCAGTGCATGACCGGGCGCGGCCATCCTTACCCCGACCCCGCGGCGATCCGCTCCAGCCTGCCGAAACTCACCAAGGGCCTGGATCCGGCCGCGGCCCACGCGGTCGAGGTCGAGCTGGCGACGGCCGAGGCCACCTGCGCCAGGTCGGTGTCCTACCCCGAGGTCGCGCGTTCGCTGGAAGACGAGTACCGCTCGCGTGCCGCCAGGGCCTACTCCGGCGAACTGGACACCTACCGGCGGCTGGGACGTGCCGCCTTCGAACAAGCCAAGCAGATCAACGAAACCCGACACTGAGGAGAACATCATGCGCAGAATCCTGACCGCGTTCGGCCTGAGCGCGGCGCTCATCACCGTGGCCCCGCCCGTCCCCTCGGTCGCGCAGGCCAAACCCCCCTGCGACCAGGAGTGGGATGCGGTGCCTGGCGATCACCGCGACGGCCAGGTCCGCGTCTGGCGGGACGTCCACTGCAAGAACATGCTCGGCCACGCGTTCGGCGACGACCGGGACTGGGGCGACGGCACCGGCGAGATCAAATCGGCCTCCAACGTCGTTTCCTCGGTGATGAACAACGGCAATCTCGGCGGGTACGACGTCGTCGCCTTCTACGACTACACCGCCTACGACTGGCGCTACGGCTACACCTGCCTGAAGCCGGGTCAGTTCTATGCCGACAGCCTGGAGAACGACGAGTTCACCATGCGCACCGCCGATCCGGGCAAGGGCAAGATCTACAGCGCCAACGACGCGATCTCCTCCCACAAGTGGGTGACGCAGGGCGACTGCACCAACTTCCTCGACGGCGGCAACTGAACACGACCAGGCGGGGGCCGTCCGGCCCCTTGCCTGGTGCGGCACCGATTGTCTGGACTGGTGAAAGGGGGCTGCCAGACAATCGTTCGGGCTCCGAGACTGAGGGGGCGGGGCTGTGACCTGGGTGTTCCGGCTCAGGCTGGAACAGGGTGACGGGCGGCGGCGCCGTGTTGTGCACTTGATCCCGCAGTTGTGTGGCGGCGCAGGTGCCACCTGACGGTCGCCGCGAGGGGCGCGACCTGGCGGGCGCGGCGGGATCTCACGTATCGCAGTGACGAGAGGTGAAGGCATGACCAAGACGACGCTCAGAGTGGCCGCGATCGGGCTGCTGACCGCGGCCGGACTCGCCCTGGCCGCAGGTCCGGCAGCCGCCGATGAAGAGCCATGGCCCAGAGGCAGCGGGGTCGCCCCGATGGGCGACGAGATCTGGCCCAGGGGCACTGGGGTCGCCCCGACGGGCGAAGACATCTGGCCCCGGGGTAGCGGTGTCGCCCCCATGGGCAACGACATCTGGCCCAAGGGCAGCGGTGTCGCTCCGATGGGAGACGAGTACTGGCCCAGGGGCACCGGGTAGTTTCCGGCTGGATTCCCGGCCCCGGTCTTGATCAAGGCTGGGGCCGTCCCGCGCCGGGCTGTGGTCCTGGTGCGCGTGGAATGAGCGGGCCCCGCCCTCGGGGTGCTGCCGAGGGCGGGGCGCCACTGGTAAGAGGCATGTCATGCTCCTCCCGGCCGCCAGCAGGTGGGTGGTGAACCGGTGCGGTGTCGGCGGGAAGGGGTTCGCGGTGGTCGGCGCGCAGGCCGTCGAGGGAGATGCGCAACAGCCTGTTCCACATCTGTGGGCGGCACTCGTCGGTGATCTGGACGGCGTGGCCCAGTGAGACCAGAAGAAGCAGCAGGTCATCAGTGGTCACGCCGCCCAGGGGTCCTCGGCATCGATCGCCGCCTGGCGTGCCGATTCCGCCCATTTCAAGAAGTCCCTGCGCAGGACCGTGTGAACGAGATCTTCCTTCTTCGGGAAATGCCGGTAGAGGGTGCCCATCCCCACCCCGCTGCGGCGGGCGATCTCGCGTACGTCCACCGCGGCGCCCTGCTCGGCCAGCACCTCGGAGGCGGCCGCTGGAACGATCAGATCATCGCCGAGTTCCGAGCGAACGGCGGGTACGTGTCTTGGAGTAGCGAAGAGGATTTCGCCGCAGGCCGACCCATCCCGCCCCGGGTTCCCGGGTTCCCGGGTTTGACGAGCAAGGCATGCCGCTCATCTTGGTGCACCACATCGGGGCCAAGACCGGGCGCGAGCGGATCAGCCCGTTGTTCTACCAGCCGGTCGGCGATGGCTGGGCCATCTTCGGAACCCACGGTGGCAGTCCGCACCATCCGGTCTAAAATCCGCAGGCCACAGTCGAGATTGGCACGGAGAGAGTGCCGGTCGTGGCTCGGCTCGCGGAGGGCGCGGAGCGCGAGCGGATCTGGGCGAAAGAGGTGGCGCTCGTCCCGAAGTTCGCCGAGTTCGAGGCAGCCGCCGGCAGGCAGATCCCCGTCGTCGTGCTGGAGCGTGTCCACGGACACCCTTCACCCCGCCACTCCACGGCCTGATGAACCAACGGCAACCTCCGCCTCGTCGGCTGAGGGCACCGGCGAGCCGCAGGGCTCCCACGACCCGTTCGGAGTCGTCTCGTCGGGGATGGAACGCGAATACGTCCGCGACGGCACCCTGGAGGGCCGCGAAGAGGGGTCAGCGCCGGAACCTCGCGACCACGTCCGGGGAGCCGGGACGTCGCAGGTGGATTTCGGTGATCGTCCCGATGGGACGCTCGACGGTGGTGCTCCACGATCGCCGCGATTCTGAGAGCGTGAATCGGCCCAGGTCCACCGTTGTGCCGTCGGCGCCGACCAGCACGGCCTGGTACGACCCTGTCCCCTGCTCGATCGTGAACACGAGCCAGCTCGGCGACCCCTGGTAGGCGAAGACGTGACCGACCGTCTCCCGCCCCGAGTAGAGGCCCGCCGCCGTGAGGTAGCGGCCGTCGGCCACCTGCAACGTGGCCCGGTAGCCGGCCGCCAGCCGGCGGTCCGGCTCCGTGGCCCGCCACACCGTTCCGCTCGCCACCGCGGCCACCACCACGGCCGTGACCAGGTACGGGACCAGCCTGCGCAGCAGCGAGGGCCTGCGGGCCCCGGCTATCCTGGCCAGCACGCGCGACTCGAACGCGGGCGGCGGTTCCGCGGCGGGCGCGATCGAGGTGAGGGCGTCGACCACGCGGGTCGCCTCCTCCAACTCCCTGCGGCAGGCCGGGCAGTCTGCGACGTGGTGCAGCGCAACCGCTCGCTCCTCGCCCGACAGGGCGCCGGCGGCCAGTTCGGGGATCTCCTCGCGGGCCCGCCCGCAGCCAGAGGTCTCAGCCATCGCCCACCTCCAGTTGGTCGCGGAGTTTCGCCATGCCTCTGCGCAGGCGCGTCTTTGCGGTGCCCAAAGGTATCCCCTCGATCTCGGCGATCTTCCTGCCCGACATCCCATAGAACACGGCCAGCGCGATCGCCCTGGCCTGCTCCTCCGGCAGCCCGCGCAGGACCTGGCGGACGAACTCCTCGCCCATGGCCGCCTCTTCGGCCGGCTCGACGGCGAGGAGCCTGGTGAGCAGCACCTGCGGATCCACCGGTTCCTCCCGCTTGAGGCGTAACGCGTCGATGGCCAGGTTGCGGGTGATGGTCAGCAGCCAGGTGGAGACCGCGCCGCGGCGCGAGTCGTACGCCGCGGCGTGCCGCCACACCCTGACGAACGCCTCCTGAGCCACCTCCTCGGCCAGCGCCGGCTCGTGCACGATCGTCCGCGCCAGCCCGAACACCCTGCCCTGGTAGCGGCGCACCAGAGTGGTGGCCGCTTGGGCGTCGCCCGAAGCCATGCCGACGAGGAGCGACTCATCGGAAAGAGCCCACATGACCGTTCTACGGATACGATCATCGTTTCGGCTTCATCGGCCTCAGATGAATCCGTTATCGTGCCGCCGCCCGTACAACCACGTATGAAGCGATTCTTCCTGACAGCGGCCGGCTGCCTGCTGGTAGTGAGCTGCGGCGCCGCGACCGGCTCCACGGGCTCACCCGCAGGGTCGCCCACACTCTCCATCGAGGCCCCCGCCGACGGCGCGAACGTCGGATCCTCGTTCGCCCTCGAATTCAGCTCGAACGAGGAGATCGGTGCCACCGACTCCGGCAAGAACCACGTGCACGTCTCCACCGACGGCCAGGCCGACGACTACACCGTGGTCACCGCGTCGCCGTTCCAGGTCACGGGGCTGCCCCCGGGCAAGCACACCGTGAGCGTCGCCCTGCAGCACGCCGATCACTCCTCGGCCGGCGCGTCGGACGAGATCACCGTGAACGTGACCGGATCGGGCGGCGGCGCCCCCTCTGAGCGGCAGTCGGATTATGGTGGCGGCTACTGACCGCTGGGTTCGCCGCCACAATCGGCGGACCAGGTGGTTCCACGCGGGCGTCTACCTCATGACGCTGACCCTGCTGGGCACCGGCTGGTGGTTGTTAGCCGGGCAGGAGGGCCACCCGAGCCCGCTCGCGCGGATCACCGGCACGCCCGACACCACCCTGCACACGATGGTCGGCTGGGCGTTCGTGGTGCTCGCCGGGGCGGGGCTCGCGCTGGGGTTCCGCGCCGTGCGCACGTTCGCGACGGAATCGGTCCGCTTCCGGCGTACGGACCTGCGGTGGTTCGCCCGCTGGCCCGCCGCCACGCTCACCGGCCGGTTCTCCTACCACGACGGGCACTTCGACCCCGGGCAACGGCTGATCAACCTGGCGCTGGTCGGCGGGCTGTTCGCGCTCATCGGCAGCGGGGCCGGGATGGCGTCGCTGCACGGTGGGCCGGTGTTCGCGGTGCTCGTGCAGGTGCACATCTGGGCGACCTACCTCGTGACCGTGCTGATCGCCGGTCACGTCGCGGTCGCGTGCGGGGTACTGCCGGGGTATCGCGGGGTCTGGCGCTCCATGCACCTGGGCGGGCGCCTGGACAGGTCGGTGGCGTTCCGGCTGTGGCCGGGATGGTCCGCCAGGCAGGAGCCGGTCTCCCTTGGAGCGTACGTGCTGGAGGCCCTCGACCCCGTCGAGACGGCCAGAGTCGAGGAACACCTGCGGAACTGCGTGTCGTGCCAGGCGGAAGTGGCAGACATGCGGACGACTGTCCGCCGCATCGGGAAAGCCTCCGGAGACTCGCGACGGTCATGATCTGAAAAGCTAGGTAGTCGCATCGGGGCCGGTCAGGATGTCCCGCGATTCGGCCTCGGCCCAGCTGAAGATGCCGATCGACATGGTGCTGCGCTCCTGCGCGGCGCGGAGTGCGTAGACCTCGGCGCGGGCGGTGTGGACGGCCATGTCCTGCGGGGCGGCGTCGCCGGCGAGCTGGGCGAGGTGGCAGGCCAGCCGGTGTTCGCCGGCGCGGGACAGCTCCAGTGCGCGGTCGGCGAGGACCTGGGCGCCACCGCTGAGCGCGGCGATCTCGGCGGCGAGGGCGGCGTCGGTGGCGGGCTTGAGGTGGGCCGGGTTGCCGTCGTACCAGCCGGCGAACTGGCGCCATACGTTGCGGACGATGAATTCCGGCTCGTCGTAGAGCGGCTGGAGGTAGTGCAGCGCGGCCAGATCGTCCGGCACCCGCACCTGGTGCAGGGTCTCGACCAGTGTCGCGCCGTCGTTGAGGCAGACGAGTGTCTGGTCGACGAGGGTCTCCAGATAGCGGGCGGTGTTCTCCAGGGCCTCGCGGACACGATCGGCGCCGGCGACGGGGACGCCGTGGCTGCCGAGCATCAGCTCGGCACCGAGCGAGGCCATCCAGCGCAGGGCGGCGGCCCAGTCAACGGGGTAGCGCTGCACCTTCTGCGGGTTGCCGGCGTTCGGGGCGACGCCGAGGAACAGGTCGCCGGGGAAGAGGATCCGCTGCTCGGGAAGCCAGCCGACCACGTGGTCGTCTGTCTCGCCCCGGTGGTGGGTGAGTTCGAGGCGGAGACCACCGGCCTCGACCACATGCGCGTCGGAGAAGGTGACGTCCGGTTCCCGGAATTCGGTCGGCCAGACGAGGCCCGGTATGCGGAACTGGCGGCGGTTGATGATCGTGTTGTAGCCCTGCGTGTCGGCGTAGCGCCGGAAGCGCGCGAGTACGTTGTCGTGCGCGATCACCTCCGGGCGAGGCACGCCGCGGGCATCGGCGGCGGCGTCGAAGGGGCCGAGTCCGCCGACGTGGTCGACGTGACCGTGGGAGTAGACGGCGTGGGTGACCGGCCCGGAGTCCCACGCGGTCACCTGCTCGTGCAGCTTGTCGGCGAGCAGCTTGACGCCGGTGTCGAAGAGTACGAGCCCGTGCTCGTGCCGGAGGGCGAAGGCGTGCCCGAAGCCGGGCACCATCAGCACCCCGTCGGCGACCTCCTCGGCGCCGGTCATGGTGGGTTCCATCAGGGAGGCCGGCTCGCGCCGACCGGCCCACATCTCATCGGCCAGCTTGAGAATCGAGGAGGTCATGACGGGTCCTTTCGACGGGGTGCCGGGCGGTCTTCTGGCGTGGCGGCCACCACTTGATGATCCGGTGCGACGCCAGTGGCGTACAGGCCCTGCCGCACGGCCCGGCGTACGACCACGACGGTGAAGGCGGCCGTCGCCAGCAGCGACGGCTTGCAGAACAGCGCGCTGACCAGCGTGAGTCCGACGAGTGAGTCTGCCGCGTAGAGGTAGCCGAGCGGCACGAGGTGGCTCACCCAGAGCACGGCCCAGCCCGCGGTCAGGCGGACGTGGCGGCGCCGGGCGGCCGGATCGCCGGCCGTTCCGGACGGCTCCACCCCGGCCTTGCGGCAGACCGCTTCGGTGAGAGGCCGCCCGATCAGCAGCGAGCCGGCGCACGCCAGCAGGCCGGCGGCGTTGACGACGAGTTCGGGGAAGTAGAACGCGCGCCCTTCGCCGAAGGCGATGGCGCTCACGCTGTGAAAGGCCACGACACAGGTCGACAGCATGACGACGGCCAGCGAGTCGCCGCGGTGCCTGCGGATCGCGCCGATCACCAGGGCGACCAGCAGCGCGACGACCGCGCCCCACTCAGGGCCGTTACCGGACTCGACCATCAGGAATGCCGCGGGTGCGGCGAGCGCGTCGACGATGTGCCGTACGACGTCGGCCGCGCGGCGCGGCGGGCCGGGGAACGGGTGGTGTGCCTTGTCTGGGCCGGGCTCGGTCATCGGCGCCTGCTCTCATACCGTCTGCCATCTGAAAGTGACATGTCGATCAATACCGCTTGACACATCACAACTGATAAATTCATCATTTGTCAAAGGGATCGCGACGACAGGAGCCAGCCAGATGACCACTACCGTGACGCTGACCGGCACCGGGGTGCCCTTCCCGAGCCCGGATCGCGCGGGACCCGGCGTGCTCGTGAGTCACAGCGATGTCCACCTCCAGATCGACGCCGGGCGCTCCACAGTGATGCGGCTGGCCCAGGCAGGGATCAGCCCGCACCAGCTGTCCGCTCTTCTGCTCACGCATCTGCACAGCGACCACGTCAGCGACGTCGCCGACCTGGTGCACACCCGGTGGGTGCAGGACCACATGCACGGCACCGGTCCCCTCCCCGTGGTGGCGGTCGCCGGGCACGCGCCCGGGTTCGTACGGCGTGTGCTGGCGGCCAACGAGTTCGACGTCAACGTGCGCGTACAACATGTGCAGGACGGCCCGCCTGAGGTGATCGGCCACTGGTTCGACCTCCCCGACGTCCCGGCCGAGGTCTGGCGCAGCCCCTGCGACCGGGTCGGCGTCGAGGCCGTACGGGTCCGGCACGAGCCGGTCGAGCAGGCCGTCGGCTACCGGGTGACGACGCCGGACGGGGTGGTCGTCGTCTCCGGCGATACGCGGGTCTGCGACGAGATCGCGGCGCTGTCGGCCGGCGCCGACGTCCTGGTTCATGAGGCGTGCCGGAGCTCGGCGCTGGCGGAGGCCGTGAAAGGGACGCGCTTCGAGACCATCTTCAGTTACCACGCCGACACCGTGGCGCTGGGCGCGATGGCCAGGCGCGTCGGCGTGCCGCACCTGGTGCTGACGCATCTGATCCCCGCTCCGACGTCGCCGGAGCAGGTGGCCGAATTCGAGGACGAGGTGCGCCAAGGCGGGTTCGAGGGGCGAGTGTCGGTCGGGCACGACCTGCTGTCGGTCACGGTCGGCGACGCCGCCGGGGCGTGACGGATCTATTGAGAAGGGAGTTTCGCCGATGATGGAGATCCAGATACCGGCCGGTGCGGCTGAGCCGGCAGACGTCCACCACGGGCTGCACAGCGAGCTCGGCGCTCTGCGCGGGGAGCATCCGGGAAGGGCCCGCAACCCGGTGATCAAGGTGGTGGGGCTCGGCTGGCTGGAGTTCGTCAAGCCCGACCTTGACCGGGCCGAGCGTTTCGCCCGCGACTTCGGGTTCGTGGTGCACTCGCGCACGCCGGACCGGCTCAGCCTGCGCGGCACCTGGTCGGCGCTGCCATGCCTGGTCATCCGCCGCGGCCGCCAGGCCCGCTTCGTCGGGCCGACGTTCGTCGCCGAGTCCGTCGCCGACGTGCGACGGCTGGCCCGCTGGGCGGGCGCCAACGTGCTCCCGCTCCAGGGTGGTCAGGGCGTCCAGCTGACCGACCCGAGCGGTTTCCCTGTACGGGTCGTCGCCGGCCTGGATCGGCCTCCGGCGCTGGCCGAGCGCGAGCCGCTCGACCTCAATGTCGGCACGAAGCCGGTCCGGTTCAACGCCGCGCAGCGGCCCCCGAAGGCCGCGGCACAGGTTCAGCGGCTCGGGCACGTCGTACTGGAGACGACGAGGTTCCGGCACGCGCTGGAGTGGTATCTCGAAGCGCTCGGGCTGATCGTGAGCGACTTCCTCTTCCTCGACGAACTCCGCGGCCGCGGGCCCACGATGGCCTTCCTGCGCTGCGACCTCGGGTCCGTGCCGGCCGACCACCACACGCTGGCCATGCACCTCGGGCCACGCGTCGGCTACGTGCACTCGGCCTACCAGGTCACCGACCTCGACGCGGTGGCCGTGGGCGGCGAGCACCTCGCCGCGCAGGGCTACCGCCGCGTGTGGGGCATCGGCCGGCACGTTCAGGGCAGCCAGATCTTCGACTACTGGCGCGACCCCGACCGGATGATGGTCGAGCACTATGCCGACGGCGATCTCTTCGACAGCTCCCTGGACCCGGGCTGGGCGCCGATGAGCGCCAGCGGGCTCGCCCAGTGGGGCCCGCCCGTATCGCGCGACTTCCTGGGCGGCAGGCCCAGCCCCGGCATGGTCTCCGCCCTGCTCAAGGCGCTACGCGACGAGGCCGGCGAAATCGACAAAGACGTGCTGAAGGCACTGGCGAAAGCGATGGCGGCATGAGTATCAACGTGGCCCGCACCGAAAACGGCTGGTGGGTCGAGCGCGGCGGCCGGCTGACCCGGATCCTGACCGACGCGACCACCACACGCGAACTCCTCGCCGACCGCCCGGCGGTCGGCGAGGCCGCGAGCGCACCCGACCCCGAGGGCCCCCTGCTCGCGGACGTCGACCTGCTCTCCCCGGTCACCGCGCCGGCCCGGGTGATCGCCCAGATGGTCAACTACCGCAGCCACGCCCGCGACTCCGGCGTCAACCCGGAGGCCGTGCCGCCGGCCTTCTTCCGCAAGTCGTCCGGCTCGCTCTGTGGGCCCACCAGCGACATCCGGTGCCCGGAGCACGTCCGGCTCCTCGACTACGAGGTCGAGCTGGGCCTGGTGATCGGGCGTCGGATCGACGTCGGCGAGGCGGTGGCCGAGGACGAGCTCGCCGACGTCGTCGCGGGCATCGTCGTCGCCGATGACGTCAGCGCCCGCGACGTCCAGCTGACCCGGACGCAGTTCTACGAGTCGAAGTCCTACCCGACCTTCACCCCGGTCGGGCCGTTCCTCACCCTCGTCGACGGTGAGGAACTGGCCGGACTGGAGCGTCTGCGGCTGACGCTGAGCGTCAACGGAGAGCTCCGCCAGAACAGCACCGTGGCCGACATGATCGTGAAGCCCGCCCGCGCGCTCACCCTGCTCGCCCGTTTTCAGGCCCTCGACCCCGGCGACCTGCTGCTCACCGGCACGCCGGGCGGCACCGCCCTCAAGTCCCCGGGACCTGTCGCCGAGAAGATCGGAGCGCTGCTGCCCCCGGCGGTGAAGTGGAAGGCGTTCTTCAGGCGGCAGGCCGGCAACCCGGACTACCTGAAGGACGGCGACGTGATCGCCGCGACCATCACCGACCCGGTACGCGGAATCGACCTCGGGCAGCAGTCCAACGTCGTACGCGGACGGGCACGCCTGTGACGCCGGCCGGCCTGCCCCCGCTCACGTCGGTGGCCGACCTCCACGAGATCGAGCGAGTCCCGCTCGCCGACCGCGACCTCGCGCACACGACGTACGACCTGCTCGTACGGGCCGCGCAGCGGTGGCCCGACGCGCCGCACTCGGTGTGGATTCCCGACGCGACCGTGATCGAGGACCACGTGCCGGTGACCTTCGGCGGGCTGCGCGACCGCGTGCACGCGATCGCCCACGCGCTGCACGGGCTGGGGATCGGGCGCGACGACGCGGTCACGCTGATGGCCCCCAACTGCGGCGACCTCCTCGCGGTCACCCTGGCGGCCGAGGCCGTCGGGATCGCGGCCCCCGTCAACGCCGCGCTCGACGTGCGCCACGTCGCGCACATCGTGCGCCTGACCGGCTCCCGGGTCCTGGTCGCCGCCGGTCCCGAGCTGGACGAGGCGCTGTGGAAGCGGCTCCTGAACGGCGTCCCCGACTTCGGCATCGAGGTCCTCGTCGCGCTGTCGCCCGACGGCGCCGGCCGAGCCGCGGCGCCCGCGCTGGAGGCCCGCCCGGGCCTGCGCACCGTACGCCTCGACGACCTGGTGGCCGACGGACCGGCCGCGCCCGCCGGACTCCCGGCCGCGCCGCCCGCGCCCGACGACCTGGCGGCGTTCTTCCACACCGGGGGCACCACGGGCACACCCAAGGTGGCCGCGCACACCCACCGCAACCAGGCGGTGATGGCGTGGAGCCTCGCGGTCGCGGGCGGCTCCGACGAGGGGCAGGGCATCGTCGCCGGCCTGCCGCTGTTCCACGTCAACGCGCTGCTGGTGACCGCCCTCGCGCCGCTGGTGTCCGGAGCGCGGTCGATCTGGCCGGGCCCGCTGGGCTATCGCGACCCGAAGCTGTACGCCGGGTTCTGGCGGCTGGTCGAGCACTACCGGCCCCGCGTCATGTCGGCGGTGCCGACCGTCTACGCCTACCTCTCCGCCATACCGGTCGACGCCGACATCAGCTCTCTCGAAATCCCGGTCGTCGGCGCCGCGCCGCTGCCGGACAGCGTGCGGCGGATGTTCGCCGAGACGACGGGGCTGCAGCTGCTTGAGGGCTACGGCCTCACCGAGGCCACCTGCGCGTCGTCGGCGACCCTGCCGGGCGACGTGCGCCCCGGCTCGGTCGGGCAACGGCTGCCCTACCAGACGGTGGTGGCCGCGCAGGTCGACGAGGCGAGCGGCACAATACGGCCGTTGCCCGCGGGCGAGACGGGCGAGCTGGTGATCGGCGGCCCGACCGTGTTCGCGGGGTATCTGCGGCGCGAGGGCGACCGAAGACGGGTGTCCGCCGACGGCGTCGTCGACGGCCTGCTGCGCACGGGAGACCTCGGCTTCGTACGCGACGAGCGGATCCATCTCCGCGGCCGGCGGAAGGATCTGATCATCCGCGGCGGCCACAACATCGACCCTGCCGTCATCGAGGACGCCCTGCTCGGCCACCCCGCCGTGGCCGCCGCCGGTGCCGTCGGCCGGCCCGACCGCGCCTCCGGGGAGGTCCCGGTGGCATTCGTCGCGCTCTCCGCCCCTGGGATCACGGTGGCGGAACTGACGGCCTGGGCCGCCGACCACATCAGCGAGCCGGCCGCGCGCCCGAAGTCGATCACTGTGCTCGACGCGCTCCCGGTCACCGAGATCGGCAAGCCGTTCAAGCCCGCGCTGCGCGAGGCGGCGGCCGCCCGGCACTTCCGCGCCGAGCTCGCCGAGCACGGCATCGACGGTGTCGAGATCGGCGCCCGCTACGAGGCCGGGCGGCTGGTCGTGCGGCTGACCGGCGGCGCCGGGGCCGCCGCGGCCGCGGTGCTGCGGGGCTACGACGTCGAAATACGCCTGGACGCCGAGGAGGCGGAGCAGTGACCGCGCCGGCGGGCCGATGGGACGTGATCGTGGTCGGCGGCGGTCCCACCGGACTGACGGCGGCGACCCTGCTCTGCCAGTACGGGTGCCGGGTCGCGATCGTCGAGCGTCACCATGACATCTATCCGCTCCCGAGGGCCGTCCACGTCGACGACGAGGTGTACCGGATACTCCACCAGGTCGGTATCGGCGAGGAGTTCGCCGCGCACACCCGTCCCGCGGCCGGGCTGCGGCTCGTCGACGGGCGCCACCGTGAGCTGGCCACCTTCTCCCGCGAGCGGCGGACGGCCGCGGGGCTTCCTCAGGCCAACATGTTCGACCAGCCGGTCCTGGAGCGCCTGCTGCGCGACAACCTCAAGCGGCTGCCGGAGGCGACCATCCTCGGCAGCCACGAGTTGCTCCGCTTCGACACCGGCGCCGACGGGATAACCGCCCACGTGGGCGGGCCGGACGGCGCGACGGCCGAGCTGCGGGCCCCGTACCTCATCGGCTGCGACGGCGCCAACAGCACCGTCCGCGGTCAACTCGCCATCGGCAGCGACGATCTGGGCTTCGAGCAGCGCTGGCTGGTCGTCGATGTCCGCTGCGAGCTGGGGCTCGATGCCTGGGACGGCGTGCACCAGGTGTGCGACCGGCGCCGGGCAGGCACGTACATGCGCATCGGGCCGGACCGCTACCGCTGGGAGTTCCAGCTGCTCAACGGAGAGAGCGCCGACGACTACGACGGCATCCCAACGTTGCGCCGGCTCATCGACCCGTGGGTCAGCGGCATCCCGGACGACCGCCTGGAACTGGTGAAGTGCCGGGAATACACCTTCCGCGCCCGCGTCGCCCGCCGCTGGCGCGCGGGCCCGGTCTTCATCGCCGGCGACGCCGCCCACGTCACGCCGCCGTTCATCGGCCAGGGCCTGTGCGCCGGGCTCCGCGACGCGCACAACCTCGCGTGGAAGCTGGCCGCGGAGCTGCGCGGGCGCGCGGCGCCGGGGCTCCTCGACTCCTACGAGGCCGAACGCCGGCCGCACGCCACGGCGATGATCAAACAGGCCAAGACCGTCGGCCGGCTGATGACCGGCGGCGGTCGCGCCGCCGAGCTGGTGCGCGGACGTCTCCTGCCCGCCCTCGCCCACTCCCGGACGGCCCGGCGGGTCGTGCTGGACACCGGCAGTCCGCCGCTCACACCCGGCCCCCGAATCCAGCGGCGCACCCCCCGCAGCGTACGAGGCGCGCTCCTCCCGCTCGTACGCCTGCCGGGCCCGGACGGAGAACCCGTCCTGGTCGACCGGGTGCTCGGCCACCGCACAGCGACCGTCGCGCTCCCCGGCACCGACCTCGCGGCCGTCCCCGACGCCCTGCCATCGGCCTGGCTGACCGTCGATCCGGAGGGCGGCGAAGGCGAACGGTTCCTCGCACGCTGGCTGCGGAACGCCGGCGTCGCCTGGGTCAGCGTCGACCCCGACCGCGTGATCAGGGCCGCGGGACCGTCCGGGGTGCTGCGGTGAGTAACGGGACGCTCGCCCCGGCTACGATTCCGACCATGCCGGAACAGCAGCCGTCGCGTGGAGAGAGGCGCAAACTGCGCACCAGAAGGGCGCTGATCGAGGCCGCGCAGGAGATCTACGCCGAGCGCGGTGACTTCGAGGTCAGCATCCAGCAGATCACAGATGCCGCCGACGTCGGCTTCGGTACGTTCTACAACCACTTCTCGTCCAAGGCAGAGCTGCTCGACGCGGCGATCGCCGAGGCGCTCGAGACCCACGCCGCCTGGCTGGAGCGGCTGCTCGCCGACGTCGACGACCCGGCCGTGGTCTTCGCGACGTCGATGCGGCTCACCGGCCGGCTCGTCCGCACCCGCCCGCGGCTGGCGCAGGTGATGCTGAACAGCAGGGGCGCGCTGCTGGAAGCGCCGTACGGCCATGCGGTGCACGCCCGATACGACATCGAGGCGGCCGTCTCCGCCGGCCGCTTCGTCATCGACGACGTCGGGGTGGCGCTCGCCTGCACCGCGGGGTGCCTGATCGCCACGATGCACCTCTGCTTCACCGACCCGAAGGCCTCGGTCGACGACGTCGCCGACCAGACCGTGCTCAACGTCCTGCGGATGTTCGGCATGGCCGAATCGGAGGCCCGCCGCATCGTGGCACTGCCGCTCCCGGCCGACGAGCCTCCGCCCGAGTCGATCTGAGCATCTGGACGTACCGGCGGTCAGAGCTTGGTGAACGTGCGGCGCCGCAGCGTGTCCGCGAGCGCGGCGGTCATCCTCGGGTGGGTTGCGTGATGCGTTCGAGCCATCGCCGCAGAAGGGCGGTCTCGGCCGGTTCGAGGGCCTCGGTCCCGACGAGATCGAGTTGCGCGTGAAGGCGTAGTGCGGCGGTGTGCACGGGATCGGCGTCGTTCTGCGCGGTCGTTTCTGTGAGTACGTGCGAAAATACGGCGTCTCGCATGCGGTGGGACAGTGTGGGGTCGTCGAACAGGGCCGGTCTGGAGATGTGGTCGAGGGCGGTCCCGACGTTCGCCGACAGGATGAGCTGAGCGGCCGTCTGCGGCGCGACCCTCAACGAGCCCGCCGCCGCGCACCGGGTGAGGGCCGCCACCAGCAGGTCCATCACGCGATCTCGCGCCGTTGAGTGGGACCACGGCCGGGGAGTGAACATGAGCTGGTAGAGGGCCGGGTTCTCCTTCGCGAACGCCATGTGGCCGTCCCAGCCGGCGTGCAGGTCGGCGACCGGGTCGTGCGTGTGCTCCTGAGCGGCCTTGATCGCGGCGTACCGCTCGTACCCGTGGTCGGCGACGGCGTCGAGAAGCCCGTGCTTGTCACCGAACAACCGGTAGAGCACCGGCTGGCTCACGCCGACCGCCTCGCAGACCGCGCGCGTGGCGATCTCGTGGTTCGCGGACGTCGCTAGTTGCCGCACCGCGGCTTCGGTCATCGCTGCGCGAAGCGAGTCTGTCGCTGCCATGAAATCAATGCTACCGCCAGTCGATATCGGTGATACGGATCTGTGTTAGGGTCACTCCGTAGCATCGATATTGAAAAAGCATATCGACGATAAGGAGGGAGCTTCCGTGAGTGATCAGCATGTTGCCGTCGTCAGTGGCGGCTCTCGCGGGATAGGCAGGGCGATCGCGATGGCGCTGGCGGCGCGAGGCTGCCCGGTCGCGGTGGGATTCCAGGAGTCGGCCTCCGCCGCGGCGCAGGTGGTCGAGAGGATCACGGCGTCCGGCGGCCGGGCCATCCCGGTTCAGGCCGACGTGGCGGACGAGGACGCCGTCGCGGCGATGTTCGACACGACGGAGAAGGCCTTCGGCGGGGTCGATGTGGTCGTCAACTCGGCGGGGCGGCTGTCGCTGTCCCCCATCGCCGAACTCGACCTCGACGATCTGGACGCCCTGCACCGCACCAACATTCGCGGCGCCTTCGTCATGGCGCGGGAGGCCGCGCGTCGCGTGCGCACCGGTGGCGCGATCATCACCCTTTCTACCTCCGTGGTCGGTCTGCAGTTCCCGAACTACGGGGCGTACGCCGCCGGCAAGGCAGCCGTCGAGGCGATGACGCTCGTGCTCGCCCGCGAAATGCGCGGGCGGGACATCACGGTCAACGCGGTCGCGCCCGGCCCGACCGCCACCGAACTGTTCCTCGACGGCAAGGACGAGGCCACCGTCGAACGGCTCGCCAAGCAGTCGCCGCTGGAGCGGCTCGGCACCCCCGAGGACATCGCCGAGGTCGTCGCCTTTCTGGCGAGCCCGGCGGGGCACTGGGTCAACGGGCAGGTCGTACGCGCCAACGGCGGAATCATCTGATTACCGGCGCGCGACAGGTCCTCGATCGTCGCCGACCTCCTGTCACCCTCTCCGAATTCCCACCACGAAAGGAATCCCGCATGCCATTCGCCAACCTCAAGGTGCCTGCCGGCACCCTGACCCCCGAGTCGAAGAAGAGGCTCATCGACGCCGTCACCGACGCCTATGCCGACGTCTATGGAGAACGAGCCAGAGCCACCGCCCTGGTTCTGCTGGAGGAGGTTCCGGACGGCGGCTGGGGCCTGGGCGGCAATATCCTTACCGCCGAAATGCTCGGCCGAAGCTGACCCGTCCGGGGCCGGGCCGAACCCCCCAGCCGGCCCCGCCCCGACCCAGTCCCGAGGCCCGGCACGGGTTCAGTCGCCTTCGCCGTTCGTGACGGAGCCGGTCTCGGCCGAGCGGTAGCGCAGGCCGTCGACGAGCAGGGCGATCATGCGCTGGGTGTAGCCGGGGTCGTCCGGCGCGACGAGGTCTTTCACGGCGTGCAGCAGGTCGTACGGAGGGATGTCCGAGCGGATGTCGCCGGAGGCGGCGGCAACGTCGAGGAGCCGGGTCACGACGGGGACGAAGCGCTCCTCGAAATAGCCGGGCAGGCTCTCGTAGGCGGCGTCGCCGGAGTGCAGGGCGGTCTTGAGACCGCGTTTGCCCGCGACGAACTGGGCGAGGTGCTGCAGCCACCGCGTGAGGGCCTCGACCGGTTCGTACTGCTCCGAGAGGGCGGGGGCGGCCTCGACGCAGGAGTCGAGGCCGTGGCGGAGAACGGCGGTGATGAGGTCCGAGCGCTGCGGGAAGTGGCGGTAGAGGGTGCCCGCCCCGACTCCGGCCTTGGCGGTGATCCGGCGCACGGGGGCGTCCACGCCGTCGGAGGCGAAGACCTCGGCGGCCGCGGTGAGCAGGGCGTCCAGGTTGCGCTGGACGTCGGGGCGTACGCGGCGGGCGGCCGGTTCCCCGGCGGGGCGGTCGGACATGCGGCGGGTTCCCCCTTGCGTTTGCGCTTCGGAACAGTGTTCCGTATTGTCAGCGCTGAACGGTGTTCCGCTTTTAGTCTAGCGGCCCCACATGAGGAGAAGCATGCAATATCGCACCCTCGGCAGGACCGGCATCAAGGTCAGCCCCTACGGACTCGGCGCACTGATGCTCGGCGCGCCCATCGGCAACCCCGACCACGACGACTCGATCCGCATCATCCACAAGGCGCTGGACGCGGGGGTCAACCTCATCGACACCGCCGACGCCTACTCCCAGGGCACGTCCGAGGAGGTCGTCGGCAAAGCGCTCAAAGGGCGTCGTGACAACGTCGTCCTCGCGACCAAGCTCAGCCGCCCGATGGGTGACGATCCCAATCAGCAGGGCAGCTCGCGGCGCTGGATCATGACCGCGGTCGAGAACTCGCTGCGCCGCCTGGGGACCGACCACATCGACCTGTACCAGATCCACCGGCCGGACCCCGACACCGACATCGAGGAGACGCTGTCCGCGCTGTCGGACCTGATCCACAGTGGTAAAGTCCGGGCGATCGGGTCGTCCACGACGCCCGCCTCCGACATCGTCGAAGCCCAGTGGGTGGCCGAGCGGCGCGGCCTGGAACGCTTCCGCGCCGAACAGCCGCCCTACTCGATCCTCAACCGCGGCATCGAGACCGAGGTGCTGCCGGTCACGCGACGCTACGGGATGGGCACGCTGGTGTGGGGCCCGCTCGCGCAAGGAATGCTCACCGGACGCGTCCGCAAGGGGCAGCAGACCGACCTCGTCCGCGCCACCATGCCCTTCTTCAAGGTCTTCGAGAACGAACTTCGGCTCGACGCCGTCGAACGGCTCATTTCGCTGGCCAAGGAGGCGGGCCTGCCGATGACGCACCTCGCGATGGCGTTCGCGATCGCTCATCCCGGCGTGACCAGCGCGCTCATCGGGCCGCGCACGATGGAGCACCTCGACGACCTGATCGCCGGCTTCGACGTCACGCTCACCGACGACCTGCTCGACCGGATCGACGAGATCGTTCCGCCCGGCACCGACGTCGGCACCCTCGACCAGGCCTACCTGCCCCCGGACCTCCTGAGCCCGGGCCTCCGCCGCCGCCCTATGAGCGAACGCACCGCCGCCTGACCTGTCCGATCAGGCGGTGGCTTCGGTTCGTGCCGCCTGGCGTACGGACCGAACACCGCTCGGAGTACCACCGGCCTGGGCGAGCAGGCTCAGTGCTGCCGCTGACCCGGTGCCGGCCTCGGCGGTCACCACGACTATGCGCTGGCCGTCCTCCTGCGGGACGTTCAGGGTCTGGAGGTTGAGCCGCATGCTGCCTACGAGCGGATGGTGCATGCGGTAGGTCGCGAGGTCCCACTTCCTGACCCGGTGCTCGGACCACATGCTGGCGAACTCCGGGCTCTTCATGGTCAGTTCGCCGATCAGCGCGGCCAGCCGAGGATCGTCCGGATGTTGCCCGGCGGCGAGCCGCAGTTTCCCCACCACGTCCCTGGCCTTCTTCGGCCAGTCCTCCCTGTACAGGTCCCGCGTGTGCGCGTCCAGGAAGACCAGCCGGGCCGTGTTCGGACGCTGGTCGGGCTGATTGGGGATGTCCGGGTCAAGGTGTCCGGCGAACAGTGCGTGTCCCGTACGGTTCCAGGCCAGTACGTCGCTGCGGCGCCCGAGCACGATCGCGGGCGCGTCGCCGAACGCGGCGAGCAGTTGCTGGGTCGTGTCTCCCGCTCGCTCCGGCGCGGACCTGCGCCGGGTATCGGTGCGGCGCGAGGCGCGGGCCAGGTCGTGCAGGTGGGCCCGCTCCACCTCGTCAAGATCGAGGGCACGGGCCAGCGCGTCCAGCACCTCCGGTGACGCGTTGAGCGAGAGCCCCTGCTCCAGGCGCGTGTAGTAGGACAAGCCCACCCCGGCGAGCTGCGCCAGTTCGTCACGGCGCAGCCCCGACACGCGACGGCGCTCTCCGAAATCCCGCAGTCCCACGTCCGCCGGCTGCAACTGCGACCGGCGCATCCGGAGAAACTCCCCCAACCCCGACTTCTTGTTCATACGCCAAGTATCGAGCACTGGGACGCCAGACAGCCTGCCCCTGGCAGGGGCAGGCAGTGAACGGCCGGCGGCAGCAAACTCGAAGCCACGAGCAGAACGCAGGGCGGCCCCGGAACAGGAAACTGGCGCGGGACGGCCGGCGTCATCGGGCCGGAGCCCGGTACGGCGACTTCGCCGTCCACGCGGCGCCTGCTGCTGCTCGACCCAGCTCACTTGGACACGGCATCACGCACACGTTGTCCGGCGCACCGGCCGGACCGCGTCTTTGGAAGGAAGTAGAACGCCCCATGAAGCTCCAGCGCTCCGCGGCCACCCTGGCCCTCGCCACCATGACGGTCCTCGGCACCACGCTGGTCGGCACCACCAGCGCCCTCGCCGCTCCCGACCGGCACGCCGCCATCACCTTCGACAGCGCCCGTCAGGCGGCGCCCGTCGTCGAGGCCAAGGGGCCGAGGGTCTTCCCCCACTCCGCGGACTACCACCCGGAGTCCGGGAAGTTCGTGACGGGTTCGCTGGCACACAGCACCATCTCCTCCGTCGACCAGAAGGGGAGGGTGCGCACCATCATCGAGGACAAGAAGCTGGTGTCCGTGCAGGCCGTGCGGGTGGACACCAGGGGGAACAGGATCCTGGCGAGTAACGTGGACTACGGAACGGCCGACCGCTCCACACCCGCCACCAAGTTCAAGGTCGCGGGCGTCGCCGCGTACCAGATCGGCAGCGGACGCCGGCTCTGGTACGCCGACCTGAACAAGGTCGCCAAGGACGACAAGCAGCATCTCATCGCCGACGTGACGGTCGCCCCGAACGGCACGGCGTACGCCGTCGACCAGCTCTCCTCAACGATCTTCCGCATCGACCGCTCCGGCCGGGCCTCCGTCCTCCTGCGCCACAAGCTGCTGGCCGGGAACGTCGACGTCCCGAACTTCCTGAACAACGTGGGCATGAGCGCCGTCGCATGGATGCCCGGCAACATCCTCATCGTCGCGAAGGCCGACGGCACCCTGGTGCGGGTGCCGGTCGACAGCCCCAAGAAGGCCGCCAAGGTCAAGCTCTCCAAGAACCTCAAGGCCCTCACCGCGGGCATCCGGGTCCTGCCGGACAGGTCGATCGCCGTGGTCAGCAGCGGACTGCTCAGCGGGAAGGCCGCCGTCGTGCAGCGGGTTCGCCCTGACCGTCAGTGGAAGTCCGCCACCGTCTCGACCACCGACACCGTCGCCGACCCGGTCACCAGCTCCGTCACGGCCGGCCCCCGTGGCGCGACCTACGCGCTCAGCGGCGGTCTGGCCGCCCTGCTGGCCGGCAAGCCGAACGACGGCTTCACGCTGCGCCCGGTCGACGTGCGCTGACCCGCACTCCTGGTCGGACACGGTCGACGTGCGCTGACCCGCGCTCCCGATCGGACACGCCTCTCTCCCCGGGCCGGTTCCGCAGAAACACCGGCCCGAACTCCCCCACCCCACCGTCTTCCCGGCACCCGCGAAAAGGAAAACAACATGTCCGAGCTGTACGCCACCGAAGCCCTGTCGACCGGTGACGGCCGCAACGGCCAAGTCCGCTCCCTCGACGGCGTCCTGAACGAGTCCCTCGCGATCCCGAAGGAGCTGGGCGGCCCCGGCGGCGACAAGACCAACCCGGAGCAGCTCTTCGCCGCCGGATACGCCGCCTGCTTCCACAACGGGCTCCGCCTGGTCGCGAAGGGGATGGGAGTCGAACTGCCCGAGTCGACCGTCCACTCGAAGGTGAGCCTGCTCCCGACGGAGACCGGCGGTTTCGCCCTCGCCGTGTCGCTGACAGCGCACCTGCCCGGCCTGGAGCAGCCCACCGCCGACGAGTTGGTAAAGGCCACACACCAGGTGTGCCCGTACTCCAACGCCACCCGGGGAAACGTCGAGGTGACCCTCAAGGCCATAGTCCAGCAGGGGACTCGGACGGCTGACGCCCCCTGAGAGACTCAGCGTCAGGACGGACCGAGGACGCAGAACTCGTTACCCTCCGGGTCGGCGAGGACGATCCATGGGACGTCGCCCTGGCCGAGGTTGACGTCGGTGGCGCCGAGCGCGCGCAGCCGGGCCACCTCCGCCGCTTGATCGTCACCGGGGTACGGCAGCAGGTCGAGATGGACGCGATTCCACACGGTCTTCACGCCGGACGTGCGGAGGAACTCCAGATACGGCCCGACACCCTTGGCGGAGCGCAGCCGGGCATGATCGTCGGTGACCTCGTGCAGAGTCCAGTCCATCGCCTCGTCCCAGAACCGGGCCATGGCCCGCGGGTCAGCGCAGTCGACGACCACCGCGGCGATCGGCCCGGTGTCCCGGTAGATCTCCCGAGGCTCCAGCACGCAGAACACGTTGCCCTCCGGATCGGCCAGGACCGTCCACGGCACGTCGCCCTGGCCCACATCGGCGGGCGTCGCACCCAGCTCCTTCAGGCGCGCGACCAGCTCCGCCTGATGGGCGGCAGAGGTGGTGGCAAGATCGAGATGTACGCGGTACTTCACAGTTTCTGGGTCCGGGACGGTGACGAGATCGACGTAGAAGGCGTCGGGGTCCGGCCAGGCGAAGCCCTCGGGTTCGAGGTTGGTCACGCCGGGCCCCTCGCTGGAGACACCCCAGCCGAGCGCCTCCGCCCAGAACGCGCCGAGCGCCGAGTCGTCCCGAGCCTTGATATTCACCTGAACAAGCCGCAGCGCCATGCCGCCAACCCTATGCCCAACAGATAAACCAGAAAGAGAAGCCTGAGGAGGGGGCGGTATGCCGCGGGTATATCGGCCCACGTCGATCGCCGGAATGTCACACTTCCTTGGCTGGCAGACCCTCACCCACGCGCAGAACCCGCAATATGCCGGTATGGGGGCATCGGCCACGCCCGACTTCAATGCCGACGGTGTGGGCGACCTCTTCTCGGCCGCCAGGCCCAGCACGAGGTTCATCGCGATGTTGATCAGTGCCTTACCGGTGTGGCCGGCGGCGAGCAGCTTGTAGGTGTCGGTGCTGAAGGTGCTGAACGTGGTCAGAGCGCCGCAGAAGCCGGTACCGACCAGGGCGAGCACGGTGCCCGGCAGGGCTTGGCGGGAGGCGATGCCCATCAGCAGGCCGAGGATGGCCGAGCCGATGATGTTGACGGCCAGCGTGCCCCACGGCAGGCCGGTCCCGGCCCGCCTCCCGACGAAGGCGTCCACGAGGTAGCGGGTGGGCGCGCCGATCATGCCGCCGACGAAGACGACCAGGACGAGAACCATCGCAGGCGCCTGCCCAGGGGGATGCCGGCCCAGACGGCGAGCAGACCCAGAACGACGCTGAGCACGAGGTAGACGGCGGCCCACCCGGGCGAGCCGCCCACGGTGAGCTCCCGGACGCCGTCCACGAGGTGGGAGAAGGTGGTGAAGCCGCCCAGGAACCCGGTGCCGAGCAACATCTTGACCGGTTGGCGGTGCAGCGGATGCTTGGTCAGCTCGCTGGTCAGCAGGCCCATGAGCAGGCAGCCCACGACGTTGGCATCACTTGACCTCTCTTCCGAAGAGAAGTGATCGGCCGAGGTGGAGCAGGAGACCGCGAGCACGTAGCCGATCTGCCGGCTTTCCAGGAAGCGGCGCAGTGGCCCATTGTCGCCGTATGCCTCATCGGCGGTCACCCGGCCGAACGGCACGCCCGCCGCGAGTGCCCGTTCGACCATGGCGTGCATCAGCGGCTGAACGGGTTCGCCATGGTCAGCCTCTCCACCGGCGTTCGTGCGGCCGCCGTCACGGGTCCGCGCTACACGACCCCTATCCGAAATCGACGAAACCGGTGGTTGCGCCGATCGTCTTGCTGTTCCGCGTCTGCAGTATGTACTGAAACTGCCTCCCCGGTGAGTGGCCGGTTGCCGCCTTGGTGGTCTTCCAGCCTCCGCGGCAGCCGTTGTTGTTCTTCGCTTCGAACCATGCACCGGACATGAAGTTGGGCCCATACTTATCGCACTTAGTGTCCTTTGTGCTGATGGCGAGGTAGTCGCGCGCGCCGATGCTTATGCCACTGGCGTACCGGACCGTGCAGTTCCGCCTCAAGAGGCCGCTCAGCTTCGCGCCCGTGATCGTCTTGCTGAAGAGATGGTCTTTCTGCATGCACGCCGAGACACTGATGATGGTGTCCGCCGAGGCCGCCGGCGCACCGACGACGAGTCCGGCCACCATCACCACAGCTCCGGTCATCACTCTGAGCTTCATGTGTGATCACTCCTTCTGTCAGTTGCAGGAGTAACCGTAGGGATGGCCGGTATAGGGCAGGTATGTCGCTAGTGCCGCGTCCTCACTCAAGGCCGCCGTCTTTCAGCAAGGTGCTGCGCACCGCGGGCCTGATCGACGGCGAACGCCGCGGCACCTGGGTCTACTACCGCATCCTCCCCGAGGCGGTGAATCGGCTGGGCGCCCTCTTCACCCCGCTGACCGCGCCCGGCAGGCCGGGGGACATCGAACTCCTGCCCGTATAACCCGACGCCCACGACAGGCCGGCAAGACGCCGGTCAGGGCTGGATGTTCTCCAGGTCCTCCAGCAGGCGCGGGTGCTTCGGCTCCCAGCTGAGCGCCTGCCGGGTGTGGGTGCTGGAGGAGGGCTGGTCGCTCGCGAAAATCGGGCCGAGAGGGCCGTAGGTCTCCGATGGCACGGACTGGACCGGCAGGCCCAGCCGTCGGCCGATGACCGCGGCGATGTCACGTACCTTGTCTCCCTCGTCGGCCACGGCGTGCCAGGAGCTACCGGCCGGCGCCGACTCCAGGGCGAGCCGGAAGAGGACTGCCGTGTCGAGCGCGTGCACGGCCGGCCAACGCTGTGCGCCGTCGCCCGGGTAGCCGGACACTCCGCTCCGGCGTGCGATGTCGGTCAGCAAACCGGCGAACCCGCCGGTGCCCTGGTTGTGAACCGTGCGCGGCAGGCGTACGGCCGTGCTCCTGACCCCGCGCGAGGCCAAGCCCAGGACCGCCATGACCGCGCGACCGCGACCACCGACCGGCCCGTCGGTCGGCAGCGGGTCGGCCTCGGTGGAGGCGCGGCCCGGCGCAGAGGGCGTGCCCGAGGCGGTGACGAAGGGGCGGTCGCTGCCGACGAGCTCCTCGCCGAGGGTCGCGAGGGCGGCGCTTTCCTCGGCGACCGCCTTCGCGAGGGCTTCCGGGCTGCTGAAGTCGTTGGCGAATGCCAGGTGGATCACGCCGTCGGCCTGGGCGGCACCGGCGCGGAGGATGTCCAGATCGGTGAGGCTCCCCCGGAGCGGCTCGGCGCCGGCCGTCTTGGCGGCCAGCGCGGAGGCGTCGGAGCGGGCGAGCGCGAGGACAGTGTGGCCGTGGCCGAGCAGTTCGGCGACGACGGCGGAACCGATCAGACCGGTGCCACCGGTGACAAAGACGCGCATGGAACTCTCCCCTATGCGATGGGACTCTTGTCCCATCACTCTAACAGGGTGACGGGACAAGAGTCCCATCACGTATGATGGACCCATGGGTCGGTGGGAACCAGGGGCGCGCGAACGCCTCGTCGTGGCCGCCGTCGACCTGTTCACCGAGCAGGGATACGACGCGACGACGGTCACGCAGATCGCCGAGCGCGCCGGGGTCACCAAAAGCACTTTCTTCCGGCATTTCCCCGACAAGCGCGAGCTGCTGGTGGCCGGGCAGGAGACGCTCAGCCGGCTGCTGGCCGAGGGGATCGCCGAGGCGGCCGGTGACGCCAGCCCACTTGAGGCGGTCGCCGCCGGTCTCGAGCGCGCATCGAGCGCGATGGGCCCCATGAATCGTGTGCTCGCCCCTCGCCTGAAGGCGGCCGTCGCCGCCAGCGCCGAGCTTCAGGAGCGTGACGCCCTCAAGAGCGTCAGCCTCGCGGCCGCGATGACCAGTGCTCTGGTCGCCCGCGGCGTACCCGATCCAACCGCGGCTCTTGCGGGCGAGCTGGGCGTCCTCGCCTTCAAACGGGGGTACGCCGAATGGTCCGAGGGCGACCGTGACCCCGAGGACGAGCTCGCCGGTTACATCCTGGCGGCCCTCGACGAGCTGCGTGCGGCGAGCGCATCGCTGGGCTGACCGGGCCACCTCACCCGCGCATCGACCCTCGGCCCGCCGAGAGCCCGTTCAGCCGGGTGACGATCAGGTAGGCGAGCGCCGCCCCGAAGACCACCAGCGCGGTCCAGACGTTGAAGCGCAGCCCCAGGAGGAGAGGGGCGGGATCCACGCGCAGCCACTCGATCCAGGCGCGGCCGGTGGTGTAGGCCGCGGCGTACAGAGCGAACGTCCGGCCACGGTCCAGCCGGAAGCGCCGCTCGGCCCAGAGGACGAGCCCGGCCACACCCAGGTTCCACAACGACTCGTAGAGGAAGGCCGGGTGGTAGGTGGCCGTGGATTCCATGCCCGGCGGTCGGTGGGCGGCGTCGATCTCCAGTGCCCAGGGCAGGGTGGTCGGTCCGCCGTACAACTCCTGGTTGAACCAATTGCCCCAGCGGGCGATCGCCTGCCCGAGTGCGATCCCGGGCGCGACGGCGTCGGCGAAGTCGCGCAGCGGAATGCCGCGCCGGCGGCAGGCCAGCCACGCGCCCAGCGCGCCGCCGGCGACGGCGCCCCAGATGCTGATCCCGCCCTCCCAGATCGCGAAGACGCGCAGGGCGTCCCTGCCGGGGCCGAAGTACTGCTGCCAGTCGGTGGCCACGTGGTAGATCCGCGCACCGATCAAACCGAACGGCACGGCCCAGGTGGCGATGTCCCCGATCGCGCCACGCTCGCCGCCGCGGGCGGTCCAGCGGCGCTGGGTGACCCAGATGCCGACGACGACGGCGAGCACCATGAGCAGGGAGTAGGCGCGGATGGGCAGCGGGCCGAGGTGCCAGACGGCTTGGGGCGGGCTGGGGATGGCTGTCACACCGTCGAGTCTGGATCCGGTGCGGTCGCGCGCACATCGAGCGGGACACCGATCTCCGGGTCAGTCGACTGGTTGATGCCGGACCGGCGGGTGGCTGATTATCGTCGGTGTTGTGGAGTCCTGGGAGCGGTCCCGACGCCGGTGGCAGCACGCCTTCTTCGCCTCGTGGCTGGTGCTGACCTCCGCCGGGCCGCTGATGGAGGTGGGTCAGGTCCTGCCGGTGGCGCTCGTGGCCGGGCTGGCCGCCTGGTACGCGGTGTGGTTCGTGCTGCGCACGCCTCCCGCGGGTGAGGTGCCCCTGCCGTACGTGGCCGGTGGCGGGCTGCTCTGGCTGGGGCTGTTCGCGATCGATTCGTCGTTCATGGTGGTCTGCCTGAGCGTGCTCGTGCCGTACTGCCTGGACGCCATTCGCGTCGGGCTGGTCGCGGTGTTGTCGTGCGCCGGGGGCTGGTTGTGGCACAGCTACCACGAAGGCGGGTCGATCACCTGGACCGAAATCGCCATCACCGCGCTGATCGCGATCAGCGCGGCCACCTCGGTCGGGTACTTCTCTTCGGTGGCCAGGCAGAGCGCCGAGCGCAAGGAGCTGATCGACCAGTTGCAGGCCGCCCAGGAGGCGCGGGCGGCGGCCGAGCGGCAGGCGGGCGTGGCCGCCGAGCGGCAGCGGCTGGCTCGCGACATCCATGACGGCCTGACCCAGGGGTTCGCCAGTGTGGTGATGCTGCTGGAGGCGGCGCAGGAGGGGTCGCCTGACGACCGGCACCTGACCCAGGCGTTACGGGCGGCCAGGGAGAACCTCACGGAAAGCCGCCGCGTGGTACACGCGTTGCGGCCCGGTGAGCTCGACGACGGCGGCCTGCCGGAGGCGCTGCGGCGGCTGTCGGGCCGGTTGTCCGACGAGACCGGGATCGACGCGCACACCGTGATCACCGGGACGCCGCTGCCGCTGGACGCGCACAGCCAGGTGGAGCTGCTGCGGGTGGCGCAGGAGGCGGTCGCCAACGCCCGCCGCCACGCCCATGCCGGACAGGTCACCCTGACTCTGTCGTACATGGAGGACCTGGTCGTGCTGGACGTCCACGACGACGGCGACGGCTTCGATCCCGAGCGGGCCGCCGCCGGCCACGGCCTGTTGATCATGCTTGAGCGGATGGAGCAGCTCGGCGGCACGCTCCTCGTGGAAAGCGCGTCCGGGGAGGGCACCACGGTCGTGGCGAGCCTCCCGGCGGTGGCGCGATGACCGCGCGGGTCACGATCCGGGTCCTGATCGCCGACGACCACCCGGTGGTCCGTGACGGCATCCGGGCGATGCTCGGCACCCAGGACGACCTGGAGGTGGTCGGCGAGGCGGTCTCGGGCTCGGACGCGGTACGGCTGGTGAGTGACCTGCGACCGGATGTCACGCTGATGGACCTGCAGATGCCCGAGCTCGACGGCGCCACCGCGATCAGCCGGATCCGCGAGCACGACCCCGGCGCCAGGGTGATCGTTCTGACCACCTATGACACCGACAGCGACATCTCCCGTGCCATCGACGCCGGAGCGATCGGCTACCTGCTCAAGGACACCCGCCGCGAGCAGCTGTTCGACGCCATCAGGGCGGCGGCCAGAGGGGAGAGCGCCCTGTCGCCGGCGATCGCGACCCGGGTGTTGTCATGGGCGCGCCCCGACGCGCCCGGCGCCCTCAGCGGGCGGGAGATCGAGGTCCTGGGCGCGGTCGCCAAGGGGATGAGCAACAAGGCCATCGCCGCCCACCTGTGCATCAGCGAGGCCACGGTCAAGACCCACCTGCTGCACATCTTCGCCAAGCTCGACGTCGACGACCGCACCGCCGCCGTGACCGTGGCGGCCACGCGGGGGATCATCCGCCTGGGCGGCTAGGACAGGTCTTTCGTGTACGCGGGGTCGTCCGTCGCCATGAGCTGACCGACCGGCGCTCACGCGAAGCCCGGTCCCCTCGTGTCAGAACCCGCCGACGCCGACGCTCACGAGAAGCCCCGTCCCCTCGCGTCAGAACCCGCCGCCGGACACCGGTCGCCGCAGCCGCATGCCTTCCACCGGATGCCCTGGCAAACGGCGCGTACGCCCGTACGGAAGCGCATGTCGGACAGGCTGACAACACCGATCTTCTTGCGGACACGTGAGGGACATCGACAACGTTGGACTCCGCCGCACAGGAATCACCTGAACCAGGAGTACCAATGAAGCTGCCCTCATGCGCCGCCACCCTCATGGCGGCCGCCCTGTTCACTTCGCTGACCGGAGTGGCCGGGGCGTCGGCTGAGGTCCTTCCGAGCATGAACATGGAAGCTACTGTCAAGGCGGCCCAGATCGACCCGCGGCGGCCCGACAGCACGTTGACCCCGGGCGCCAAGGCCGGTGTGCTCCTCGTCGAGCAGGCGCTGCGTGACCGACGTCTGCTCGACGCGAAGTGGGTGGACGGTTACTTCGGCACCACAACGGTCACCGCCTACGCGAACTACCAGAAGTCGCTCGGCCTCACGGGTATCGACGCCAACGGCCTGCCGGGCAAGACGTCGCTCACCAAGCTGGGCGCCGGCCGCTTCAAGGTCACCGGCGTCATCGATCCGGGCGCCCGGGTGTCCACCGGCGGCTTCGTCATCAACACCCGTACACGAAACATGCTGGCGGAGGCCAAGCGGCTGCTCGGCCGCGACCTCAAGCTGGATCAGGGTTCTTACAACCCCGGCGGCGACCCCACGTCCGCGGGCACCCACGACGGCGGCGGCGTCCTCGACATCTCGGTCAAGGGGATGAATTCCACCACCCGCACCGGGGTCGTCCGCGCGTTGCGCCTTGTCGGCTTCGCCGCCTGGCTGCGCAACCCCCAGCAGGACAACTGGCCGTGGCACATCCACGCCGCCGCCATCAGCGACACAAGCCTCTCCGGCCAGGCCCAGCACCAGATCGGTGACTACTACCTCGGCCTGAACGGGCTCGCCGGCCGGGGCCCGGACGACGGCCCGAAGGTGACCATCCGTACCTGGGAGGAGTATCAGCGCCGCTGACTCCGCCGAAACCCAGGCTCCGCAGACCATCCCGAATCTCAGATTCCGCAGACAGAAAGAGAACAGCTATGCGAACGCTCACCAGGATCCTCTCCGCGGCGACCGCTGCGATGGCGCTCGGCGGAACGGCCCTCGCCACCGCGGCACCCGCCTCGGCCGCGGACCGCGACGGCATCTGCCAGACCGGCGAGTTCTGCTACTACTTCAACAGCAACAACCAGGGATCGGTCTCCGACTTCACCGGGTCCGTCGCCGACTACTCCACCACACAGCCCACCTGCTACGACTTCAAGAGCACCGGCGCCGGCAAGGGCAAGTGCATCAAGAACTCCGCCGCCTCCGCCTGGAACAACAGCACCAAGACCGTCCGCGTCTACTTCAACAGCGGTTATACCGGCACTTACCAGGACTTCGCCCCAGGCGCCAAAGCCAACCTGAACTCCACGCTGAAGAACCAGAACGCCTCGCACCAGTTCAGCCCGTCGTCGTCGACGCGCAGCGCCATGTCGTTCTCGCTGTACAAGGCCACCGGCAGGATCACCTGCGGCTTCGACGGTTACACCTCCACCGCCGGCCGGCACGAGGGCATCGACATCGCCCGCGGCGTGGGCTCGAATGTCACTTCCCTGGTGACGGGCCAGATCATCAACGTCGTACGCGGATCCACCGGCAGGGCGGGGCTGTCCACGATCGCCATCTACCTGGCCGCGTCGAACAAGACGGTGATCTACCTGCACTCCGCTCCGCTGTCCTCCTTGCGCGTGGGCCAGCAGGTCAAGCGCGGCCAGGTCATCGCCACCGAGTCGTGGCATGGCGTGTCGAGCCGGGGATCCGCTCACACCCACGTCGAGATGCGCCCCGGACGGCAGACGCGCGCGTCCAAGAGCGTCGGCGACTCGCATCTGGACAACCCGAACCCGACCTCGTTCTGGACCTCCCAGGGCTACAGCATCCGATAACGCGTCGCGGCCTTCAGCAAGAAGAGGAAGACAACTGTGCCTTTACGAACTGTCAGGCTGATCTCGGGGCTCGCCGCGATGGCGCTCGGCGGGACGGTCCTCGCCACCGCGTTACCCGCCTCGGCCGCGGACCGCGACGGCATCTGCCAGACCGGCGAATTCTGCTACTACTTCAACAGCAACAACCAGGGATCGGTCTCCGACTTCACCGGATCGGTCGCCGACTACTCCACCACCCAGCCCACCTGCTACGACTTCAAGGGACCCGGCGCCGGCAAGGGCGAGTGCATCAAGAACTCCGCCGCCTCCGCCTGGAACAACAGCACCAAGACCGTCCGCGTCTACTACAACACCGGCCATACCGGCACCTACCAGGACTTCGCCCCAGGCGCCAAGGCCAACCTGAGCCCCACGCTCAAGAACCAGAACGCCTCGCACCAGTTCCTGAGCTCCTCCACACCCCCGGCCGGGTGCAAGACCGACGGCACGGACACCAAGCTGCCCACGACGATCCTCGTCTACCGCAAGTCCCTCGATCGTGTGGAGCGGATCGAGTTCAAGACCTACGTCAAGAACGTCCTGCCCAACGAGTGGGTGTCGAGCTGGCCGAGCGAGTCGCTCAAGGCCGGGGCGATGGCCGTGAAGAACTTCGGCTGGTACTGGGCGCTGCACTCCAACCGCAAGACGGCGAGCGGCCAGTGCTTCGACGTCTACGACCACACGTCGAGCCAGGTGTACAAGCCCGGCTCCGCCAAGGCGGTGACCAGCGCCGCGGTGGACGCGACCTGGGGCACCCGGCTGACCCGCAGCGGGAAGATCTTCCGAGCCCAGTACTGCTCCACGACGACGGCGTGCGGCAACTGGGTCACCGGCGACTGGATGTCGCAGAACGGCTCTCGCGACAAGGCCAGAGCGGGCTGGAGCTACTCCAGGATCCTCAAGTACTACTACACGGGGATCGTCCTGAGCTCCTGAACCCCTGAGATTCCCCGCCGTGTCACGCACGGCGGGGACTTAGAGTCCGTCGACGATGATCTGGAAGTTGATCGGCCGGCTGCCGGGGAACGCGACCTCTCCCGAGGCGTCCACCATCTTGAAGCGCACGTAGCACAGGCCCGGCTTCCTGGGCGTGGTGATGACGGTCCGGATGTCGACTGTCTCGCCAGGTTGCGTGTCCTTGATCGGCACGTCGGAGATGGTCTGGCATTGATCGGCCTGCTGCGTGGAGTCGAGGCGACGCAGCGAGTAGCCCTTCCACGGCACGGCCCCGGCGTTCTTGAGCCGCCATACCTTGGTCATGGTCTCGCCGGGACCGACGCGTGTGCAGTCGGCGAGCGTGACATCCTCGATGAACGCGGCCGCATCACCCTTGTGCAGCGGCGGGGCCGAAGGCGGGTTGGTCACCCGCACCGGGCAGTCGGCCGGGGGCGACGCGGCGATCGATGGGCTGCCGGTCGGGTGTCCGTCGGGCCCTGAGCCGCGATTGAGGACGACCACGACGAGGACCGCTGCCCCCACGATGACAGCCGCTGTTGCTAACGCGGCCGGGCGGGTGAACCATAATTGCCCTCTGCTCCCCGGCGCGGGGACCTCGGACGGTGTGGGCACGGATGCCGAGCTCTCGCCGACCGGCGCTGGTGACCCGATGTCCACGGTACGAAGTTCCACGGAGCCTGCGAGGCCATCGGACGAACGGCCGGCTGAAATGCCCGCGCGGATCGGGGATTCCCCGGCGCCCGACGATCTGACCGCCAGGTTCGCTCTCTCCCAGCGGGCGCGATAGGCGGCCGGGTCGGCGTTACACACCTTGACGAACTCGACGGTGGTCTCCCAACTCGGGAGCCGGTTACCCTTAGTGGCTTCGTGCAACGTCGTGTGAGAAATCGCCCCCGACCTGCCGGACATCTCCCGGAAAGGTGGATTACCGACCGCGTTGCGCAGTTCCCGCAGGGTCGCCGCGAAATCCTCGACTATCTCCGCCCGTGCACGCCTTTCGTCCACCGTGTGAAGGTAACAGCACCCACGGTCCTCACTCAACTCGAACCGGAATCGGCGCGATGCCCGGCGAGACGCGCGCGGGTGGACCTGGTGGGGCTTGTGCCGATCCTGGTGGGAGACTGTCAGTTCAACGCCGATACAAAATGGACTTCGCCGAACTGCACAAGTTCTGTCACGTCAATATGCGGGCCACACAGCGCCGGCCTTATCTTCGTGACGAATCACCGGGCATTCACTGCTTATAAGGACAGGGTGCATGTCCGCTATTCTGGTTATTCTGTGCGTTCCGTTTGTCCTGCTCACCCCCAGTTGATCAACGAGGTCCGGGCAATTGACGGCGGCGGACCGCGAAGCGTTCCACCGCGAGCGTGCCTCCGTCGAGGCGGGACGCCGAAGCCGTAGCGGTACTGTCCGCGGACCTCCGGATCGTCGAGTCGTGCGTAGCGGCCGACGTCGGCGGTGAACAGGTACTGCCAGGCGCCGCCGGCCGCCACCGCGTACGCGGTGAGCTCGTCGCGGTGCAGTACGCACGCCAGCCGGGCGTTGGGCCCGGGATAGTCGATCTTCCCGTCGAGCTGGACGACGCGCTGGGTGGTCAGCTCACCGTCGACCCTGACGTCCCAGCCGGTGCGCTTGCGCCGGTGGTTGTACCAGACCATCAGGTAGTTCCCGGCGTCCTTGACCAGGCCCGCGAACAGGGTGTCCTGGGTCGGCGCGGCGGTCTTGGCGTACGAGCGCTGGCTGACGACGATCGCGGCCGGCGACGCGTCCGCGACGACATCAGAGCGCAGCAGCGCGAAGGCGGCGGCCCCATCGGCGGCCACGGTGAGCGCGCCACCGGCGGCCCGCACCGTCCCAGGGCGTCCCTCAGGATCCGGCGCCAGGACGGTGAATCCGGAAAGCCCGCTCGGGAACTCCCGCTCCAGCACCAGGTGCGGGAAGTTGTCCGGCGTGGGCTGCGGTGGCAGCAGGTCGACGTCGCGCAGGTGCGCGTCCAGGGCCGCCTGCAGCTGTCGTGTCTCGTCGGGCCGCCGGTCGGCGAGGTTGTCGGCCTCGCCGGGATCGGCGAGGAGGTCGTACAACTCGCTCTGCCCGTCGTGCAGATACCGCAGCAGCTTGTAGCGGCCGCGGCGGACCGAGGCGGTGGGCGCGCCGGGGTTGTGCCAGTGCGGGTACACCCAGAACAGGTCGGTACGCTGCGGCGCCGTGCCGCCGGTCAGCAGGCCGGCGAAGCTGACGCCGTCGAGGTGTTGTCCCGGTGCTCTGGCGACGTCGGCGGTGTCGAGCAGGGTGGGCATGAAGTCGACGGTGCTGAAGGGGGTGTCGACGACCCGCCCGCCGGGCCCTGCCGGGTGGTAGGCGATCATCGGTACGCGGACGCCGCCCTCGTACAGGGTCGCCTTGGCGCCGCGCAGCGGGCTGCTGGTCGCCACGCCGCCGTCGCCGCCGTTGTCCGACAGCAGCAGGATGACCGTGTTCTCGGCGATGCCGAGCTGTCGCAGCGTGTCGCGGATCATTCCGACACCGTCGTCGATGACCTCCAGCATCGCGGCGAGAACCGGGTTCTTGCCCGGCTCTCCGGCGCCCGGCTTCGAGGCGTACTTGTCGACCAGCGGCTGCGGTGCGGCCAGTTTCGTGTGGGTGGCGTAGTGCGACAGGTAGAGGAAGAACGGCCGCGTCTCGCCCTCGGCGCGGGTGATGAAGTCCACGGCCTCCAGGTTGAGCCGGTCGGTGAGGTACTCGTCCTCCCCACACGCGGGCAGATCCGGCAGCATGAAGTAGGGGTGGAAATAGTCGCCGTCGGCGATGTACTTCTGCTCCGAGGCGATGACGTCGGTGAAACCGTGCGACCACGGGTTTCCCGGCCGGTCGCGCACCGCGCCGGTGTAGGTCTCGCTCAGGTGCCACTTGCCGATCAGCCCGGTGCGGTAACCGGAGTCGCGTAAGGTCTCCGGCAGGGTCTGGTGGCTCGTCGGCAGGAAGTCGTCACCGGCGGCGCCGAGGAACTCGGTGATGCCCACGCGCGCCGGATACTGCCCCGTCATGATGCTGGCCCTGGTCGGCGAGCAGACCGGTGCCGCGGAGTAGCCGGCCTCGAACCTGATCCCGTCCGCGGCGAGGCGGTCCATGTGCGGGGTCTCGTTGAACGTGTTGCCATAACAGCCCAGCTCCCGCCGGGCGAGGTCGTCGATGAGGACCACGATGATGTTGGGCTTCGTGGCGTCGTCCTCGAGGACGCGGGAGAACGCCGCCGGGCCGACCGCGCCGCTCAGGCCGGCGGCGGCCAGCCCCCGCAGTACCGTGCGCCGGTCCGGCATCGATGTTGTCATCGCGAGGTGACCTCCCGGTCTGGTCGCCGACATCTTTGACACGCCGATGTCAGGCCTCGGAGGCTATCAGCGTCAGTGTCGGAGGCGTCCGGCGCACTTTGGAGTTTCGCTGCGTGCAATGAATGCTTGCGGCGTTGGCCTGCGGTAACCTCAAGGAATGTCAGCCTCGCCCCGGTCATATCACTCTCCACGACGCGAGCGGGATGCGCTGAGGACCCAGCAGGAGATCCTGCAGACCGCTCGCGAGTTGTTCACCACACGCGGTTACGCCCGGGTCACGATGACCGACATCGCACGCGTGGCCGGAACTGCCGTGAAGACCGTGTACGCCAGCGTGGGCACGAAGGCCGATATCCTGCACGAGCTGATCGCCTTCGACATGGGCGACTCCGCGTCCACCGAGACCCTTGAGAAACTGCGCGACGCTACCGGTCTCGAATCGGCCATCGCATTGGTGGCACACGGCACCCGAGCCGACAACGAACGATCCCAGCACATGGTCGACCTGTTGTACTCATCGGTGGCCGGCGACGACGGCGCGCGAGAAACGTGGCAGCACGTGATCACGGAATATCGTCGCGCGCTGCGGGAGGCCGCGGAGCTCATTGTCGAGAAAGGCTTCCTCGCCCCGCGCTTCACGGTCGAAGGCGTGGCGGACCGCCTGTGGTTCTGCTTCGGGCTGAGCGCCTGGCGGACTCTCATCATCGACTGCCAGTGGACCTACGACAACGCGGAACACACACTCAGGCGCCAAGCCATCAGCATGCTCACAGAGCCGTGACCTGAGCCTGTCATCCGCCATTCGCTCAGCGTGCGGCCTGCGCGGCGACGCGCTGGATGGCCTTGACGGCGACATCGGCCTGTTCGAGGTAGATGTAGTGGCCGCTCTTCGTGACGGTGGTCAGCTTGCTGTGGCTGGACAGCGCGAGCCACTTGCGCTGGCCCGCGGACCACGCCTGCTCCAGGCGCTTGCCGTACGTGGGGATGGCCCCGAGGTACTGCTTGCCGTGCTTGAGCACCGCAACCGGGATCTTCCCGGCAGAGCGCACCTTCCCATCGGTGATGACGAGCTTCTCCGGGTTCTGTCCTGCGAAGATCGCGAGGTTCTGTGCGCGGACCTGTGCCGCGGGGCCCTTGGCGGACTTGGGGATCACCCTCGTGATGTCGGCGACCATGGTGGAGGGTGTGGCGTCCATCAGGACCAGCCCCTTGACCCTGTCCCGATGGGCGGGGGCGTACCTGGCGGCGATGATGCCGCCCAGCGAGTGCCCGGCCAGGACGACGGGGCCGTCACCGGCGACGCGGTCGATCACCCCGGTCAGGATCTTCCCGGTGCTGGAGAAGCTCTGCGGGCCCTTGGGCTTGTCGCTCGCGCCCGCGCCGAGCCGGTCGTAGGAGCAGACCCCGTTCTTCTTGCTCAGGGTCTTCTGGATGGGGGCCAACTTCTCCAGCGAGTCGCCCCCTCCGTGCATCAGGATGATGACCGGCTCGCCTTTCTCCGGGCGGCCCGAACAGGACACGTTCACCAAGTGGCCGGCAATCTTGATCTTCTTGGTTCCGGAGGTCGGGTCGGCTTTCGTCCTGGAGGCGAAGGGGTCCCAGTCCGCCGCGTTGGGCGCGAAGGGGTCCCACTCCTCAGCCGAGGCGGCCTGGGCGCCGGCGATTCCCGTACCGACGACGGTGCAGCACAGGGCGGCCACAACGGATGCCTTCATCTTGCGGAGCATGAGGTCCTCCAGGGAGAGAAATTCGGGAAGCGGCCGAAGCGCTGCCCCGTATGCCGATAACGCTATGGAGTCGGCACCTCATGAATCGTCACCGCACAGTGGACACTTGCCGGTAGCTCGCACGGGGGACAAGCGAGCCCGAACCGGCACGACCGCTACGCTCTCCCGATGAGCGATCTCCGGCGGATCCCGGACCTGTGGCGGCGACTCGACGTCACGGTGCGGGATCTCCCACTCGCGCTGCTGTTGATCGGAGCATCGTTCCTGCCGGTGCTCCGTGGCCATGAGACGCAGGTCGGCGACCTTCCCGCGCGTCCCTTCGACGCGCTGGCCGCCGTGGTGCTCGCCCTGATGTGTCTCCCGCTCGCCCTGCGCCGGCGGTGGCCGGCCGTGTCCCTCGCCCTGGTGTCGTCCGGCTTCCTCGTCGCAGAACTCTGCAGTTACCACCTGGTCGCGGGCACCGCACTGCCCATGGCGCTGCTCAGCGCGGGCGCCCATCTGGAACGCCACCGGCGCACCGCCGCGGCCGTCCTGTCCGCGGTGTACGTGGCCCTGGCGATCGTGCTCGACCGGCTCGGCTCGCCCGAGGGCCTGGACGGTTTCCTGACGTTCTACGTGCTTTTGGTCGTCGCGTGGGGCATCGGGGGCTGGCTGCGCTCCACCCGGGCCGCCGAGGCCGAACGCCGCCGCCACGTCGCCGAGGCCACCCGGGCCGCCGAACGCACCCGCATCGCCCGCGAACTCCACGACGTGGTGACCCACCACGTGACCGCGATGGTCGTCCAGGCCGAGGCGGCCCGCTACCTGACCGCCGCCCCCGATCGCCTCGACACCACCCTGAGCGCCGTCACCAGCACCGGCCGCCGCGCCATCACCGACCTACGGCACCTGCTCGACCTGCTCAACCCCGACCACGACACCGACGTCAGACCACCGGCCCCCGGCGAACTGCACACCCTCGTGGAGCAGACCCGCCAGGCCGGCCAGCCGGTGGAGTTCACCGAAGAGGGCAACCCGGCGGAGTCGGCCGGCAGCGCCGAGTTCGTGATCTACAGGGTCGTGCAGGAATCCCTCACCAACGCCCTCAAATACGCCCACGGCAGCCGCACCGTAGTCCGCGTGCGCTACGGCGAGAAGGAGACCATCGTGCAGGTCGGCACCGACGGCTCCGGCTCACGCACCGCCTCTCCCGGCGGCAGCGGCCGGGGCCTGGCCGGGCTCCGCGAGCGGGTCGACGCCCTGGGCGGCGAATTCAGCGCGGACCGCCGAGCGGGCGGCGGCTTCCTCGTACAGGCGAACATCCCCGCGGGGAGCACATCGTGAACGCGAGGCCTGAACCCACAGCAAATCACCAAGATCACGTTATTGTGCGGGGCGTCCGTAAAGCCGCCACAGGAGCCGCTCTCTTCATGTCGAACGCAGCAAAGGTCGTCTTCCAGCTCACGTCACCGGAGCGGCTGTCGGAGTCGTCCTCGTGGGTCATGTGCTGACGCGCTTGCACGTGACCCTTTAAGGTCTACCTCCCGTATCCGCGCTCCCTATATGCTCCCAGGGCCCGATTTCATTCCGTTTACAGCGAATTCGGATCAACTCTCCTTACCCTGGCCAGAGCGAGTAAGGAGCACGAATGGTTCGCCAGGACGAGAGCGACACTCCGGCCATCCGCGTTCTCGGGCCCTTGGAGGTCGGCATCGCGGGCCGCGAGGTGAACGTGCCCGGGCGCAACGGCCCCTGGCTGCTGACGGGGCTGGCCCTCGGCAGCGGTCGTCCCGTGCCGGACGACCAGCTGATCGAATGGGTGTGGGGGCCTGCGGGTGCGAGCGTCGGCGCGCTGCGCACGGGGGTCTCGCGCGTCCGCACCTGGCTGCGCGACCAGACGTCACTGCCCGACATCATCGAGCTGACCGCGCACGGCTACCGGCTCGACGTCGGGCAGGTCCGGCTGGACGCGGCGCGTTTCCAGGTGCACGCACTGCGGTGTGTGCTCATCCCCTCGGCGCGTTTGGGAAAGTGGGTACGTGGAGTACGCCGTACAGGTTGAGATCGCGCCCGCCGCACACGCGCCGGAGCTGGATGCGTTGCAGTGCCATGGTGTGGACGCGCTGCTGGCAGACGGACTGAACGGCGTCGAACGCCTCCCTTTTCCCGATGGGGGCGACGTCGAACTGATCGGTTTCCGGATCGCCACCCATCCCCGGGGCGCGCAGCTGGCCCTGGTGGTGGAGACCTCGACGTTGGCACTCGCCGAGGACGGCGTGCGTCGGCTGATCGAGTCCATCCTGGAACGCGACGAGCCGCTCGCGGACTGGCGGGTGCTGCGTTGTGCGGTCGAGCTGAGCAAGGAGGCCTTCCAGGCCGGGCTGGACGCCGCCCAGGCCGAGCCGGCCGACGAGCCGGCCAAGAGCGGCAAGCCTTCGGAGGAGGTCAAACGGCCGGCGTCCCGGTTCAACGAGGCCCGGCTGACCGAGATGCGGGCCTGGCTCGTCGCCGCGGCGGCCGGGATGAAGGCGTTCGGCCCCGAGGACTTCGGCTACCGGCCTGACGTGCCGGAGCGCGGCCTGACCTGCGAGGAGAGCGCGACGCTGGCCGCCGGGGCGTTGATGGCGGCCACGAACATCCTCATCGACCACGTGCTGGACGACGCCGAGACGCTCGCCGCCGAGGACGCCACCGCGGCCGACGACCCCGGCCTGATGGCCCTGCACAGCCTGCCGCCTCAATACGCGCTGCGCTACGACGCCGGCTTCGCCCGCAAGTTCGCCATCGCGGTCGTCAGCATCACCGCTCGCCTGACCGACGACACCTGGCGGCACCCGGCCTGCGTCGCCGAACAACTCGCCCTGCGGCTGCTCATCGAGGAGGCCAAAGCCGTTCTCGAACTGTACGAGCTGATGGACGAGGACGAGGCCGAGTCCGTCTACGAGCGCTTCACCTGCAGCGCCTTCGGCGACGTCGACCACGAGATGCTCTACGACCCCGAACTCGACGGCATCGACGAGCTGCCCGAGGCGGGTTTCCTGCGCATCGCGCCCTTGGGGTTCGCCTCCTGGTTCGCCCCCTTCGACCAGCGGGGGCGCGTGCATCCGTACCTGCAGGACGAGTGAGGCCTGTCAGTTCACCATGGGCAGCCCACGGTCCAGGCCCGTGATGTGCAGGAGCCGGAACACCTGGGGGCGAGGCGCGGTCAGGGCCAGGGTGACCCCCTGCGCACGGGCGCGGCGCTGGATGCCGACCAGCACGGCCAGGCCGATGGCATCGCAGAAGGTCACCTGCGACAGGTTGACGATGAGCAGTCCGGTGCTGCGGCGCAGTGCGTTCAGCAGTTGCCGGCGCATGGCCTTGCTGGTGAAGATGTCGATCTCGCCGGTCAGGTGGACGATGGTGGGAGCCGATGCCCCTGTCTCGCTGAACGGGGCGGTGTCGACGATGGTCATGCGGTCTCCGATCGGAGAAGGGAAAGAGTGAGGCGCCTGCCGGCCAGAGAGCAGCGGGCCGCCAGAAGGGGCGGTGTCAGCACCGCTCGATCCGGCCGGCAGGCGGTTCGAGATCACACCGGCGGGTCGGTGTGATGGACGATTCCGTGCTCGGTCGTGGGTCCGCCCCGGATCTCCCGGGCGAGTGCGGCCTCGGCAGGGCCTCGGGCCGTGTCCGGCTCGATGATCAGTAGCACGATCTGCTTGGAGCCGGTGAGCGTCAGGGTGACGACGCTGGGGTCGGCGTAGCGGAACCAGCCGACTTTGACCTGGCGGCCGGGTACCTGGATACGGCGCGGGATGTGGACCCACGCGTCCCTGAACACCCCGACGCGCATGGTGGGCCGGCCGAGCCGCTGGTCGATGGCGGCGATGAGGCCGGGCAGTTCGGCGGCGGCGTCGTTGGAGCGCGGCCACCACGCCCCGTCCACGGTGGCTCGCCGGTCGAGCGCCGGGTTGAGGCTCAGCCGGATCATGGAGTCTTGGACGGCAACCGTGGGAGTGATGGGGCTCAGGAGTTTGAGGTGAGAGAGGAGCGTCGGCCTCATGGTCGCCTGTCCGGGCCCTTCGCGGGGCCGAAACGTGGTTCGCCGTGGGCGACGCCGACCTGGATGCCAACGCTCGGAATGTCCTCGGTGTCCAAAGTCTACCTCATTTGTGGTCTTTACAGAGGTACGGCACCGAGCGCCCTGTGTTACACCATGGGCAGGCTGCGGTCCAGACCGGTAATATGCAGCAGTTTGGACATGAATGGGCGGGGTGCCGTCAGCGCCAGCGTGATGCCCATCATTCGGGCGCGGCGCTGGATGCCGACGATGACGGTCAAGCCGGAGGCATCGCAGAACGACACATTGGACAGGTTCAGAATCAGCAGCGGTGTGCTTGACTTCAGGACGCTCTCCAGACTCGTGCGCAGCGCCGGGCTGGTGGAGATGTCGATCTCACCGCTCAGGCCGACGGTGGTCGGCGTCGATCGGTCGGCTCTGCCGAGCGGGAAAGCGTCGGTGAGAAACGCGCGGGTCTCCGACGGGAAAAGGGACGCGGCCGACTGCTGGGAAAGGTCGTCTTGAGGGTCCATGAAGTAACCGCCCTCGTTCTCCCAGCCGTCGAAGGCGTCGCCCTCCAGCATGGCGGTGGTCGATTCGGCATCGTCGTACGCCTCACCGACCGGCGTGGGTTTCGTAAGTAGTGTCATGATCGGCTGGCCTGCCCGGCCCCTGTTCGAGGGCCGATCGTCTATCGCCGGGGCGACGTGACCCGAACGCCAACGCTCGAAGAATCCTCGGTAACTCAAGGATAAGCCGAATTCCGAAATGACATTCCTCAGGGACGTAAAATGCGGCTATGATTTTCGAATCGCCCGACCCTTAATCACTCATTTCCGTATTGATTCGTCACGCAATCAGTCGGCGCTGATCCTGCGGCGGAAGACCCAGTAGGTCCAGCCCTGGTAGAGCAGCACCAACGGCAGAAAGATCACCGCGACCCAGGTCATGATGCCGAGCGTCCTGGGCGTCGCCGCGGCGTTCTCGACGTTCAGGCTGTTGGCCGGGTCGATCGTGGATGGCAGGACGTCGGGATGGAGAACCGCGAACAAGGTGATCACGGTCATGCCGACGGCGACCGCCGACAGCAGGAACGCCCAGCCCTGCCGCCCTCTGGCCAGGACGCCGAGGGCCGAGGCGAAGGAGAGAAGGGCGACGGCGACCAGGACCGCCGTGCCGGGCCTGCCGCCCTGGACCTGCGTCCAGATCAGGAAGACCGCCAGCAGCACGACAGCGGCCACACCGGCGCGGCGCGCGACCGCGGCGGCGCGCAGGCTGATCTCACCGGTGGTCTTCAACGCCAGGAACACGGCCCCGTGCGTGGCGAACAGGGTCAGCGTCGTCAGCCCGCCGACCAGCGCGTACGGGTTGAGCAGGTCCACCGGGGTGCCGGTGTACTCGTGGCGGCCGTCGAGCGGCACGCCGCGCACGATGTTCGCGAACGCGACCCCCCACAGCAGCGCGGGCACGGCCGAGCCCGCCACGATGCCCGCGTCCCATCGCCGCCGCCACGCCGTGGAGTCCCGTTTGGCGCGGTACTCCAGGGCCACCCCGCGCACGATCAGCGCCAGGAGTATCAGCAGCAACGGCAGGTAGAAGCCGCTGAACAGCGAGGCGTACCACTCGGGGAAGGCGGCGAACGTGGCGCCTCCCGCGGTGATCAGCCATACCTCGTTGCCGTCCCACACGGGGCCGATCGTCTCGATCACCGCCCCGCGTTCCTTCGCGTTCCCGGCCACGACGGGCAGCAGCATGCCGACGCCGAAGTCGAAGCCTTCGAGGACGAAATAGCCGAGCCACAGGACGGCGATCGCCACGAACCAGACCTCGGTGAGTTCCACCCGCCCGTCCCTCCTCTCAGTAGGCGAACGACATCTCGTCGCCGTCGTGGGGTTCCGCGCCGTCGGCGACGGGAGGGGCCTTCGTGCCGTACCTGATCATGAGGCCGACCTCCACCACGGCGAGGGCGCCGTACAGGAGGGTCAGGACGATCAGTGAGGTGAGCACAGTGCCCGCTCCCACGCTGGGCGAGACGCCGGCCGCGGTCTTCATCTGGCTGAAGACGATCCAGGGTTGCCTGGCCATCTCGGTGAAGATCCACCCGAAGCTGTGCGCGAGGAAGGGAAGGACGACGGACCAGACGGCGGCTCTCCAGATCCAGTCCCTGCCGCGGACGCGCTTGCCTCGGGTCAGCCAGAGCAGGACGAACGCCACCAGCGCGGCGAGCATGCCGAACCCGATCATGAGCCGGAAGCCCCAGTAGGCGATGGGGATGTAGGGACGGTAGTCCCCGGGGCCGAACCTCCGCTCGTACGCCGCCTGGATGTCGTTGATGCCCTGGACCTTGCCGTCGAAGGAGCCGGTGGCCAGTTGCGACAGCAGGCCGGGGATCTCCAGCGAGAAGATCGGCTCCGTGCCGTCGAGCGTTCCGACGGTGAACAGGGAGAACGGCGCGGGCTGCCGGGTCTCGTAGAGCGCCTCGGCGGCGGCCATCTTCATCGGCTGCGTCTCGGTCATGATCTTGCCGAGGATGTCGCCGGAGACGAGGGTGCCGACGGCGCCCACCAGGACCGCGACCGCGCCGAGCCGCAGGGACGGGCGGAACACGTCCAGATCCCTCTTCCTGGCCAGATGCCAGGAAGAGACGGCCATGAGGATCACCCCGCCGGCCAGCCAGCAGCCCAGGACCGTGTGCGGAAAGGTGGCCAGCATGACCTTGTTGGTCAGCACCTGCCCGAAGTCGACCAGCTCAGCCCGGTGGTTGATCGTGAACCCCACCGGCCACTGCATGAACGAGTTCGCGGCCAGGATGAAGTAGGCCGACACCACCGTGCCGATCGCGACCACCCAGATGCAGGCCAGATGCACTCCCTTGGGCAGCCGGCCCCACCCGAAGATCCACAGCCCCAGGAACGTCGACTCCAGGAAGAACGCCACCAGCGCCTCCAGCGCGAGCGGGGCGCCGAAGATGTCGCCGACGAACCGGGAATAGGAGCTCCAGTTCATCCCGAACTGGAATTCCTGCACGATTCCCGTCACCACGCCCATGGCGAAGTTGATCAGGAAGAGCGTGCCCCAGAACTTCGTGGCGCGGAGGTAGGCGGGCTTGCCGGTGCGCACCCAGGCGGTGTTCAGGATCGCCACCAGCAGCGACATCCCTATCGTGACGGGCACGAACAGGAAGTGGTAGACCGTGGTGATCCCGAACTGCCAGCGCGCAAGGTCCAAGGCCCCCATATCGCTCACCCTAGGTGGCCGACCTTGAGCGTTCGGACGCAACACGCTGGCCTGGTGGATGGGTGAGATGTTGGCGCTGGCCAATACATCATTATTCACAACAAAGCGCTGGTCAGCGGGCTAGAAGTTGGATCAAAACCGCTCCGCGCGGGCTGTGGATCAAGCATTCTGAGCATGGCCGCTCTCCGAGCCTGGCCACGTCCTGAGCATGACCCTCACCTTGCTCAGCTCCCCCCGTCGAAGGAGTCTGCGTGACTCGCTATGCCATCGACCGCGCCCGCAACACCCTCATCGCCCAATGGAGCACCGGCCTCGGCGACACCGCCACCACCGTGGCCGAGCTTCCCCGCCCCCGTCCCAGCCACGACATGCTCAGGCTGGCCACCTGCCTCACCGAGTTGTCCCACGCCTGCTGGCGCTGCTACACCCACCCCGCCAGCACCGCCCAGCAGCACGGGCCCGGCAGCCTCGGCCGGCAGCGAGAGCAGGAGCGCGAGGCCTTCAGCACCGTCCTGCCCACCCTGGCGATCATCCGGTCGTCGACCCCCAGCCCGATCCCCACCCAGGTCGAACAGGCCGCGCACGCCACCGGCCGGGTCCTGCGCGATCTCGACCTCCCCGGCCTCGCCACGCACGTCGTCACCGAGGTCGGCACCGAACTGGCCGCCATCGAACAGGCCGAACGCGGTGACCTCACCGAACGCGCCCAGCAGGCCGTCGCCCTCACCCGCGAGGACGCCTCACCCCTGCACATCTCCCAGGCCGACACCCTTCTCCGCCAGCACCCCTTCGGCTGCCCGGCCCTCCACACCCACATCGAGCCCACCGCGGCCGCCATCGCCGCCGCCCACTGGCTGCACGCCGCCGTCACCGTCGTCGCCCAGCACACCGGCCTGCACCCCACGCTCGTCGCCACCGCCGCCGACCAGCACACCAGGGCCACCACCTACCTGCCCGACCTCATCGCCGTCATCAACGCGGGCAACCGGCCACGGCACATCGTGATGTCCCTGATCCGGCACACCCTGCACATCGCAGAAGGACACATCCACGGCATCAGCGCCCTGCGTAACCTCATCACCGCCGCAGAACAACTCATCAACAAGGCCACCATCTCCCTCCCCCTCACCCCCATCGACCCCGCCCGCCCCGCCCCCGACCTCCTCGAACGCCTCCTCAACGGCATCGGCGGCTGCTGGCTGCTCTACGAGCAACACGCCACCACCCACCGCCACAGAGCCGACACCGAGCAGGAGCAACTCCGCCAGGTGTTCCTGGACGCCGTCCGGCGGCAGGCGGGCGTCGGCTTCGACCACCTGCTGTGACCGCCCCCGCCCGTGGTCGTTCCGCTTCCCCGGCACGGCTATCACAGCGTCGGGGCTGGTGGGAGGGGGTAGGGGTGACGGTAGCGTAGCGAAATGCTCAACCCTAGCCATTTGCGCACCCTGGCCGAGGTCATCGAGACCGGTTCGTTCGCCGAGGCTGCGCGGCGGCTCGGATACACCTCCTCGGCCGTGTCGCAGCAGATGGCGGCGCTGGAGCGGGCCGTGAAGGCGCAGTTGTTCGAGCGGGAGGCGCACGGGATCCAGCCGTCGGCGACGGCGCAGTTCATCGCGGCGCGGGGCGCGGACCTGCTGGTGGCGATCGAGGACCTGCAGGAGGAGATCGCCTCGCTCGTCGCGGGACGAGTGGGGGCGCTGCGGCTGGGGAGTTTCCCGACGGCCAACGCGCGGGTGGTGCCGCCGGTGATCGCGAGCCTGGTGCACGCACATCACGGGGTCGAGGTGCAGTTGGACGAGGGGGAGCCGGCGCGGATCCTGGAGCTGCTGGCCGACGGCGGTGTGGACGTGGGCGTGGTGTACGCCTACGACCTGGTCCCGATGACCTGGCCCGACGGGCTGACCCCGGTGAACCTGCTGGTCGAGGACCTGGTGCTGCTGCTGCCCCGCCACTACCGGATCCCCGGGCCGATCGAGGACCTGGGCGTGCTGCGCTCGGAGAAGTGGATCTCCAGCCAGGCGGACTCCGCGGGCTCGACGTGTCTGGCCAGGTTGTGCGCCGCGAGGGGGTTCGAGCCCAGGATCGCGTTCAGGAGCAACGACTACGACGTGGTGCGCGGGCTGGTGGCGGCGGGGGTCGGGGTGGCGGTGGTGCCCGCGCTGGCGCACACGCCGGATCCGGCGATCCGCGCCCAGCGGCTGCCGGCCTCGCCGCACACGCACCGCCACGTCCTGGCCCTGCATCGCGCGGCCAATTCGAACCCGCTGCTGGGTGAGGCGCTGAAGGCGTTGCGGGAGTCGTGCGGGCAGGTCCAGGAGGAGATCCGGGAGGAGATCTAGCGGGCCAGCGTAAGCAGCGCTTATCGGTCCGGAAAGTTTCTCTCGTACTGGCCCACCTTGTGTGGCCGCTTACCCGCTGTTTAGCATCAATTCACCGCTTTCACCCATAAATCATCATTTAGGGCGAGAAATTCTCCTCGCCTCGATGGGCCATGCCCTGCCGCCCCCAGGTCATCGAGGAAGTGACGTGATCGACCTGTCCCGATACCAGGAACTGATCCAAGCCCACGAATGGACCGTCCCCGAACGCTACAACGTAGCCGCGGACATCGCCGATAAACATCCCCGCGACAAACTCGCCATGATATGGACCGACAATACCGGCGCCGACCGCCGCGTATTCTGGGGTGAATTGCAGGATCTCGCCGGACGATTCGCCAATTGTTACGCGGCATTGGGCGTGGGCAAGGGCGACCGCGTGGCGATCCTGCTGCCGTCCAGCCCCGAGACCGCGGCCGCCATCATCGCGGTGCTCAAGCTCGGCGCGATCGGCGTCCCGATGGCGGCGCTGTGGAGCGACGACTCGCTGCGGTACCGCCTCTCCGACGCGGGGGTGAGCCTGCTCGTCACCGACGAGAAGAACGCCGCCCGCGGCCTGTCGGAGCACGCCGGATCCACGTTCGTGGTCACCGGCCCCGAGTCCGTCGAGGGTTACCCCGCCGAGCACGAGACGGCCGACACCAGCGCCGACGACCCGGCGCTCATCTACTACACCTCGGGCTCGACCGGGAACCCCAAGGGCGTGGTGTCCGCGCATCGCGGACTGATCGGCCACAACGAGTTCGCCTACTGCCAGGACCTGCGTGACGGCGAGACCTCGTACTGGATGGGCGACTGGGCCTGGGGGGTCTACAAGATCCTCGGCCCCTGGCGGTACGGCGCCGTCAACTTCGTGCACGCCACCGAGCGGCGCTACGACCCCGAGGGCCTGCTGGAGGCCCTGTCGCGGCACCAGGTGAGCAACCTGTTCGTCAACCCGACCGGGCTGCGGCTGATGATGCGCGAGGTCCCCGACGCGGGCAGCCGCTTCCCGCAGGCGTTCCGCGTGTGCTGCAGCGCCAACGAGCCGCTCGGCGAGGCCGAGAGCGCCTGGTTCACCGAGCAGTTCGGGATCCCCGTGTTGCAGAACTACGGCATGACCGAGGCGTACCCGATGGCGGGGAACTTCACCGGCGTCCCGGTGAAGCCGGGCTCGATGGGCCTGCCCGTGCCCGGCTGGGACGTCAGGGTGCTCGACGAGCACGAGCGGGAGTCGCCCACGGACGAGCCGGGAGAGATCTGCCTGCGGGCCAGGTCCAACCCGCAGTACCCGCTCGGCTACTGGAACAGGCCCGAGGAGTCGGCCAGGGCGTTCGGCGGCGAATGGTTCCACACCGGCGACCTCGCCCGCGCCGACGCCGACGGCTACCTGTTCTACCTCGGCCGCAAGGACGACGTGATCAAGTCCTCCGGATATCGGATCAGCCCCGCCGAGGTCGAGGAGGCCTGCGCGCGGCACCCGGGCGTTCTGGAGGCCGGGGTGATCGGCGTTCCCGACCCCGAGCGCGGCCGGCGCGTCAAGGCGTTCGTGATCCCCGCCCCGGGGCACGCGCCCGGCGCCGAACTGGCCGCGGACATCAAGGAATTCGTACGAGCCGGCCACTCCTCCTTCGGCTACCCGAAGGTGATCGAGTTCGTGGACGACCTGCCGCGATCGCAGTCGGGCAAGGTCAGCCGCGCCCCGCTGCGTACCCGCCGGCCAGGCCTGGAGTATTGAGAAAGGACATTCGTGACCACCGATCTCGCCCAGTTGAGGGCGGATTCCGCCCTGTCCACCACCTACTACAGCAAGATGTTCTCCGCGCTGACCGCGATCACCTATCGGGAGAAGGGTGAGGCCGCGGTCAACGACCTCTGGTTCAAGGTGCTGACCAGCCACCAGGGCGACCGCTACATGGAGGGCCTGGAGAAGCTGGGTATCCACAAGGACCCGCCCGCCGTGGCCGCCGCCAAGTACCACTACTTCACCAACATCATCGGCGGCCTGAAGATGGAGTACGTCGAGGAGTCGCCGCGCAAGGCGTGGGTCCGTTACCTGGCCCCGATGTGGATGTACTCCGGCGTCGCGCTGATCGCCATGCCCGCCTCGGTGCGCCGCACGGTGTTCAGCTCCTGGCACCCGCGCAACGGCCGCTACATGGGCTGCCCCCGGCTCGGCTACGTCGGCACGAAGTTCTCCATGGAGGGCGACCCGTACGACGAGGGCTACTTCATCGAGCACGACCACGACCTGACCGAGCAGGAGACGCTCAAGTTCGAGGTGGTGACCCGCACGCCGGAGTTCGACCCGGCCGTCGCCCCGGTGCTCGATCCCGAGCAGTGGCCCGAGGCCCGCGTGCTCAAGGCCCGCCCGAAGTTCTCCTCCGGCTACGTCCGCTGCACCGTGGACTGCCTGTACGAGCGCTACGGCGAGCTGACCACGCACCAGCTCGTCCGCTCGGCCATGCGCATGCTGGCCATCCAGCTCACCCCCGAGCTCGCGGCCGGGACGGGCGGCGAGTCGGTGGCCGGCATCGCCGCCTTCCACCACAGGCTGGTGCGCGCCACCCGCCGCGACTGCGCGCTGGAAAGCGTGGACGACCGGACCTTCCGCCTCGTCGTACGCGACACCAGACCGTTCGACGCCGACGGCCCCGTGGAGCTGCGCTCGGCGTTCTTCGAGTTCCACAGCATGGCCACGCGGATGCTCAACGGGCACGTGGCCAGCTCGTTCACCTCCCGCGATGGCGTGGACGTCTGGGAGTTCACCGACACCGGCCACTGGCTCTGGTGAGGAGAGATCATGGCTCAGCCGACGACATCGTCGTCCTCCCCCGGCCCCGAGGCGCCACGTGATCGCAGGATGGCCGTCCGCGCGCTGTCCGGGGTGGCCGTCGGAAACTTCGTCGAGTGGTACGACTTCGCGGTCTACGCCTACTCGACGAAGGCCATCGCCACCCTGTTCTTCCCCGACGCCGACCCGGTCACCGCGCTGCTCGGAACCCTGGCCATCTTCGGCGTCACGTTCCTGTCGCGACCGGCGGGAGGCGTCTTCTTCGGCCGGCTCGGCGACCGCATCGGCCGCCGCAACACGCTGTCGATCATCCTGCTGCTGATGGGCGCGGCCACCACCCTGATCGGCCTGCTGCCCACGTACGGCGGCGTCGGGGTCGCCGCGCCGATCCTGCTGGCGCTCCTGCGGCTGGTGCAGGGCTTCTCCGCGGGCGGTGAGTCCTCCGGCGGTGCGACGTTCCTCAGCGAGTACGCCCCGCCGAACAGGCGCGGCATGTGGTCGGGCCTGTCGAACAGCACCCAGACCGTCCCGTTCGCGGTGACCGCGCTCCTCGTGCTGGCGATCAGCAGCGGCATGCCGGAGGAGGCCTATCTGACCTGGGGCTGGCGGATCCCGTTCCTGCTGGCCGCGCCGTTCGCGCTGGTCGGCCTGTACGTCCGCCTGAAGCTGGAGGACACCCCGGTCTTCCAGTCGTTGCAGGGCTCGGGCGAGGTGGAGCACGCGCCGCTGCGCCTCGTGGTCCGTAACTACAAGCCGGAGCTGTTCACGCTGATCGGCGTCGCGTCCCTCAACGCCGTCGCCTTCTACACCATGTCCAGCTATATGAGTACGTACCTCACCGAGGTCGCCCACCTGGACGAAACCACCGCGTTGTTCTCCAACGCCATCGCCCTGTGCGCCTACAGCGTGCTCATCCCCGTGATGGGCCTGCTCGGCGACAAGTACGGCCGCCGCCGCGTCATCCTCGCGGGCGCCATCGCGCTGGCGGTGACGGCCGTGCCGGGCTACCTCATCGCCGGCACCGGCGGCATGGGGAGCGCGGTGCTCGGGCAGGTGCTGCTCACCGTGCCGCTCGTGGCGGTGGCGTCGGTCGTGGCGGTGGCGCAGGCCGAACTGTTCCCGGCGGCGATCCGCTACACCGGCGCGGCGCTGGGCTACAACATCGCCTACGCCGTCTTCGGCGGGACCGCGCCGTTCATCGGCCAGTTCCTGGTCGAGGCCACGGACTCGGCCATCACCCCCGCCTACTACCTGATCGCGCTGGCGCTGCTCGCGCTCGTCCCGATCCTCCGCCTTCCCGAGACGTCGCGGGTGCAGATGTTGCGCGGCGACAACACCGAAATGAGAAGGAGACCAGCATGACCGAGGACGACGTCCTCGTACGGCACGACGGCGGCGTCGCCGTGCTCACCCTGAACCGTCCCGCCTCGCTGAACGCCTGGGACATGGCCATGCAGGACACGGTGCGCCGCCGGTTCCTCGAGTTCGCCGAGGACGACCGCACCAAGGCCGTCGTGATCACCGGAGCCGGTGACAGGGCGTTCTGCGCCGGTCAGGACCTCGCCGAGACCCAGCGGTTCGGGCCCGAGCACGTGGACGCCTGGCTGGACAACTTCCGCTCGCTCTACCGCGCGGTGCTGGAGATCGACAAGCCGGTGGTGGCCGCGATCAACGGCGTCGCCGCGGGCTCCGGCTACCAGCTCACGCTGCTGTGCGACGTACGCGTCGCGCATCCGGGCGTGCGGATGGGCCAGACCGAGGTGACCTCCGGCATCCCCAGCATCACCGGCATGTACCTGACGATGGGGGCGCTCGGCCGCTCGCGCACGCTGGAGCTGATGATGTCCGGCAGGCTCATGGAGGCCGACGAGCTGAAGGAGATCGGCCTGGTCCACCACCTGGTCCCCCAGGGCGACGTCCTGGACACGGCGGTCAAGGTCGCCGGGCAGCTCGCGGAGCAGCCGTCGGTGGCCATCGCGCTGACCAAGCAGCGCTACCGCGACCTGATCACGCCCGGCCTGTGGGAGGCGTTCGAGGCGGCCCGCTCCATCGACAGGAAGGCGTGGGCGTCCGGTCAGCCGCAGCAGGTCATGCGCGACTTCTTCGCCACGAGGAAGAGGTGACTGCTCCGGCGGACTGGCAGGAGATCATCGCCGACGCGGCCATCCCCGGCCTGCTCGCCAGGTCGGCCGGGGAGCGTCCCGACTCGCCGTACTGCGTGTTCGGCGGGTCGGTGACGACCGTCGGCGACCTCGCCGCCCGCGTGCGGGAGGCGGCCGAGCGGCTGGCCGCCCGCGGCGTGCGGCGGGGCGACCGGGTGGCCGTGCTGCTGCCCAACCATCCGGACCACATCGCGGTGATCCTCGCGCTCATCGTGCTGCGCGCCACCTGGTTGCCGGTCAACCCCCGCCTGCGCGGGGCGGCGCTCGCCCACCTGCTGAGCGACGGCGAGCCCGCGCTCATCCTCGTCGACGCCGCGTACGCGGGCCTCGTCGGCGAGCCGGGGCCGCCGCTGCTCGTCAGGGACCGGTCCGGTCTGAGCTGGCTCGGCGAGCGCGGGGGGCCTCTTCCCGAGCGGCCGGCCGGGCCGGAGGACGTGGTGGCGCTGATCTACACCTCGGGCACCACGGGACCGGCCAAGGGCGTGCGGGTGACCGACCGGATGTTGCGCACCTCGGCGCTCGGCGTGCTGTTCACCACGGCCCCGCGCGAGAGCGACGTGTACTTCCTGTGGGAGCCGCTGTGCCACATCGGCGGGGCGCAGATGTTGCTCGTGCCGCTGCTGCGGCCGGTCTCGCTCGCGATGGTCGAAAGGTTCTCCGTCTCCCGGTTCTGGGACGACGTGCGCTCGTCGGGGGCGACCCACGTGCACCAGCTCGGCGGGATCCTGCAGTTGCTGCTGGGCAGGCCGCCGTCGGAGGCGGAGTTCTCGCACCGGCTCAGGATGGCGTGGGGCGGCGGCGTGACCACGGCCACCTGGCTGGAGGCCGAGCGGCGCTTCGGCCTGCGCGTCGCCGAGTGCTACGGCCAGACCGAGGCGTCGAGCTTCCTGTCTGTGAACACCGAGGGTCCGCACGCGGGGGTGGGGCGGGTGCTGCCGTACCTGCGCGCCGCCGTACAGGACGAGGACGGGGCCGAGGCGCCGGCGGGGGAGATCGGCGAGATCGTGGTGCGGACCGCGGGGTTGCCGGTCGTGACGCCCGGCTACTTCCGCGACGACGAGCGCACCGCCGCCGCGCGCCGCGACGGCTGGTGGCGCACCGGCGACCTCGGCCGCTTCGACGAGCACGGCAACCTGCACTTCATCGGCCGCGCGGTCGACTCGGTACGGCGACGCGGCGAGAACGTGTCCGCCTGGGAGGTCGAGACCGTGTTCAACACCCACCCCGCGGTGGCCGAGAGCGCCATGATCGGCGTCCCGGCCGAGATCGGCGAGCAGGACATCAAGGTGTTCATCCGGCCCGTGCGGGAGGCCAGGCTCGACGCCGCCGAGCTGCTGCACTGGTGCGCGGAGCGGCTGGCAGACTTCCAGGTGCCCCGCTACATAGCCTTCGTGGAGGAGTTCCCGCGCACTCCGAGCGAACGAGTGATCAAGAGCAGGCTGCCGCGGTCCGTGGTGGACTGCTTCGACGCTGAGAGGACCAGTTCGTGACCGTCGTTCCCACCTGGCGGCTGCGCGCGGCGTTCGCCCGCGCGCTCTCCGAGATGTACGGGCAGGAGGTGCCCGCCTACACCACCCTCGTCGAGGTCTCCTCCGAGGTGAACGCCGGCGTGCTGCGGCGCGACGGCAGCGCGGCGGAGCGCCTCGGCACGATCGGGCGGGTGACGGCCGAGCGGCACGGCGCGATCCGGGTCGGCACGCCGCAGGAGCTGCGGCAGGTGGCGCAGGTGTTCGCCGCGCTCGGCATGTATCCGGTCGGCTTCTACGACCTGCGGGACACGGCGTCCAGCTCGATCCCCGTCGTCTCGACGGCCTTCCGGCCCATCGAGCCGGCCGAGCTGGCGCTCAACCCGTTCCGCGTGTTCACCTCGATCCTCACGCCGGACGACCGGCGGTTCTTCGACGCCGGGTTGCAGGAGGAGCTGGAGGCGTTCCTGGCCCGCAGGCGGTTGTTCCCGCCCGAACTGCTCGCGCTGGCCGCCAGGGCCGAGCGGGAGCGGGAGCTGCCCGCCGAGGAGGCCAAGCGCTTCCTCAAGCTGGCGGTGGCCGCGTTCAAGCTGTCCGCCGAGCCGGTGGACCGCTCCTGGTACCGGCGGCTGGAAGCCGTCTCCAGCGTGGCCGCCGACATCGGCGGCGTCACCTCCACCCACGTCAACCATCTGACGCCGCGCGTGCTCGACATCGACGAGCTGTACCGGCGGATGTCGGAGCGGGGCATCGAGATGATCGACGAGATCCAGGGCCCGCCGCGCTGGGACGGCCCCGACGTGTTGCTGCGGCAGACCTCCTTCCGCGCGCTGTCGGAGTCGCGCCGTTTCCGGCTGCCGGACGGGCGGGTCGAGCACGGCTCGCTGAGCGTGCGCTTCGGCGAGGTGGAGGCCAGGGGCATCGCGCTCACCCCGGCAGGTCGCGATCTGTACGACGTGATGTTGTCCGAGGTCGACGCACGGCTGACCACCGACCGCGGACCGGCTGGGGTGGACGCACGCTCGGCCACCGACCACAGGCCGGCTGGGGCACACGCGCGGGCGGCCACCGGCGCCTCCAGGCAGGACGTCGCGCGGGAGGTCTGGGCGGAGCGGCTGCCCGGCAGCGAGAGCGAGCTGGCCAAGCAGGGGCTCGGCTACTTCCGCTACCGCCTGCTGGATCGGCCCGCCGACGGCCGCAAGCCTCCCGTGGACGTCGCCGGGCTGATCGACGGCGGCTGGGCCGGCGTGGAGCCGATCGTCTACGAGGACTTCCTGCCCCGCTCCGCCGCCGGGATCTTCCAGTCCAACCTGGCGGGGAACGGCTCCAGGGACACCGCCGCCACCGGCTCGGGGCGGAACGCGCACTGGATGCAGGACATGCTGGAACGCACCGTCCACGAGCCCGCCGACCTGTACGCCGCACAGAGCCAGGAATCGCTGCGCCACGTGCTGACCCGACTCCAGGAGACGACATGATCGACACAGACACCCTCCGGGCCAAGGCGCGCGGCGCGCTCGACCGCTGCGGGGTGAAGGACTACGACGGCGACGCGCTGAGCGCCCGCAGCCCCGTCACCGGCGAGGACCTGTTCGGGATCGGCGGTTCAGGCGATGTCGAACGCGCCGTCGCCCAGGCCCGCGCCGCCTTCCTCCAATGGCGGGCCACCCCGGCGCCGGTCCGCGGCCACCTGGTCAAGCGGCTCGGCGAGCTGATCCACGAGCACCGCGAGGACCTCGCCGACCTCGTCTCCATCGAGGCGGGCAAGATCCGCTCGGAGGCGCTCGGCGAGGTGCAGGAGATGATCGACGTCTGCGAGTTCGCCCTGGGGCTGTCCCGGCAGCTCTACGGCCGCACGATGCCGTCGGAACGCCCCGGGCACCGGCTCATGGAGACCTGGCACCCGCTCGGCGTGGTCGGCGTCATCAGCGCGTTCAACTTCCCCGTCGCGGTCTGGTCGTGGAACACCGCCATCGCCCTGACCTGCGGCGACACGGTCGTCTGGAAGCCTTCCGAGCAGACCCCGCTGACCGCGCTGGCCTGCTCGGCGCTGCTCGACCGGGCCGTGGCGGAGACCGGCGCGCCGGCCGGCCTGCACCAGCTCCTGCTCGGCGGACCCGAGGTGGGCGAACGGCTCGTCGACTCCCCCGACGTGGCGCTGATCAGCGCCACCGGCTCGACCCGCATGGGCCGCGCGGTGGGACCGCGCGTCGCCGCCCGCTTCGGCCGCTCCATCCTCGAACTCGGCGGCAACAACGCCGCCGTGGTGACCGCCTCCGCCGACCTCGACCTGACCGTCAACGCCGTCGTCTTCGCCGCCGCGGGCACCGCGGGGCAGCGCTGCACCACGATGCGCCGCCTCATCGTGCACGAGGACGTCGCGGACGAGCTGATCGACCGGATCGCGGCCGCCTACCGTCGCCTGCCCGTCGGCGACCCCTTCGACGGCAAGACGCTCGTCGGCCCGCTGATCAACGAGGCCGCCCACGGCCGGATGCGCGCCTCCCTCTCCCAGGCGGCCGCGGAGGGCGGCGAACTGCTGGCGGGCGGCGAACGCGAGCTCGTCCCCGACGCCCCCGGCGCCTTCTACGTACGACCCGCCCTGGTACGGATGCCCGCCCAGAGCACGATCGTCAAGGAGGAGACCTTCGCCCCGATCCTGTACGCCCTGACCTACTCCGACCTGGACGAGGCCATCGCGCTGCACAACGACGTGCCCCAGGGCCTCTCCTCGGCGATCTTCACCCGTGACCAGCGAGAGGCCGAGCGCTTCCTGTCGTCCGACGGCTCTGACTGCGGCATCGTCAACGTCAACGCGGGGACCTCGGGCGCGGAGATCGGCGGCGCGTTCGGCGGCGAGAAGGAGACGGGCGGCGGCCGGGAGTCGGGCTCGGACGCCTGGCGGTCGTACATGCGGCGCTCCACCAGCACCGTCAGCTACTCCGAGCACCTGGTCCTCGCCCAGGACGTCAGTTTCCTCTAGATGACACCGCTGCCGCCCCACCCACGCTTCCGGTGGGGCGGCAGCGCGATTCCGGAAGTAGAACGTCCGTAATGGAATCTACGGTGGCACCATGACCGACAACGATCACTGGTGGGAGCCACCGCTCGCCGGCACGGAAGCCGAGCACCTCGTCGGCGCGCTCGACCGCCTGCGCGCGACCTTCCGCTGGAAGACCGACCACCTCGACGCGGCAGGGCTGCGAACCCGCGTCGGCGCCTCCTCTCTGACGCTGGGCAGCCTGCTCAAGCACCTCGCGTGCGCCGAGGAGCAGATCTTCAGCACCAAACTCAGCGGCACTCCGCTCGGCGCGCCGTGGGACAGCGCGGACTGGACCGCCGACCCCGACTGGGACTTCAACTCGGCCGCCCAGGACAGCCCGGAAGAGCTCTACGCGCTCTGGGACTCCACCGTCGAGCGGTCCCGGGCGAAGCTCGACGCGGCCCTGAGCGCCGGCGGGCTCGACCAGCTCGTCCACCTCGCCTTTTCCGACGGACGCCAGGTCAGCCTGCGCCGGCTGCTCTGCGACCTGATCGAGGAGTACGGACGGCACACCGGGCACGCCGACCTGCTCCGCGAGGCCGTCGACGGACTGACCGGTGAGGACCCGCCGGCCGGGTGGCACCCGTTCTAGCAGGGAGAACACCAGCCACCATCGCTTCGGGTAGTGCTATAACTACTTTACGTAATCATGGTGTGCCAGTGGGAAATCCCTTGGGCACACCATCCCCCTGCTCTCCCGCGAAGGAGAACAAGCATGCGCTTGACCCGAGCGACGCTCGTCGCCGGCGGCACCGCCCTCGCCGCCCTCCTGCTGTCCACGCAGCCGACCCTGGCCGCCGCCCCGGCGCGCGGCTGCCTGGCCCAAGGGCAGATCGGCAGCTATCTGTCCAAGGAGGGCAGCGCGAAGGCCACCTTCTCCAGCGAGTTCCTCGACGAGCTGAAGAGGGCCGGAATCAGGTTCGAGGCACTGGCCCCCGCCGAGCTGGTCGACGGCGGCCGGGCGGCCTGGATGCCGATCGGGGAACGCTACGACAACATCGAGACGCCCAGCGGAAGGGTCTGCTACCCGGGCGTTCCGCTTCGTCAACAACAAGACGGGCGCGAGGTACGACATCGACACCTTCTGGGTGTTGTTCGCGGCCACGGGTGACAGCAAATTCTTCGCCACCCCGAGCGTCAACGGGCAGCCCCGGCCCGGCGGCGAGCTGACCATGGTCAACTTCAGCGTGCCGCAGGCCCTGATGCCGGGCAACTTCGTCCCGCACAACGGCGGCATCGGCCCGCGCAAGGTCATCCTGTCCATGGACCGGGTCTGGGTCAACGACCTCAACAGGGAACTCGGCACCCGGTTCTACAGCGGCATGCACTGGGCCGACCTGGCCATCGCCTGGGTGGGCCCGCCGAGCCGGCCCATCCCGTCCGGCGCCTCGCTCGGCATGCTCGGGCTGAAGGTCATGAGCAACGCCATTCAGGGCTCGGCTCCTGGCGGCTGGTTCTAGCGACACTTTCTCCGCAGGGCACCTCGCACGGCGGGGTGCCCTGTTCGGCCGTCGCATGCCGGAGTCAAGCCCCGCGAATTACTCAGATCAAGCTTTTAAGTTCCCTTTACACAGAGTGATCGAATCACTACGTTGGGCGGGTCCTTGCAGGTCAGAGGCTTGCGATGCCTCAAGTCGACGAAAGGTCGATAGCCATGCGTGCTCTTGTCCGCATTGCTCAAACGCTCGCGATCGGCGCCGCGGTGCTCGCGGCGGCACCGGCCGCCCCCGCGGCCGCGGGCCCCTTCCCCTCGTTCCCCGGCGGCCCGTCCATCCAGCCGCCGAGCGCCACGTGTTTCCAGTTCCCGTACTTCGGTCCGAAGGGCCACGCGAACTTCGACTTCGGCCAGGACGTCGTCAGGCTCCTCGACGACCGCGGCGTGCAGGTGGAGGGCCTCGCGCCCATCGAGGCCAAGCCCGGTAACAAGGGCATCTATATGCCCATCGGGTGGAAGCAGGACCACATCGACCCGTGCAACGGCGTCTACTACCCGGGCGGCTTCGCCCTCAATGACGTCCAGAGCGGGCACTCGATCGCCATCCACGACATCTACCTGCGTCCCGACGGGACACACGCGCAGGTGGACATCGACGGGGAGCCTCAGGGCGAGCAGCTCGTGGCCACGTACCGGCTGTCGGAGTTCGTGCTGAACGTGCCCACGCCGCGCCCGTTCGAGGGCGGCATCGGGCCCAAGGTCTGGCCGTTCTACACCAGCGCCTACCTCAGCCAGACGGTCAGGGAGCTCACCGGCATCCCGCTGAACGAGGGCGACTACCTCGCCAACCTCGACGCGGTCGTCCAGTACGTGCCGTAGAGCGACCCCCGACCTGAGACCGGGCCGCGCCGCGACGGCGCGGCCCGGCACTCGCTGAGCGAAACGAGAGACAGATGCGACTGACCAGCGCTCGGAGCCGGTGGGCGTGGATCGCCGCCGCCGGTGCCTCCGTGACCGTGCTGACGACCACGATGTTGCTCGGCCCCACGATGCGGCCGGGCACGGCGACCAGCCACTGGGACGCCCCGTCCACCACCCTGGACAAGCAGGTCGACGCGACCGACCTGTACGCCTTCACCAGCCCGGAACGGCAGGACACGGTCACGATCGTGGCCAACTACATCCCCTTCCAGCTTCCGCGCAAGCCCTACCAGTTCGACACCAACGCCCGCTACGAGGTGCACGTCGACAACACGGGCACCGGCAGGGCCGCCGTCACCTACCGGTGGACCTTCGCCAACAAGGGGCTGCCGGTGCCCTCCTTCATCCGCAGGCGCGAGCACCAGGCCGGGCCGCTGGACACCCTGGTCGAGCAGAGCTACACGCTGACCAGGCTGCGCGACGGCAAGTCGGAGACCCTCGTCCGCGACGGGTACGTGGCGCCTTCCGACGGGCGGGGCAAGGCCGTCCGCGACCTGCCAGGAGGGGGCAGGGTCTTCACCGGCACGGCCGCCGACCCGTTCTACTCCGACAACCACGCCGTCAGCATGCTGAGGTTCGGGTTGCCGTTCTTCCCGGTCAAGAGCGGCGTGCCGACGAACGTCAGCTCCCTGGCCCTGCAGATCCCCAAGTCGGAGCTCGCGCTCGGCGGCGACCCGCGCCGCAACCCGGTGATCGGCGTCTGGACCACGGCCTCCCGCAAGACGAGCGGCCTGCTCGGCTCGGGTTCCAGCGACTACAAGCAGGTCTCGCGGCTGGGTAACCCCAACTACAACGAGGTGATCATCCCGCTCAAGGAACGCGACCGCTTCAACACGCTGCGCCCGGACGGCGACGAGAGCGGCGAACTCGTCGTGCCGTCCACGCTCGACCCGGACCAGGCCAAGGTCGTCGCCTCCCGCGCCAAGGTCGCGGCGCCGCCGGCGCCGCGCGAGGACCTGGAGGAGATCTACCTGACCGGCCTGGCCGCGCGGACGGGCGGGCCGCTCAAGCAGGACCTCAACTCCCACCTGCTCAACACCGACTCCCCCGGCATCGCCAAGGCGGAGGAGCTGCGGCTCAACATGAGCACGCCCGTCGCCACCGCGCCGGACAAGTACGGCATCCTCAAGGGCGACGCCCAGGGCTACCCGAACGGCCGCCGCCTCATCGACGACGTCGTGACCGTCAACCTGCGGATGCTCCTCGGCGAGCCCGCGGGCAAGGGCGCTCCGGGCCTCATCGCCGAGGACAACCCGGCGTTCCTGCTGAAACCCATCTCCGGCACATTCCCCTATCTGGCGCTGCCCGTCACCGCCGGCTGAACCACCACTGAGGACATCCGATCAGATGAGTCGCGTACGGCGATTGTTGCCCCTGCTGGGATGCGTGCTGCTGGGCTGTGTCCTGCTGACCCTGTACGCCCCCGGTGGCGTCCTGCGGCGGGACGAGCCGCCGCCCGGGCCGGTGGCGTGGTCACCGTACGAACTGGCCGGATCGATCGAGGCCGCCCAGAACCGCCTGCGTGGTCAACCGGACGACGCGGCGGTCTGGGCGAGCCTCGGCAACCTGTACCTGGAGCAGGCCCGCCGCACCGCGGACGCCGCCTACTACGACAAGGCCCAGGGGGCGTTCGAGCGCTCCCTGCGCCTGCCCACCGCCGACGGGGAGCCCTACATCGACGCCGTGATCGGCATGGGCGCCCTGTCCAACGCCGAACACGACTTCGCCGGCGCGGTCCGCTGGGGCGAACGGGCCCGCAAGGCCGCTCCCTACCGCTGGCCGCTGTACGGCGTGCTCACCGACGCCTACCTCGAACTCGGCCGCTACGACCGGGCCGAGGCCACACTGCGCAGCATGCTGAACGGCCACCCCGACCTCGCCTCCTTCACCAGGGCGGCGCGCCTGGAGCAACTGCGCGGACGGACCGAGCCCGCCCGCCGGCTGCTGCACCGCGCCTGCGAGATCGCCGGCGACCCCGCCGAGTACGCCTTCTGCCAGTGGCAACTCGGCGAGCTGGCCTGGAGCAACGGCGACACCCGAGGCGCACTCACCGCCCACAGCCAGGCGCTGGCCGCCGATCCTGGGCACGTGCCCTCGCGGGTGGGCAAGGCTCGCGCGGAGGCCGCGCTCGGCCACACCGACCAGGCGTTGCGCGACTACGCCAGCGCCGTCGCCCGCTCGCCGTCGTTCGTCGTGGAGTACGGGGAGCTGCTCGAACACCTCGGCGATCGCGCGGGGGCCAGGCGGCAGTACGCCGTCTTCACCGCCCAGCACAAGTTGCTGGCCGCGAACGGGGTCGCCGACGACCTGGCCGTGGGCACGTTCGAGGCGAACCACGGCGACCCGGAGAGCGCGGTCAGGCACCTGCGGACGGAGTGGAAACGACGGCAGAGCGTCGAGGTCGCCGACGCGCTCGGCTGGGCGCTGCACCGGGCGGGCCGCCACGCCGAGGCCGCCGCGTACGCCGCCCGCGCCGCCAAGCTCGGCGGGCTCAACGCGGTGTTCGCCTACCACCGGGGCGAGATCGAGCACGCGCTCGGGCACACCTCCGGCGCCTGCGCGCACCTGACCAGGGCGCTGTCCATCAACCCGCACTTCTCACCGGCCGGAGTGAGCAGGGCTCGGGCGCTGCTGGCGGACACGGCGTGATCGCGGCACTCGTGGCCACCGTGCTGGCCGCGCATCCGCTGGGCAACTTCAGCGTCAACCACTACGACGGGCTGACGATCCACCGCGACAGGGTCGAGCACGTCGCGATCGTGGACAGCGCCGAGATCCCCACCCTGCAGCAGCCGGTCAGCGGCCCCGCCGACGCTCACGCCCGGCGCGCCTGCGCGGAGTTGCGCACGGCGGTCCACGCCCAGGCCGGGGGGCGGCCGCTCGGCTGGCGCGTCGCCGAGGCCTCCTTCGCCTATCAGCCGGGGGCCGCCGGGCTGCGTACCAGCAGGCTGACGTGCCGCCTGACCGCGCCCCTGCTCGTCGATCGGCCGCTCGCCCTGACCTTCGCCAACAGCTACCGCGCTGACACCTCGGGCTGGCGGGAGATCACGGCGAAGGGGCAGGGCGTGCGCCTCAGCGCCTCCACCGTCCCCGCGGGCAGCGTGTCGGGCGAGCTGCGCGACTACCCCGACGACCTGCTCAGTTCGCCGCTCGACGTACGCCGGGCGAACCTCACGGTGGAACCGGGCGAGGGCGGCCCCGGGGCCGAGGCGACCGTGCCGGGCGTGGACGTCGTCACCCGCTACACCGGCCTGCTGGCCGACCGGCTCAACACGCTGGTCGGCGCCGATCGGCTGACCGTGCCGCTCGGGCTGCTGGCCCTGCTCCTGTCGCTGGTGCTGGGGGCCGTGCACGCCGCGATGCCCGGCCACGGCAAGACCGTCATGGCCGCCTACCTCGCCGGGCAGCGGGGACGGCTACGGGACGCGGTCACCGTCGCGGCCACGGTCACCGCCACTCACACGGCGGGGGTGCTGGTCCTGGGGGTGCTGGTCACGGTCACCGCGGCGCTCACGGGTGAGGCGGTGCTGGGCTGGCTCGGCGTGGTCAGCGGCCTGATCATCGCGCTGATCGGCGTCGGCCTGCTCCGCTCCGCCCTCCGCCATAGACACAGCCATGAGCACGGCCACGGACATGGACACGGACACGGGCACGAACACGGGCATGGGCGGTGGTCGGGTGGGGTGGTGGCGCTGGCGGTGGCCGGGGGGCTGGTGCCCAGCCCGTCCGCCCTGGTGGTGCTGCTCGGCGCGATGGCGCTGGGGCGTACCGCGTTCGGTGTCATGACCGTCGTGTGTTACGGGCTCGGCATGGCGCTCACGCTGCTGGCGGCCGCGCTCGCCCTGCGCAGGCTGGGTGACCTCGCCCTGGTGGGGCGGCTGGGGCGGCTGCGGCCGTACGGCGCCGCCATGACCGCCTCGCTCGTCCTGCTCGTCGGCGCGGGCGTCACCCTGCGCGCGGTGGCCGCCCTGGCGTGAGCCGCCGCGCGGGGTGGCGTCAGGCGTTCGTCAGGCCGTTCGCCGTCACCTGGAAGCTCTGACCGTCCGTCGGGAAGACGATGGCCGGCCGGGTGGAGCTGGTGACGTCGTCGTCGCGGTGGGTGGCGACCAGCGGAAGGCCGGGGTGACGGTCGGCGAGGGCTTCGACGTCGTCCAGGCCCATGTGCCCCGCCTTGCTCTGGCGGAAGGAGGTGTCCAGGACCAGGGCGGCGCTCTGATCGGCGAGCTCTTCCACCGCTGGGCAGTAGACGGTGTCGCCGGTGTAGCCGAGCCGGGTGCCGGCCTCGTCGGTGATCAGGTAGCCGAGTGAGGGAACGGTGTGCTCCGTGGGCAGCGCGCGGATGGCGTAGCCGTTGCCGGACCAGTCGCCGCCCTCGCCGAGCTCGACGAAACGGGGCCGGGTGCTCTCCTTCACGTGGGGCCAGCTACCGGGGTAGGCCAGCTCGAACAGGTGCTCCACCCGCTGACCGAAGCCGTCCGGGCCGATGAGGACCAGCTCGCTGTCGCGGGTGCGCAGCAGGCCCTGCTCCAGGAACAGGAAGACGATGTCGAAGAAGTGGTCGGCGTGGAAGTGGGTGATGAGGCAGATGTCGACGCCGGTCGCGTCGAGGCCGTCCCGGTGCATGGCCTTCATGGCGCCGTTCGGCGCGTCGATCAGGATCTTGCCGTCGACCAGGGCCGATGCGCTCATCCGGGCGCTCAGGATGGATCCGGTTCCGATGAGGTGCAGTCTCATGTCAGGGCTTTCCTCTGGTCACTGCCGGCTGGACACGCTGGTCTCGTCGTCCCACCGACCCGGGCCCAGGTTCGCCGTCGGCGTCGAGCAGTCGGTGTCGGCGTAGAAGTCCCACGTCTGGTCGTCGCGGTTGTAGACCGTCCTGGCGGACGCGACGGGGGTCGTGCCGCAGGAGTGGCTGGCGGGGTTCTTCTGGAGGGACATCTCGCCGGTGAAGTGGGGGCCGCTCCAGAAACAGACGTAGCCGCTCGGGCATCGGTTGGTGGGATCGGCGGGCGCCTGGGCGAGCTCCGGGCCACCGATCGCGGCCACGGCGATCCCGAGGGAGGCGGCGGCGATGCCGGCCGGACGGATGCTCATGGGGTGACCTCCTGCACGGACGCGCTTTCCCACGGCCTGGTGGCGCGTACCGGACCCATGGGCTGAGCAGTTGCGCCAGTTACCTTATGCCATTGATCCGCTACTCACCGTAGCCATTGAGTGACGTGTGAATTACCCGTCCATGAAGGTGAACGGGAACACGCAGGAACCTGGGCTAGCGGCGGGGGCGGTAGGCGCAGTACACACCGGTGTGGACGGTGGCGCGCAGCTCGTCGCCGATCACGGGGTCGGCCGTGGTGATGCGGATCAGGGCGCGGCGGATGGCCTTGCCAACCACGATCCTGGCCCGCTCCTGGTCGTCGGCGAGCCGATGGGTGCGCGCGCCCAGACGGATGGCGGCGGCCAGTTCGGTGACCAGGCGGTCGCGCTCGGCCCGGCAGGCCGCGGCGCGTTCGACGGCGCCGGCCGACTCGAGATCGGCGATCTCGGCCTGCAGCAGCAACAGGTGCTCCCGGTAGGTGTCTCCGGCCTGGTCAGACGGCACCGCCTGGTCGGATGGCGCGCCGCTGTCATGGGCCGGTTCGTCCGGGGGAGCCGGGGTCGCGGCCAGGTCGATGGCGCGGATCTCCCGGCCCGGGCTGGCGATCAGTGTCGCGAGGGAGCGCATGCCCACGCTGTCGTCCACCAGCGTGGTACGGGTGCCGAGGGAGAGCTCCCACTGGCGGCCGTCGCGCCGGCAGGTCAGAGCGGCAAGCCTGTCGCTCCGCCGCGGAGCCGAGCTCTCCGGCAGGACCATGCCCAGCTCCGCGGCCTCCTGCTCGGCCAGGACCAGCTCGGCGCGGGCGGCCTTGCCGCCGGGGTCGCGCAGGGCCAGCGCGTGGCCCAGCCGCCAGCGGGACAGGGCCGTGGCGGGCCAGTGGCCGAGTGCCAGGTTGGCGTCCACGGCCCGGCGCAGGTGCTCGACCGCCCGATCCGCCTGTCCCATGGTGAGCGCGGCCGTACCAAGAGCAAGGTGGGTCGAGCCGAAGCAGGCCACGCCCACGCCCGCGATCATCGGCAGGTCCGCGTACGGCGTGAGCAGCTCGTAGACCTGGGCCGCGGCGCCGGCGTCGGCCAGCAGGTGAGCGGCCTCGACGACGCCGTACATCGCGGCCGGCCGGCTCCTGCCACGCGGCCGCCCACCGAGACCGGTCGCGCGCAGCCGGGCCAGCGTGCCGAGGGCCAGGCGCCGCTCTCCCGCCGCAGCCGCCGCCAGTGCGAGCACCGCATAGTGGTCGACGGTGCCCGGCACGGTCGAGTTCACCAGCTCGCCCAGGCGGCCCTGGTACCAGCGGACGGCGGCCAGCTGGGTGCCGTACCAGCCGAGGGCGTCGAGGTTGCCGGCCGCCTGCCCCCGCACCACGCAGGCGGCCGCCAACGTCTCGGCGTCGGCCAGCCGGCCGGACCGGATGGCGAGCATGACGCCGATCGCCTCCGTCACCGACCCGGCGACCAGGTGGTCCCCCGTGGTCAGCTGGTCGGACAGCTCTCGCAGAGAGCGTTCCGCGCGCAGGTCGGCGGCCAGGAACAGGTCCACGGTCCGCCACACCAGCCCCATGACGAGGTCGCCGCGACGACCGGTCCAGGCCGCACGGCCGATCAGCTCCTCGGCCAGCCGCAGCCGCAGCCTCTGGTGCGCGGGATCCATCAGGCAGTGGTGGGCCAGGCTGAGCGTCTCGGCCAGCAGGATGGGGTCGCCGCTCTCCCTGGCCTCGGTCAGTGACCGCAGGATCGCGTCGTGCCCGCCGTCACGGTGGTCGTCCTCGGCGCACAGGCGGGCGCGCAGGCGGGCCGCCAGGGAGGTGCGCGGTTCGATGGCCGCCAGGGCGCGGCTCTGGCACGCCCGTACCCTGGCAGACTCGGCGACAGGGAGGTCCTCGTACAGCCACACCCCGCCCAGGCCGAGCGCGGCCCTGGCCATCGCGGGCCCGTCCGCCACCCGCTCGGCCGCCCGGTAGGCCGACTCGGACAACCGCCGTCCCATGTGCGGATCGCCCTCGACGTGGAGCGCCCGCTCCGCCGCCAGCAGGGAGGGCTCCACGTCCGGGCGCTGCTCCAGGCGATACGCGATGGTCACCGGCGTCCTCCGTCCACCCGATCCACCACCGTGGCGGGCCTCTGCGAGAACGGTAGGACGCTCGCCCTGCGCGGCGATTCGGGAGATCTCCCTACTTTGCCGCTTCGCCGGCCAGGTTCATCCGGTACGCCAGCGCGACGGCCTGCCCCCTGCTGGTGACGCCGAGCTTGCCCAGCACCGCGGAGATGTGATGGTCGACGGTCTTGGCCGACAACGACAGGCGGGCGGCGATCTCGGCGTTGGACAGCCCTTCGGCCAGCAGCGCCAGCACGTCCACCTGGCGCGGCGTCAGGCCCGCCGCGTTGGCCGCCGTCGCCCGCCGCGGCCCGCGCGGGATCCGGGTGAACCCGCGCTTACGCAGCTCGCCGCGCATCCATCGGGCCGCCGTGACCGCGCCGAGGTCGTCCAGGCCGCGCAGCGCCTCCTCGACCGCGCTCCTGTCGCCCGCCGACAGCGCCATGAAGCGGGTGTACGGGGCGCCGCGCCGGGCCCACTCCGCCGCGGCCTGCGCCCATTCGCCGCGGACCATCATCCGGTACGGCTTCGCCGCGCCGGGCGGGACCTGCCGCTCGCCTCCGGCCAGCCACCACCGGTAGGCCAGGTCCCCGGCATAGACCGGATGACCCACGGACACGGCCAGATCGAGGCCGCGGCGGGCCTCCTCACGGGCGCGCCCGGCCTCGCCGCACCACAGGAAGTGCTCGGAGCGGGCCGCCGCCACGGGACCCAGCCGCTGCACCTCGCCGGTGCGTTCGGCCTGCCGGGCCGCCTCCTCCAGGACGGCCGCCGCTCCCGGCTCCCCTCGGGCCGTCAGGATTCGGCCCCGCGCCAGCAGCGCGGGGAACATGGCCACCCCGCCCTTGACCGTCCGCGTCAGCGACGCCTCGGCGTCGGCGAGCGCGCCGTCCCAGTCGCAGCTCTCCACACGCACCACGGCCCGCACGCCGAGCAGGTACTGGACATAGCCGTCGAGGTTCTGGTCCGTGGCATAGGCCAGCGCGCTCTCGATCGCCTGGGCCGCGACGCCGTACTCGGCGAGCTGGACCGGCACCGTGGCCAGCACGACCAGCGCCCGGGCGGCGTGGTCGGCCAGTCCCGCGGCGTCGGCGCGTTCGTGGGCCGCGCGCAGCGCCTCCCAGGCCCCCTCGTCGCCCCGGACGAGGCGAGCGGTGTTCACGTTGATCGCCGCGTGCACGGAGGTCGCCACGTCTCCGAGCCGGTCGGCGAGGTCCTGGGCCTGCTCTCCCCACGCCACGGCCTCGTCGAGCTGGTGCGCCGCCATGTGGAGCTGCGACTGGTTGCTGTAGGCCATGGCGAGCCGCGGGTCCCCCGCCTCCAGCACGGTGATCAGCCTCGCCGCCGCCTTCCAGGCCTGTTCGCGCTGCCCCGCCCACCACGCCAGCCGGGAGATCCAGCGCAGGTTCTCGCCGATCAGCTCGTTCTGCCCCAGTTCCTCCCGCAACCGCAGCGCGGTCTGCCGGACCAGCAGCGCCTCCTCGGCGAGGCCGGCCAGGTATGCCTGCTCCGCGTACGTCTCCTGCAGCTCCGCCTGCCGCTCGGCCGGCAGCGGGCCCGCGTGCGCCGCCGCGGCGCGGTAGTGGGCCGCGGCCTCCCGGTGCGCACCCTGCCTGGCCGCCCCCGCGCCGGCCGACTGCCCGTAGCGCAGGATCGCGGCCCCGTCGCCCGCGCTGAGCGCGTGGTGGACCAGGCGGCCCGGGTCGACGCCCTGGACCCCGGCCAGGATGCCGAGCGCGCGGCGGTGCAGCGCCACCCGCCGCGCGGGTGACAGCGCCTCCTCCACCGCGCCGCGCAACAACTCGTGGCGGAAGGACACGCCGTCGCCGGCCGGCACCAGCACCCCGGCGTCGACGCACGTCTCGACCAGGTCCGACGCTCCCGCCACGACGGCCGCGTCGGCGTAGGTGGGCAGGACCGACACGAGCTGGGCCAGCTCCCTGGCGGGCGGCGGCAGCGACCGCATCCGATCGAGAATGAGATCCTGTACGGTCGCCGGCACCTCCGCGTCCTCGCTTCCGAGCAGCTCGGTCACCAGTAACGGGTTGCCTCCCGTCAGCCGGTGAACCGTCTCCGCGTCGCGACCGGCCCGATCCGCCTGCTCCGTCACGCAGGCCGGCGACAGGGGCCGCAGCCGCACCCGCCGTACGACCGCGCTCGGCAGGCCCGCCAGGACGCCCCGCAGCGGGTGCTCGGCTCCCACCTCGTCGTCGCGATAGGTCACCACCAGCAGCGCGGGCAGCCGGCCGATCCGCCGCCCCAGCCAGAGCAGCCAGTCCAGGGTGGCCTCGTCGGCCCAGTGCGCGTCCTCCACCACGACCAGGGGGTGGGTTCGGGTCCGCGTACCGGACAGTTCATCCGAGAAGGCCGCGAAGATCTCCTCCTGGGCCGCGCCGGCGCCCAGCCGGTCGGCCAGGAGGCCGCCGGTCTGGCGGCCTATGTCGTGGAGCGGCCCGAGCGCCCGCGGCGTGAGGAGCCTGTCGCAGCCGCCCCACAACACCCGCGCCCGGGCCCCGCACCGCCGGGCGAACTCCCCCACCAGCACGGACTTGCCGATGCCCGCCTCACCGGAGACCACCACCACGCGCCCGCCACGCGTGCTGTCGCGCAGCAGGTCGTCGAGGAGTTCCAATGTCGCGGAACGCTCCCACAACTCCACGACCCCGATCGTAATGATCCGGCGCCCACCGGGTCTCCAGAAGCCGGATGGCAGCCCGCGTCAGGGTGTGCGCGGCGCAGCTTCCGTAGCAGCAGGACGGCCGGCGCACCACGGCGGTCAGGAACGCGCTCTGGGCACTGCGGATTGGACATTTGGTTTTATCTGGGCGTACCATTTTTTATCTATGCAGATAAAACCGTCCCGTGACTCCGTCACCAACACCGCGCGTCGCGCGCAGATCATCAGGGCCGCCATCGACACGATCGCCGAGCTGGGCTACGAGAAGGCGTCCTTCGCCCGCATCACCGAGCGGGCCGGGCTCAGCAGCCCCCGGCTGATCTCCTACCACTTCGCCGGCAAGCAGGACCTGATCATGGCGATCGTCGAGGACGTCTACCGGGCGGGCGCCCAGTTCATGATCGACAGGATGGAGGAGCAGGGCACGGCTGCCGGGCGGCTCCAGGTGTACGTGGAGACGAATCTGGAGTTCCTGCGCGACCATCCCAAGGAGATCACGGCGCTCACCGAGCTCGGCTCCCACCTGCGCAACACCTCAGGAGAGGCCTACACCTCGGCCGAACACCAGGAGCCGGGCGTGCGGGGGCTGGAGGAGCTGCTCCGCGAGGGGCAGCGCGCCGGTGAGTTCCGCGACTTCGACACCAGGTCCATGGCCGTGATGATCCGCAGCGCGATCGAGGCGGCGGCGTCGCGGCTGAACGGGCCGTACGCGATCGACATCGGCGCCTACACCCGCGAGGTCGTCACCGCGTTCCTCGCCGCCACCACCACAGGGGAGACGCCGCGATGACCTCCGTCTCCAGCGCCGCCGGCGGCCGGCGGGCGATGTTCGGCGTGCTCGTCCTCGAAGTGATCGGCCCGCTCGCGATCTTCTACGGCCTGCGCGCGGCCGGCGTCGGCCAGTTCCCCGCGTTGCTGGCCGGCGGTGTCCTGCCCGCCGCGCGGGCCGTGTACGGCATCGTCAAGGAGCGGCGGATCAACGGCATCGCCCTCTTCGTCCTGGGCACGATGTCGCTGACCGTCGCCATGTCGTTCGTCACGGGCAGTCCGCGGGCGCTGCTCGTACGCAACGGCTGGGGCACCGCCGCCCTGGCCCTGTGGCTCCTGCTCAGCCTGCTGCGCTCCCAGCCGTTCCTGTACGAGGCCCGGATCGTCATGCCCCCGGACCAGCAGGCGGCCTGGGAGAGAAGCTGGGCACGTTTTCCCGCGTTCAGGCAGGTCATGCGGCGGATCACGGCCATCTGGGCGGCGGCGTTCGCGGTGGACGCGGTGATCCGCGTGCTCATGGCGCTCACCCTGCCCATCGACCTGGTCCCGGCGCTCGACGACGGCCTGCTCGTCGTCACCCTGGTGGCCCTGGTCGCGGTGCAGCGCCTCTACGGACGGCGCTATCTGCGTGAACACGGTCTCGGCCGCCGTGGCGCCGAGATCTACCGGCTCTCCGACGAGGAGCGAGCATGACCGCGGGCATCGGCTCCCCCGTCGCGCTCGTCACGGGGGCGGGCGGCGGCATCGGCTCCGCCGTCGCCCGGCGGCTGGCCCGCTCGGGCATGCGCGTCACCGTCGCCGACCTCGACGCCGTCTCGGGCGCGGCCGTCGCCGACGAGATCGGCGGCCGGTTCGTCCGCCTGGACGTCACCCGGCCCGACGACAACCGCGCCGCCGTCGCCGAGACGATCTCCGCGTACGGCCGGCTGGACGTCGCCGTGCTCAACGCCGGCGTCGCCGGGAGGTGCGGCCTGCACGACTTCACCCCCGAGCGCTACCGCGAGACCATGGCCGTCGACCTGGACGGCGCCGTCTACGGGATCGAGGCCTGCCTGCCGGCCTTCCGCGCGCAGGGGTCGGGCTCGATCATCGTCGTCTCCAGCCTCGCCGGGCTGAGCGCCTCCCCCGACATCTTCTACGCCACCGCCAAGCACGCCCTGATCGGGCTGGTGCGCTCGGCCGCCATGCTGCTGGCCGCCGACGGCATCCGCGTCAACGCGCTCTGCCCCGGCCTGGTGGACACCCCGATCATCACCTCGTTCCGCCAGGCCCTCGTGGACGCGGGCTACCTGATCGCCTCTCCCGCTCTGATCGCCGAGGCGGTGGAGCACATCCTCTCCGACTCCCGTACGGGACAGGCGTGGGTCGCGCAGGCCGGCCAGGCCGTGGCGCCGATCGGGTACCCGACGGTCACCGTCGCCACCTCAGGATGAGCCCTCAGGATGAGCAGGGCCTGGTGAGGGCCGACGGCCACTCCACCGGGACCCCTGCGTCGCATCAGACCTGGCGTGACGGACCGCGTTTCGATCACCAAGGACAGTGATATGCCGTTACTGTAAGGCGCTATGGATGCGATCGAGGCCGCCGGCCTCCCTCCCGGCTTATGGGCGCAGACCACCGGCCCCCAGGCGGGGCGATGATCGTCGCCGAAGTGGTGGGCCGCACGCTGGCCGCACTCGGCGTGGACACGGTGTTCGGCGTGGTGGGCAGTGGCAATTTCCACGTGACCAACGCGCTGGTGAACAGCGGCGCTCGTTTCGTCGCCGCCCGTCACGAGGGCGGGGCCGCCACGATGGCCGACGCCTACGCCCGCATGAGCGGCAAGGTCGGCGTGGTGAGCGTGCACCAGGGACCAGGGCTGACCAACGCGCTGACCGGGCTCGCCGAGGCCGCCAAGAGCGGCACCCCTCTGGTGGTGCTGGCCGGCGAGGCCACCGACCCGCTCTCCAACTTCCGCATCGACCAGGACGCCCTCGCCACGGCGGTCGGCGCGGTGCCGATGCGGGTGGATGACGCGGACTCCGCGGCCGAGACCACCGCCGAGGCGTACGCGACGGCGACCCGCGACCGGCGGGCCGTCCTCCTCAACCTGCCGCTGGAGGTCCAGCACGCCGACGGCGCGTCCGCCGCGGACGGGCCGCCGGTCATGCCCGCGCGCAAGCCGGGCACGGCCGGCACCATGGCCCGCGTGTGGCCGGACGGCGGCGCCGAGGCCCTGGCCTGGATGTTGATGCGCGCCGAGAAGCCGGTGTTCATCGCAGGACGCGGCGCCCGGCGCGCCCGGCGCGAGCTCGAAGAGCTGGCCGACCTCGTCGGGGCGCTGCTGGCCACCTCGGCGGTGGCCAAGGGACTCTTCCGCGGCAACCCCTGGGACCTCGACGTCAGCGGCGGGTTCTCCTCCCCGCTGACCGCCCAGCTCATCCGCGGCGCCGACATCCTGGTGGCCTGGGGCTGCTCGCTCAACGCGTGGACCACCCGGCACGGGGCGCTGATCGGGCCCGGCACCGAGGTCATCCAGATCGACCTGGACGAGGAGTCCATCGCCACCCACCGCAGGGTCTCCCTGGGGCTGGTCGGCGACATTCCCGAAGCGGCCGCCGCCGTCGCCGACGCGCTGCGTCCCGCGGGGTCGCGCCCGTCGAACCCGGTGCTGCGCGGCTACCGTACGCGTGCGCTGGCCGACCGGATCGCCGCCGAACGTCCCTGGCGGAGCGTGCCGTACGAGGACGAGAGCGGCGACGGCCGGATCGACCCCAGGACGCTCACCATCGCCCTGGACGATCTGCTTCCCGACGAGCGCATCGTGGCCACCGACTCCGGAAACTTCATGGGCTATCCGGCCATGTTCCTGGACGTCCCCGACGAGGGCGGCTTCTGCTTCACGCAGGGCTTCCAGGCCGTCGGCCTCGGCCTGGCCACCGCCGTGGGCGCCGCGCTGGCCCGCCCCGACCGCCTGCCGATCGCCGCGCTCGGCGACGGCGGCGCGCTGATGGGCATCGCGGAGCTGGAGACGGTGGTCCGGCTCGGGCTGCCCATGGTGATCGTGGTCTACGACGACGAGGCGTACGGCGCCGAGGTGCACCACTTCGCCGGCCACTCCCTGGACACCGTCACCTTCCCGCCCGCCGACCTGGCCTCCATCGCGCGCGGTTACGGCTGCGCCGCCGTCACCGTCTCCGCCGTGTCGGACCTCGACGCCGTGACCGCCTGGCTGAAGGGCCCGCGCGACCGGCCGCTGCTCGTCCACGCCAAGGTCACCCGCGAGCGTGCCTCATGGTGGCTGGAGGAGGCGTTCAAGGGCCACTGACGTCGGCCACGGCGATGGCGGCGATCACCAGGTCGTCGTTCGCCAGCCACCTGCCCTCGAACCCGGTCAGCGGCCGCCCGTCCGGCGCCGTGCCCTCGATCAGCACCCGGGCGGTGAACGTACCCGCCGGATCGATGACCACGGACGCCTGGGAGAAGTCCAGCCACTGCCGGGTGAGCGGGAACCACGCCTTGTAGACGGCCTCCTTGACGCAGAACAGCAGCCGGTCCCACGACACCTCCGGGCGGGCCGCCGCCAGGACGGCGATCCGTGCCCGCTCGGCGGCGTCGGAGACGACCTCCAGCACCCCTTCAGGCAGCGGGGCGTTCGGCTCGGCGTCCACGCCTATGGTCTCGATGTCCTGATCCCGCGCGAGCGCGCACACCCGATATCCGAGGCAGTGGCTCATGCTCCCGACCACGCCCGGCGGCCAGATCGGCGCGCCGCGCTCCCCCGGCAGGATCGGCACGGCCGCGAAGCCCAGTTCGGCCAGCGCCGTCCTGGCGCACCCGCGTACGGTGGCGAACTCCTTGCGCCGCTTGGCGACCGCCTGGGCCACCACCGCCTCCTCCTCGGGGAACAACATCGCGTCAGGGTCGTCGTCGAACGCCTCGACGGCGACCACCGAGCCGGGGAGAATACGCTCGATCACATGCGCGATCCTACGAGCTCGACGCACCCGAAGTGATCGCGGGCCGCGCGTAGGGGGCCAGATAGTTGCGCGGGTCGCGCTTGCCCTGGTATCCGCCTGGCACCACCGGCAGCGGGTCCTCGGCCCGCATCTGCCAGACGGCGAGCCGCGCGAGCAGCTCCGTCCGCGCCTCCGCGGCCGACGGGTCCGCCCAGCGGTTCACCAGTTCCAGCGGGTCGGAGCGAAGGTCGTGGAGGCGGAAGTCTCCGGTGATGCCGGCGTGCAGCGTCCAGTCGCCGCTGCGGACCATGCGCCTCCGGCCGCCCTGGGTGACGGCGTTCAGCTCGTCGAAGCGGGCGGCGCCGCCGGGGCCGTCGGTGAACAGGCCGGGCATCGGTGACGGCACGTCGTCCTGCTCGTACGGCAGTCCGCCGAAGCCCTGCTCCACGTACACACTGCCGAACTCCGCGGCCGGGTACGACTGCCCGGTGAGCAGCGGCCACAGGCTGCGGCCCTGCACGCCGGGCGGCAGCGGCCAGCCGATCGCCTCGCAGAGGGTGGGCATGAGGTCGGCGAGCGAGACGTGCGCGTCATGCGCGTCAGGCCGTGCGGTCACCTGGTCGCCGTTCACCAGCAGGGGGATTCTGGCGAGGATGTCCGAGATCTCCGCCCCCTTGCGCACCAGTCCGTACTCCCCGACATAGTCGCCGTGGTCGGCCGTCATCGCGATGACCCGCTCGCGGCTCGCGTGCCGGCTTTCCAGCCCGTCGTGCAGGCGGCGTACCTGGTCGTCGATCAGGCGCAACATGCCGAAGTAGCTGGCCCTGGCCCGGTCGATGGCCTGCGCGTAGTCGTCGTAGGCGCTCTCGCCGAGCCGCCGCAGGTACCGCCACGCGAACGGCAGCCCCTCCAGCGTGTCCGCGCCGGCGTGGACCGGCGGCAGCGACTCCGGCGGGAACATCGAGAAGTACGGCTCCGGCACCTGGTACGGATTGTGCGGCTCCGGAAAGGACACGACGGCCAGCAGCGGCTGGTCCTCCGGCACCGACCCGACCCAGGACAACGTCTCGTCCACGATGCGGTACGGGTTCTGCACCTCGACCGGGAAGTCCGTGGCCTCCCCCGCCGTTCGGTGCCGCAGGCCGCTCAGCCAGCTCTCGAACTCCGCCTCCACCGGGTCCTTCGAGCCGCCCGCCCGGCCGCCGTGCTGGTAGTCGCTGAAGAAGTCGGCGTTCTCCGGCCGCAGGTAGGTGTGGTTCTTGCCGATGAGCGCGGTCGCGTACCCGGCCGCCCGCGCCACCCCGAACAGGTCGTCGTCGAAGACCGCGCGGCCGGCGGCGGGGTTCTGCGTCACCCGGTGCGCGCTCGCGAAGCGCCCGGTCATGAGGCTGGTCCGCGCCGGGCAGCACAGCGGCGACGTCGTGTACGCCTTGTCGAACCACGTCCCCTCCCTGGCCAGCGAGTCCAGGAACGGCGTCGTGTCGAGCGGGAACCCCTCCCGCGCGCACACGTCGGCCCGGTGCTGGTCGGTCATGACGATGATGACGTCAGGACGTCCGTTCTTCATTTCGCTCCTTGCGTCTGGGGAATGGGGCTTGCGGTGTCCGTGCGCATGGCGGCGGCGCAGGCCGCGCTCAGCGCGCAGACCGCGAAGATCGCCACGGCGAGCGGCCAGGGGTTGCCGTTCGAGGCGATGAGGATCGCCGCGGCGGCCGGCGCCGTCAGGCCGCCGATGATCGAGCTGACCTGGTACACGACCGACACCGCGGTGTAGCGCACCTCCGTCGGGAAGACGTCGGCGAGGAAGGCGCTCTGCACGGCGAACTGCGTGCTGTTGCAGAGCTTGAAGATCGTGATGCCCAGCACCATGAGCGGCAGGACCTTGGTGTCGATCAGCCCGAACAGCGGGAACGTGGCGACCGCCGTGGCCAGCAGCCCCCACACGAACAACCGTTTGCGGCCGATCACGTCGCTGAAACGGCCCATCCACAACATCAGCGGGATCGACAGGAGGTTCGGCAGGATGTTGTTGACCAGGCTGATGTCGTTGGACATCTGCAGATATGTCACGGTGTACGCGATCACCACCGCGCCGGCGACGTTGCCCGACACGGCGTCGGCGCTGCGGGCGCCCAGGCCGAGCAGCAGCGGCCGCCAGTGGTGGCGGACCAGCGCCACCAGTGGGGCCCGCTCGACCTTGCGCTCACGCCTGGCCTGGTCGAAGTCGCCGGTCTCGGCCAGGCGCAGGCGCACCACCATCGCGTACACCAGCAGGATCCCGCTGAGCAGGAACGGCACCCGCCACACCCACGCGGCGTACTGCTCGTCCGAGGTCAGGGTGTTGCACAGCAGGACGACGACGCTGCCGAGCATCCCGCCTGCCGGGTTGCCGATCTGCGGGATCGCGCCGAAGAAGCCGCGCCGGTGTCGCGGCACCGACTCGATCGTGGCCAGCGCCGCGCCGGCGTACTCGCCGCCCAGGCCGATGCCCTGGAGCATGCGCATGAGGAGCAGGAGCACCGGCGCCATCGGGCCGAGCGTGGCGTAGCCGGGCAGCAGGCCGATCAGGATGGTCGGGATGCCCATGATCATCATGGTCAGGACGAGCAGCTTCTTGCGGCCGACGCGGTCGCCGAAGTGGCCGAACACGATGCCGCCGATGGGGCGGGTGACGAAGCCCACCGCCGTCGTGGTCAGGGCCAGCAGGGAGCCGACGGCGGCGTCCGACTCGGGGAAGAACACCTGGTTGAAGACGAGGGCCGCGGTGGTGCCGTAGAGGCTGAAGTCGTACCACTCGAAGGCCGAGCCCATGAAGCTGGCCAGGACGACGCGGCGGGCGGCTTTGGGGAGAGGGGGTGTGGACAATTGCACCTCCTATGGTGCAGGGGGGATTTTGCAACGGTTACCGTAACCGTTGCAAAGGTGGCTGAGTGTTTGTCGCTCCTTCGTCATCGCGGGGGGATCAGCGCGTGGACTCGCGTTCCACGACGGTGAACGGGACGTCATAGTGGCGCGGCGGTCCGGTGTCGCCGGCGATCCGGTCCAGCAACCAGGCGTGCGCCTGGCGGGCCATGTCGCGTACGTCCGCCTCCACGGTCGACAGGCTCGGCCAGGAGTACGCGGACTCGGCCGCGCCGCCCACGCCTATGACCTCCACGTCCGCCGGGACGGCGAGGGCGCGGTCGCGTAAGGCGTGCAGCGCCCCGAAGGCCAGGGCGTCGTCGAGCGCCACCAGCCCGTCGAACGGGGTGCCGCCCGCGACGAGCCGGTCCACGGCGGCGTAACCAGCGGCTCGCGTCGCCGACTCCGCGACCACCCACAGGCCCGGCTCGGCCGGTTGCAGGCGGTTCGTGGAGTTCACGATCGGCCCGGGACCCGGGTCGGCGGGTGACAGGCGGTTCGTGGAGTTCGCGGCCACCCGCAGGCCCGGGTCGGCGGGTGACAGGCGGTTCGTGGAGTTCGCGATCGGCCCGGGACCCGGATCCGTGGGTGGCAGGTGCGGCAGCTCTTCGGTGCCCAGGATGGCGATGCGTTCGCGCCCGTGCGAGCGCAGCAACGCCACGGCGGCCTCCACCATCGCCGCGCGGTCCGCCACGACCTGGTCGAACGGCAGCCGCAGCCGCCGCGTACCGATCAGCACGACCGGCGCCCCCGCCACCGCCCCTGCCTCGCCTGCCGCACCTGCGACCGTGCCTGCCATCGCGCCCGCCGTGCCCGGTGTGGCCGCCGTGCCCGCCGTGCCCGGTGTGGCCGCCGTGCCCGCCGTGCCCGGTGTGGCCGTGCCCGGTGTGGCCGTGCCCGGTGTGGCCGTGCCCGGTGTGGCCGTGCCCGGTGTGGCCGGTGTGGCCGTCGTGGCCGGGGGCGTGCTCGTTGGCTGGTTGTCCAGGGCGAGCGGTGCCAGGATTGCGCCGTCGGCCACTCCGGAGTCGTTGCGCAGGATTTCCAGCTCGCGTTCGCGGTCGCCGCCGGTCGGCTCCAGCGCCACCACCGTGCCGCCGCTCTCCGCGAGTTCGATGACGGCGGCGGCCAGTGCGGCGTGCCAGCCGGAGGCGAGCCGGGGCAGGGCCAGGGTCAGGACGCCGGTGCTCTCGGAGTTGAGCCGTCGCGCGGCCGGGTTCGCCCGGTAGCCGAGCTCCTCGATGGCGGCCTTGACCCGCAGGCGGGTGCTCTCACGGACCTGTCCGATGCCGTTGACCACCTCGGACACGGTCTTGGTCGACACCCCGGCGACCTCGGCCACGTCCCGCATCCGCGCCACCCGCCCCGCCCGCTTCCGCGCCACGTGCTCCGCCGCCGATCCCGCCGCACCTTGCACCACCTGCCCCACCGCCGATCCCGTCGGTTCCTGCGTCACGTGCTCCGCCGCCGATCCCGTCGGTTCCTTCGCCACGTGCTCCGCCGCCGATCCCGCCGCACCCTGCGTCACGTGCCCAGCCCCCGGTCCCGCCGGTTCCTGTGCCCCGTGTCCCGTGGGCTCCCGGGGTGTCCGTCTCGCCGTTCCTCCGGGGGCCGGTATTCGGGGTGGGGGTGTGGTGTCGTCAGGGGACACGGGTGGACTCCCTTTCGACCAGGCGGAAGTCGACCGTGAGGCGCCGCGGCGGCGCCTGGCGGGCGGCGGGTGATTCCACGCGTGCGGCGATCAACGCCACGGCCTGCTCGGCGATGGTCTGCCGCCCGGTGTCGACGGTCGTGAGCGTCGGGTTGCTGTGGGCGCTCTGCTCGATGTCGCCGAACCCCACGACGGCGACGTCCCCGGGCACGCTCAGCCCCGCGGCGTGCAGGGCCCGCAACGCGCCCAGCGCCAGCGTGTCGCCGAGGGCGTAGAGGGCGTCGAACTCCGGCCGGTCCAGCCGCAGTTCCCGCGCCGCGTCGGCCCCGGATCCGTGGGTGACCGCCTCGGCCGCGATGACCCGGTGGGCCGGGAGCGCGATGCCCGCGTCCGCCAGCCCGGCCACGAACCCCGCGTAGCGGTCGTCGTGTTCCGGCGGCCAGTGGGTGTCGCCCGGCAGGATGACCGCGGGGCGGCGGCGCCCGGTGGCCAGCAGGTGCCGGGCGATCGCCCGGCCGGCCGCGTACGCGTCGGGGGTGACGGAGTCGACGGCGTCGGAGCGGACGGACGAGCCCGCCAGCACGACGGGCGCCGGGCCGCGCATCGCCTGGAAGTCGGGCTCCGTCATGGACACCGCGGCGAGGATGACCCCGTCCACGTGCCGCAGCCGGGGGCTCAAGGGGGCGGCGCGCTCGCGTTCGAGGTCGCCGTGGGTCTGCTCGACGACGACGGCCATCCCGCGTACGCGCGCCGCGGCCAGCACGGCGTCGGCCAGCTCGCGGAAGTACGGCACGGTCACGTCGGGCACGGCCAGGCCGATCGCCTGCGCCCGGCCGGAGCGCAACCGTCGCGCGGCCAGGTTGGGCCGGTAACCGAGCGTCGCGACCGCGTCCTCCACCCGCCGCCGCGTCGGCTCCCGCACGGGGACGCTGGCGTTGACGACGTTCGACACGGTACGGATGGAGACCCCGGCCAGCTCGGCGACATCACGCAGCGTGGCCGTGCCTGGGGCGGAGGCCGAAGAGGGGGCGGGGGCGGAGGCGGAGGCCAAGGCCGAAGAGGGGGCGGGGGCCGAAGAGGGGGCGGGAGGGGGGACGGGCGGCACAGGCGGCGTGTGCTGGGCGGGCGTCACCTGGGCTCCTTTTGCAACGGTTACGGCGACCGTACGGAGAAATTACGGGACCATGTCCGCCAACGTCAATGGCCTGCCGACGCCCACACGACCGGGCCGGCCATCCGGCCCGGTCGCGGTTGTGGGTCAGCCGGGCGGCATCATCCCGTTCTTGGAGACGGGGACGGCCAGCTGCACGGAACCGGCGAGCGTGAGCTGCTCAGGCGGCAGGTTCGCCAGCACCGGGTTCAGGTGCCTCAGGTTGAGCGACACCGCGGGGGTGGCCTGGCTGAGGATGTCGAACTTCTCCAGATCGACCCAGCGGGCGATGGTGAGCACGTCCACCGGGATGTTGTCACCGGACTTCTGCACCGGCACGCAGAGCTGGCGGGCGGCGTTGACCCGGACGGACCTGGCGGGGATCTGGGGGATCAGCACCGGGTTGAGCTGGGTGAGGGTCAGGGCCGCGCCGATGGCCGGGTTCGGCAGGTGCCCGTAGCAGAGCAGGTCGATGTGCGAGATGACCCTGAGGACGTCCGGGGGCGGAACCATGCCGTTCTTGGCGACCGGCACGCACAACTGCTGGGGCACGTTCAGGGTGACGCCGAAGCCCGGCAGGTTCTGCAGGATCGGATTGAGGTGGCGCAGCCCCAGATTCAGGTTGAGTGAGGGCCCGGTCACCCGGTAGCACGACAGGTCGACGAACCTGGTGTAGTCGAGCACGTTCGGCGGCGGGAAGGCGTTGTTCTTGGCCACCGGGACGCACAGTTGCTCGCGCTGGCCGAGCGTGACCTGCACGGGCGGCTGACCGGAGAGCACGGGGTTGAGGTGGCGCAGCACCAGCGTCACGGCCGGTGGCTGGTACGGGGTGGTCCTGAAGCACTCCAGGTCGAGATTCGACACGAAGTCCTTCGGGGTGGGCAGGGCGAGGGCGCCTGCTGGCGACGCGATGAAGAAGGCGACGAATATCGCCAGGCCAGCGGATAAGAGACGTCTTACCGTGTTTCTTTTATGGGGATTCGGTGCGCCCTTTCCATTCATTGCATCCTCCAGAGCCGGTTGATCGTGCCTTGACTGTGCGCCCGCACAACCGGCCGGACAAGGTTGTGACCGTTCTTTGACACGGGAACGTAAGCGCATATTCGACTAACGCGGTCATTACTATCGGCATATTCTCGATGACTCTCCGCGCTTCCCGCAGCGGTGCTTCCGCTTCCCATGGCGCAACAGGCCGCCGATTCACCCGTGCCCCCTCAGCCCCAGCGGCCAGGCGCCGGATAATTCCCCGGGTTAGCATGGCAAGACCTTTCCTGATCCGGAACATGACCACGGGGGATGCGTTTCATGCCATCAGGAACGCGGGAAACACACTTGGGTTCGTTGTTGCGCGCGTGGCGGGAGCGGGCGCTGTTCACTCAGGAGGAACTGGCGGAACGGGCGGGCCTCAATGTGCGGACCGTCAGCCGGTTGGAGACAGGTGCGCTGCGCCGCCCGCGCAGCGCGTCGGTGCGATTACTCGCCGAAGCGCTGGATCTGGACGACGCGGAGCTGGCGATCCTGGCGGGCGCCGCGAGCGGGGCCGTTCCCCGGTGGACGCGGGCGGCGCCGCGGCAGTTGCCGGCCGACGTGGCGGCCTTCGTCGGCCGTACGCGGGAGCTGGCCCTGGTCGGTGAGACGGGCGACGGCGGCGCGGTGGCGGTCACCGCCATCGACGGCATGGCGGGGATCGGCAAGACCGCGCTGGCCGTGCACGCCGCCCATCGGGTGGCCGCGCGCTTTCCCGACGGGGATCTGTTCATGGATCTGCACGGTCACTCCCAGGGCGTGGCGGCGGCCGAACCGGCGGAAACGCTCGCTCGCCTGCTGGAGGTGCTGGGCGTGCCGGGGGAGGCCATCCCCCAGGACGTCAACGACCGGGCCGCGCTCTATCGGACCATGCTGGCCGACAGGAAGATGCTGATCGTGCTGGACAACGCCGCCGACGAGGCTCAGGTGCGGCCGCTGCTGCCGGGGGCGGGGGGTTCGCTGGTCCTGATCACGAGCCGGCGGCGGCTGGTCGGCCTGGACGACGCCCGTACGATCTCGGTGGACGTCCTGCCGATCCCGGATGCGATCGCGCTCTTCACCAGGACCGCCGGCGAGGAGCGGGTCACGGACGCGCCGCTGGAGGCGCTGGCCGAGGTGGTGCGGCGCTGCGGGCTGCTGCCGCTGGCGATCCGCCTGGCCGCGGCCCGGCTGAAGGCCCATCCCGCCTGGAGCGTGGAGCACCTGCTGGAGCGCCTGGAGGAGCATCGGCGCCTGCTGAGCGAGTTGCAGGCGGGGCACCGCAGCATCGCCGCGGCGCTCGACCTGTCCTACCGGGAGCTCACCGCCGCCGAGCGGCGCGCCTACCGGTTGCTGGCGTTGCATCCCGGGACGGACCTGGCCCGCGACGCGGCCGCCGCGCTGCTGGCCACCACCGTCACGCGCACCACGGCGCTGCTGGATCGGTTACTGGAGGCTCACCTCCTGCAGGAGCAGAATCCCGGCCGCTACCGATTCCACGACCTGGTCCGGGCCCATGGCGCGGAAAGGGTCGCCGACGAGGAGCCCGCAGCTGATCGGCGCGCCGCCATGACGCGGCTGCTGGACCACTACAGCGGGGCCGCCTCGGCGGCGATGGACCTGCTCTACCCCTACGAGGCCGACACGCGCCCGCGTCCCGTCCCTGGCACGCCTTCCGCGCCCGACGCGGCGTGGCTGGACACGGAACTGGCCAACCTGCTCGCCCTCGCCCAGTACGCCGCCGAACACGACTTCCCCCGGCACGTACGACACCTGTCGGCCACCCTGCACCGATGCCTGCGTGGCCGCGGCCGTTACGCCGAGGCCGAGGCTCTGCACACGCGCGCGCTGTCCGCCGCCCGCGCGATGGCGGATCGTCCTGGCGAGATGGAGGCGTTGCTGGAGCTGGGCGAGATCCATTCCGTGTCGAGCCGGTACGAGGCCGCGGTCGAGGACACCACGAGCGCCCTGGCGATCGCCCGCGCCATCGGCCACGAGACCGGCGAGCTACGGGCGCTGTACGGCCTGGGCGTGAGCGCCGGATCCCGGGGACAGTACGCGCAGGCCGCGGAGCACTATGCCCAGGCGCTGGAGATCGCCCGGAGGATCGGCCACCGTACCGGTGAGCTGGACGCGTTGATCGGTTTCGGCAACGCCCATCGGGCGGCGGGAGAGCGCGAGCAGGCGCTCGACGCCCTGGTGCGGGCGCTCGGCATCGCCCGCGCCATCGGCCACCGGATCGGTGAGCTGCGCGCGCTGAACGGCCTGGCCCGCATCCATCTCGCGGCCGACGACCTCAGGTCCGCCACTGACTGCCTGACCCGGGCCCTGGAGCTGGCTCGCGGCGCGGGACATCGGCTGGGCGAGCTCAGCGCCCTCACCGCTCTCGGCTCCCTGAACCGCGGCCAGGGACGGCCCGGGCCGGCCGCCGACTGCTACCGGCAGGTCCTCGGCATCGCCCGCGAGATCGGCAACCGCAACTGGCAGTTCGAGGCCATTCACGGCATGGGCCGGGTGCAACACGACCTCAGACATCCCCATCAGGCGCTCGACCACCACAGCAAGGCCCTCGACCTGGCCTCCGACCTCGGCCAGCGCGGCGACCAGGCCCGCGCCCACGACGGTCTCGCCTGCGCCTACGCCACGCTCGGCCGGCATGACCAGGCCCGTCACCACTGGTCCCAGGCCCTGGCCATCCTGGTCGCGCTCGGCACCGACCGCACCGAGGAAAGAGGGGTCGACGCCGAGAGCATCCGCAGGCACCTCGCCGGGCGGGCGGAGATGACCGCCCGGTCATGAACTTCGAGGTAGTTACGAGACCCGGCGGGGCCGGATCTGGCCGGTGCGGGCGGCGCGGCGGAGCAGGAGGACGGTGGGGAGCGCGCAGACCAGCAGGGCGAGCAGGCTGGCCTCCGGGCCGAACGTGCCGCCGGTCAGCAGGGTCGGGCCGGACAGCGTGGTGCTCAGCAGGCCTTCCGGCGGCATGTCCGAGCCGGAGAGCGCGACGCCGAAGATGCCGGTGTGGGTGAAGTTCCAGGCGAAGTGCAGGCCGATCGGCAGCCACAGGGAGCGGGTCACGACGTAGGCGGCGGCCAGCATGATCCCGCCGGTCAAGGCGATCGAGAACGTGCCCCACAACGTGGCGTTGGCGTTGACCATGTGCGTCGCGCCGAACAACAGCATGGACACGACCAGGGAGCTCACGGTGCCGAGCCATTCCTCCATGATGCGGAACAGGATCCCGCGGAACAGCAGTTCCTCGCAGACCGCGACGGCCGCCATCATCCCGGCAGTGCCCAGGAACCCCCAGAAGGAGCCCCAGGACACGCTCTGCCAGCCGCCGAACACCGCGATCAGCAGCATCAGCAGGATGAACAGGCCGAACCCGAGCAGCGCCCCGCGCCGCAACTGGGGCCACATGGCCGACCTGGCGAGTTCGGGGATGTCCTGGCGGAGCTCGACGGTTCTGGACAACCAGCGGTAGCAGAGCACGGCGGCGACGGCCAGGCCGATGCCCACCGGCAGGGCGAGGAGCGGGACGGGCGAGACGAGCTGGTTGATCCAGGCTGTGGCCAGCATCACACCGAACAACGCGACCAGCAGGACGGGCAGCCGGAACGCGAGCAGGCGGCGCCGGCCGGGGGAAAGGGTGCTGTCCATGGAATCCGATCCTCTGGCTGGTGATTTCCTGGTGACACAGAGGACATTAGGCAGCGGGGCAGGGCGGTGACATCCCGCTGGAGTGGGCAGTCACGGGTGGCTCTCATGGGGGACAGGGCACTTCACCTGGGCATTCCTTTAAGCATTCACCCAGGTTGACCGCATAGCGTGACCGGATGTCCATCAACACGGTCACCAGGGAGAGCAGCGACGCCGCGGTCCGGACACAGGTGCGCCCACCGGCCCGCCGTCAGACCTGGCTGGATGCCCTACGCGGTGTGGCCGTGCTCGCCGTGCTCTTCGAGCATCTGCTGGACCCCCTCTTCCCCGAGGTCCGCGGGGCCGTCAGCCCCTGGTTCGACCTCGGCCAGTACGGCGTCATGGTGTTCTTCCTCGTCAGCGGCTATGTGGTGCCGGCCTCGCTTGAACGGCGCGGCAGCGTCTCCGGTTTCTGGATCGGCCGCCTGTTCCGTCTTTACCCGCTGTGGATCCTCGCGGCGGTCATCGGAACCGGGTTCGGTCTTCTGCAGGTGTACTCGCTGCTGCCGAGCCAGCTCAGCGAGCATCCGGTCGCGGGCGGCATCGCGCACCTGACGATGTTGCAGGACTTCCTCCAGGTGGTCAGCGTCGTCAACGTGTTCTGGACGTTGTCGTACGAGATGGTGTTCTACCTCCTGGTGACCGCCCTCTTCATCGTCGGGCGGCACCGCGCGAGCACCACCTGCGCGCTCGTCTTCGCGATGGCGGCGGTGCTCGTGGGCGGTGTGCTGCCGGCCGGCGCCCTGTCACGCACGCTCGGCGGTGAGCTCCTGGTGCTGGTCGCGGCCGTCGTGCTGGTGGCGGGGCTCGCCGCGGTCATCGGCGGCGGCCATCGTGTACGGCTGTGCGGCGCCGCCGTCCTGGCGGTCCTGGCCCTCGTGCTGCTCGGGATCAACAGCCGGATCGGGGCGTGGCAGAGCCTGGCCATCGTGGCCACCATGTTCGCCGGGACCGCGCTCTACCGGCTGGACCACGGGCAACTGCGCCGGGGGTGGGTGATCGGGCTGGTGCCGGTCGCCTCCATCGCGGCGGCGGTCTGGTTCGGGCCCGGCTGGGGCATGTCCGACGAGCAGGCGCTGGCGTTCAGGTGGAGCTGGTCCACCGCGGTGGCGGCGGCCTGGCTGACGTTCGTGATCGGCCGCCGGCTGCGGTCATACGTCATGCCCGGCTTCCTGGTGCGCCTCGGGCTGCTCAGTTACTCCGTCTACCTGCTGCACCCCCTCGCGGTGCAGGCCCTGCGGCGGCTGGTCCCGGACGCCGGCCCGGTGCCACTCCCCGGGCGGATCACCTGGTCGGTGGCGCTGCTGGCCGTGGTGGTCGGCTGCGCCGCCCTGAGTTACCGCTTCGTCGAGCTGCCGGCTCAGGCGCTCGGCCGCCGCCTGGCCCGCCGGCAGTTGTCGTAGGTGTCGACCGGAGGGCCGCCGGTGGTCCGGCGGCCTCCAGCAGTGATCATCCGCTGATCGTGCCGTGCGGGTCCAGGACGTACTTGCGCGCGGCTCCCTGGTCGAACTCGTGGTAGCCACGTGGCGCCTGGTCGAGCGAGATCGGCGTGGCGTTGACGGCCTTCGCGATCTGTACCCGGTCGTGCAGGATCGCCTGCATGAGCTGGCGGTTGTAGCGCATGACGGGGCACTGGCCGGTGGCGAAGGTGTGCGACTTGGCCCAGCCGAGACCGATCCGGATGGACAGCGACCCGTGCTGGGCCGCCTCATCGGCGGCGCCCGGGTCTCCCGTCACGTACAGGCCGGGAATGCCGATCGCGCCGCCCGCCCTGGTGACGTCCATGAGCGAGTTGAGCACGGTGGCGGGCCGCTCGACCTGCGCGTCGTGGCCGTGACCGCGGGCCTCGAAGCCGACCGCGTCCACGGCGCAGTCCACCTCCGGCTCGCCCAGGATCTGCTCGATCTGGTCCTTCGGCTCGCCCAGGGCGATGTTGACGGTCTCGCAGCCGAAGCTGTGCGCCTGGTCCAGACGCTCCTTGTTCAGGTCGGCGACGATGACCACGGCGGCCCCGAGCAGGAACGCCGAGGCGGCGGCCGCCAGCCCGACCGGGCCGGCGCCGGCGATGTAGACGGTCGAACCCGGCTGCACCCCCGCGGTCACACAACCGTGGAACCCGGTCGGGAAGATGTCCGCGAGCATGGCCAGGTCGAGGATCTTCTCCATCGCCCGGTCCTTGTCGGGGAACTTGAGCAGGTTCCAGTCCGCGTACGGCACGAGCACGTAGTCCGCCTGTCCCCCGACCCAGCCGCCCATGTCGACGTAGCCGTACGCCGAACCGGGCCGGTCGGGGTTGACGTTCTCGCAGATTCCTGTCTTGCCCTCCTTGCAGTTGCGGCAGCGGCCGCAGGAGATGTTGAACGGCACGGACACGAGGTCGCCGGTCTTGATGAACTCCACATCGGGACCGGTCTCGACGACCTCACCGGTGATCTCGTGGCCGAGGACGAGGCCCGGGGGCGCCGTGGTGCGTCCGCGGACCATGTGCTGGTCGCTGCCGCAGATGTTCGTCGCGACCGTCTTGAGAATCGCGGCGTGCGGCAACTTGCGGCCGACGTTGGCCGGGTTCACCCCGGGGCCGTCTTTCAGCTCGAATTCGGGATAGTCGGTCTCATGTACCTCGACCTTGCCTGGGCCTTCGTACACGACGCCTCTATTACCAGGCATGGCGATCTCCCTCGCTCGGAAGCGTCCCCTGATGACAGGGGCCCCCTCACCTCTTCCGAATATACCCAGAGCTTTCCGGCCGGGCCGGTGGGGTGAGCACACGTTCGGCCAGGGCGGTGTCGCAGTACTCGACAACTTCGGCGAGCCGCCCGCCGGCGACGCGGAAGACGAAGCAGTACGTCTGGTCGTACGTTTGCCCGCGCTTGGTGGTGGCCTGACTATGAGCCCGGACCACGACATGATCCCCGTCGGCGAGAACGAGGTCCGCCGCGCTCCTGTAGTCGGCGAACTGCTCCATGAGCGGCCCCAGCATGCCCTCCAGCGCCACCGATTTCGGGCCCCAACTGCCCGACCACGACCAGTTCCCGGGAAACACCCACCGGAAATCGTCGGCCATCGCGTCCCTGAACGCCCGCGTGTTTCCCTTGGACATTTCCTCGAAGACGTGCTGGAGCAGTTTCCTGTTGTTCTCGGCTGCGCTCATGACAAGAGGTTAAAGAGCGGGACGGCAATGCTTCAAACGAAAGTCACGCATAGGTGATATGAATATTTCGCATGAGCGAGTTCACGGTGCTGGGGTTACGCGTGGTCCGTGAGGCGGCTCGCCAGGGGTCGTTCTCCATCGCGGCCGAGCGGCTGGGCTACACGCAGTCGGCGGTCTCCCGGCAGATCGCGCTCATGGAGCAGGCGGCCGGCCGGGCGCTGTTCGATCGGCATGCGCGCGGCGTCCAGCCCACCGAGGCGGGCCGGGTCGTGCTCCGCCATGCCGACGCGGTCCTCGGGGCGCTGGAGTCCGCCCACCAGGACCTGCGGGATCTCAGCGGGCGCCCGTCGGGGCGGCTGCGGGTGGGCGCGTTCTCCACGGCGATGGCGGCGCTGGTCCCCCAGGCGCTCGCCGCCTGGTCCGGCAGGGAGTCTCAGGTACGGGTGTCGTTGCGCGAGGGAACGAGCCCCCGCCTGCTGACCGCCGTCGAACGCGGGCGCCTCGACGTGGCCGTGGTGACGCCACCACGGCATCCGCCCGGCGACCTGGAGCTCACTTTCCTGCTGGACGACCCGCTCTTCGTCGCGGTCGCCCCTGATCACCCTCTCGCCGGCCAGGGAAGCGTCACGACCGCGAGGTTGCGCGACGAGCGGTGGATCATCGGCAGCACCGAGCCGGGCACCACGCTGCTCGGAGCCTGGAGCGAGGACTCCTGGGAGCCCGGCATCGCCTTCGTCGCCCGCGACTGGATCGCCAAGCTCGGCCTGGTCGCCGCGGGACTGGGCGTCACCGTGGTCCCCGGCCTGGCCGCGGCCGCGTTGCCCCCTGCCGTCGCGCTGGTGCGCATCGACCACCCCGCCGCCGTACGCAGGACGGCCGTCGCCCATCGCCCGGGGACCGGCGACGAACGCCTGCGGCGAACGTTCACCGAAGCGCTCCGCGACAGCGCGGCCGAGCTGTCGGCCCAGGTCCGCCACCGGCTGCGGTAGAAACGTCTGTCAGCCTGGGTCGGACCAGCCGCGGCGGGCCGCCAGGAGGCCGGCCTGGAAGCGGGTGCGCGCGCCCAGCAGGTCCATCATCTCGCTGACCCGCCGGTGGATCGTACGCAGGCTCACCCCGAGTTGCCGCGCCACCGCCTCGTCCTTGAGACCCGCCGCGAGCAGCGTGAAGAGCTCGGGATCCGGCAGGCCGGCGTGCCCGCCGGAGGGGGCGGCGGGCAGCGGCAGGGACGCCCGCCACAGGACCTCGAAGAGCGTGACGAGCGCGTCCAGCAACGTCGAGGAATGGACGATCACCGCGCTGTCCGCATGGGCCGAGGCGGCGGTGCTCAGCGGGAGGATCGCGCTCTTGCGGTCGGCGATCGCCAGCTTCATCGGCACCTCGGGGCTGATCCTGGCCTGTTCGCCGGCCGCCGCGGCCTCCTGGGCCAGGCGCAGCTTGCCGGGGATCTCCAGGGCCGAGACATCGTAGATGCCGCGCACCAGGACGCCGTGGGCGAGGCGGTCGATCTCCTCGACGTTCTGCTCCATCGGGTCCTGGGCGTACGGAGGCCGGTCCAGCACCAGGAGCTCCTCGGTCGCGGTCTGCTGCAGTTGCGTGAAGCGCTGCACCACGGCCGCCTGACCCTGGACGACCTCGACGAGCTCCTCCGGCGACTGGTTCTCCGTGCGCGGCGTCTCCGCGAGCAGCGCGAGCGCCGCCAGCCTGGCCTGGGCCAGCCCTTCCTCCCTGCGTGAGATGAGGGCGGCCACGGCGACGTCGGGCCGGGTCGGCAGGAACCGGATCGGGCGGCCCGCCATGCGGCTGACCAGCCCCAGCGCCTCCAGCCGGGAGAAGGCGCGGCGGAGCGCCACCGTGGTGCGGCCGGTGCGCTCGGCCAGCTCGGGCAGGGTGGCGCGCGGGCAACGCAGGAGGTCTCGGTAGATCCGCTCGTCGTCGGCGTCGACCCCGACGGCCGAGAGCGCGTTGTCGTCGGTGCTCATGAACTCCTGTCGTATTCCTGCAATGTCGTAGATCTGCCACGGCCTGGCCTAGCGTACGCGATCCTCTCCCCGATAGGACAGAGCGAGAACGTCCAGTTGGAGGCTGTAATGAAGAAGATGATCACCCTTGGGGTCGCGGCCGCGTTCGCGGTCCTGTCGGTCACACCCGCCCTGGCGGCCGATGACCCTACGGCCACGCCCACCGTCACCGCCGATGATCCGGCTGCCACGCCCGCCGTAGCGGCCGATGATCCAGCGGCCGGGATCGACGCTTTCGGCCGCTGGCAGCAGCCGCGTTGCGACACGGTCACCGGCGACGGTTCTGTGACCTTCACCAGGGACGAAGGCAAAACGATCACGCCGACCAGCCAGGCGCCGCAGCCGATCGTCTACACCCGCGGGCTGGTCACGCTCGACCGTGCGGGCGAGTTGCTGGCCATGTCGAACAACCTGTTGCTGACCTCGAAGGACGCCGGTTGCACCTGGACGCAGGTGGGCAAGGTGCAGGGCTCGAACATCACGCTGACCGCGGCCCGCGGCGGCCGGGCCTACGCCTGGGACGGCGACGGCAACCTCTCGCTGGTCACGCCCCACGGCATCACGCAGCTCACCTCCCCGGCGGACGAGGTGGCCGGGCTCACCACGGACCTGCTAAGCGGCGACCGCCTGCGGGTGGCGGACGGCAACGGGCAACTGCACGACTCGCGTGACGGCGGGCGCACCTGGCAGGCCGTCGGGGTGCCCGCCTTCCCGCAGGGCGAGCTGCTGATGGTCTACACCGCGGCCTTCGACCCGTACAACAGGAACCACGTGGTCATGGGCGCCGCCACCGAGGGCGCCCGCGTCACCTACGACGGCGGGCGGACGTGGCGCTCGTCCACCGGTCTGGGCGGCTCCCGGGTCAACGTGTTCAGCGCGACGATCTCCCCCGCGGCGCCGAACGTCGTGTACGCGATGGGCCTCAACTTGGAGGAGACGGACGCGAACGCGCCGTCCGGCGGCCGGCACATCTACCGGTCCCTCGACGGGGGCCACCGCTTCACCCCGGTCGTGGACCAGGGCGACGGGATCACCATCCCCAACGGGCCGCTCCTCGCCGCCCACCCGAAGGACCCGGGCGTGCTCTACTTCGTCTGGGGCACCGGCTGGTCCGGCATCGGCACCGACATCTACCGGTACGACTCCCGCCGTAACCGGGTCACCACCAACCACAACGCCTACGACCGGGTCACCTCGATCGCGTTCAACCCGGCGAACTCGAAGGTGATGTACCTGGGCGTGGCCGAGGAGTCCTGACCCCGGCGGCCCGGTGCGACATCGAGATCACAGGATTGCCTCCACCAGGCGGCGGACCTTGTCCACGGCGTCGTGGTCGCCGAGACGTAGCGCGGTGTTCGCGGCCGTGAGCACCGCGTCGATCTGGAAGGCCGCCAGGTCGGCGTCCAGATCGGCGCGGCCGGCCTGGCGCAGCTCGCCGGCGGTCAGCTCGTCGGCGGCCTGTTGATCGGCGTCGACCTGTTCGGCTCCGGCTGGCGGCCGGTGTTCTGGATCAACGTCCCGATCGGCCTGGCCACCATCCTGCTCGCGGCCGGACGCCTGCCGGAATCCAGGGCGCCGCTGGCACGCCGGCTCGACCTCCCCGGAGTGGCCGTGCTCAGTGCCGCGCTGTTCCTGCTGACCTTCCCGCTCATCCAGGGCCGGCAGGCGGGATGGCCGTGGTGGACCTGGGCCGGCCTGGCCGCCGCCATCGTGGCGTTCGCCCTCTTCGTCCTGATCGAACGCCGCACCCGTGACGCCCTGCTGAGGATGTCCCTCTTCCGCACGCGGTCGTTCTCCGTCGGGATCCTCCTGGTCCTGGCCATCTACGCCCTGCTCTCCTCCTACTACCTCGTCCTGTCGATCGCCCTGCAGGACGGGCTGGGCCTGCCGGCCCTGGAGGCGGGGCTGGTCTACACCCCGGCGGCGGCCACGTTCTTCGTCTTCAGCATGATCGCGGGCAGGCTCGTGCCCAAGTGGGGCCGGCGCGTCCTAGAGGTAGGGGCGATCCTCCTGGCCCTCGGGTACGCGACGACCGCGGCCGTGCTGATCGGCGGCCTGCCGTTCACGCCCGCGGTCGTCATCCCGACGCTCATGGTGCAGAGCGTCGGAGGAGGACTGCTCGTCACGCCGTCGCTCAACGCGGTGCTCGCCCGCATCGACCCCGGTGACGCGGGCATGGCCTCAGGCGTGTTGTCCACCGCCCAGCAGGTCGGCGGCGCGCTCGGTGTCGCGATCATCGGAGTCGTGTTCTTCGCCTCCTTCGACCCCTCTGCCGGTGGCCGGGCCGCCGCGGCGGGCTACGGCCTGGCGATGGCCTCCTCTTCACCTCGGGCACCGCGATCGTGGCGACCGTCCTGGTCTACCTGCTGGGCCGGCGGCCACGCGACGGGGTCAGACGGTGAAGGTGACCTTGCCGGCGCCGGCCACGCTGGTGAGGCCCGTGGTGGCGCACGCGCTGACGTCGGAGGTGGGGACGGCGTTGCCCGTCACGGTCGCGCCCGTCAGCCGGCCCTTCGTCACCTTGCCGCTCAGCAACAGGTTGCCGGGGTTGTAGCTCTTGACGGTGCCCGTCCTGACCGTGTCCGGATTGAGCACGGAGGTGCCGGCCTGGCGTTTGTCCGCGTCGTACCAGGTGATGCGGCCGCCGGCGTTGATGTCGCTGACGCTGACGCAGGAGGCCTGGCCGGTGCCGTGCGCGGTGAGCCAGCCCGAGCGGAGCCGGGCGTGGGCGCCGGTGGGCGAGGTGCACTGGCTCAGGGCGAGGGTGGCGCGGGCGGTGACGCGCTGGGCGACGAGCCGTACGGGCGGGTCGAGGGTGATCGGCTTGCCGGAGGTGGTGCTCACCGTGCAGGTCAGCAGGGTCTGGCCGGTGTGGGCGGCCGCCTGCGGGGCGGTGGCGGCGAGGGCCATGGCGGCCGGGATGGCCGCGCCTCGGATCAGGCTCCTGGGAGTCAGGGTGGGCATTTCATCTCCTCGTGGTCATGCGGTTCACGGCGCGGGAGTGGTCTGGGCGGTCCTGTCCGCCGGGCAGGCGGCCACCGCCAGCAGGGGGAGGTTCTGCAGGCTGCCGCTGGTGAGGAAGCTCATCCAGGCCGCGGCCAGGGACTGCGTCCGCAGGGAGACGCAGAAGTTCATGAGGGGTGCGGCGGCTTCCTGAACGTCCGGCGGCGGGCCGGCGGGGGTTTCCGGGAGCGCTTCCGATGACACGGCGGCGGGCGTTGAGGGCAGGGGCGACGGCGTGACGGCTCCGGCGGCTCCGGCCAGGACGGCGACGGCCGCGGCGGTCGTGGTCAGCAGGAACAGGGTGTGCTTGTACACGTGAGTCCTCGATTGGCAGCGCGAGATCATCACGTTCCGTATTATCATGATTACTTATCGTGTATGGGTTGACACGTCCGGCAAGTGCGTTTGCGCATCCGACCTCCTGGCTACTATGAGTTACTAAGTATGACTCTTTGTGATTGGAGCCGGGTAATGTCGCGTGTCATCGCCGTACTCGCCACCCTGATCGCGGCCATCGCGCTGCCGATCGTCACCGCCGGACCGGCGCAGGCGGTCACGTTCCTCGACTGCGCGCTGGGAACGGGCGTCATCCTGCCGAGCCCCGACAGCCAGACCAGGCTCGTCTGCTTCGGAGGCCGCTTCAACGGCCAGCCGGTGGCAGGACTGGCCTGACCAAAGGTGCTCAATTTCTTGACCACGAGCGCCGGGTCACCACCGTCCCTTCGCCGCCCCATCGGTGACGCTGAACCGACAGGCCGACAGGAGGACGGACATGAGCGACGAAGAGATCCTGGCAGTGGTACGCGAGCATTGCGTACGCGTCCTGAAGGTGGACCCGGCCAGGGTCACCCGGGAGGCACGCCTGCGCATCGAACTCGACGCCGACAGCCTGGACCTCGCCGAACTGCACGTCAGCATGGAGGAGACGTGCGGGCCGATTCCGCGTGAGACGCTCGCCCGCGCGCAGACCGTCGGCGACCTGCTCGAACGGGTCCGCGAGCTGGTCGGGGAACCCGCCCGATGAGGCCACGGGTCGCGGTGACCGGCATCGGCCTGCGCACGCCGGCCGGAGCCGGCCCCAAGGAGCTGTGGAACACCCTGCTCAGCGTGGAACCCACCGCGCGCAAGATCACCTCGTTCGACACCGGCGGGCTGGAGGTGGACATCGCCTGCCAGGTCCACGACTTCGACCCGGCCCTGTACCTGAGTGAGAAGCAGGCGCGGCGGCTGGACCGGGTGGCCCAGCTCGCCGTGTGCGCCGTCGCCGACGCCTTCGCCGACGCCTTCGACGACGCCGGGGACGTCCAGACGCCGCCGCGGCGGCGGGCCGTCGTGGCCGGCACCGGCTTCGGCGGCAGCCAGACCATGGAGAGCACCATGCTGGCCGGACGCCATGCGGGCCGCGGCGATCCCGGGCCCCTGTACGTGCCGATGATCATGCCCAACTCGGCGGCGGCGGCCATCAGCATGCGGCACCAGATCCAGGGCCCCACCATGTCGGTGAGCACCGCCTGCGCCTCCGGAGCCCACGCCATCGGCGAGGGAGCGCGGCTGATCCGTGACGGCTCGGCGGACCTGGTGGTGGCGGGCGGCACCGAGGCCTGCGTCAACGCCACCGTGCTGCTCGCCTTCGACCGGTGCCAGGCGTTGTCACGGCGTACCGGTGATCCCGAGGGGGCCGGCCGGCCGTTCGACGCCGACCGTGACGGGTTCGTGCTCGCCGAGGGGGCCGCGTTCCTCGTGCTGGAGCACTTCGAGCAGGCCTGGCGGCGCGGCGCCTACATCTACGCCGAGCTCACCGGGTACGGCAGGAGCTCCGACGCCCACCACATCACCGCGCCGCCCGAGGACGGCGATGGCGCGTACTGGTGCATGCACGGCGCGCTCACCGACGCGGGCCTGCAACCGGAGGCGATCGCGCACGTCAACGCCCACGGCAGCGGCACCAGGCTCAACGACCTGAGCGAGTCGAGGGCGATCACCCGGCTGTTCGGCGCCGGCGCGGTGCCGGTGACCTCCACCAAGGGCGTGACCGGGCACGCCATCGGGGCCGCGGGGGCGATCGAGGCCGTGGCGAGCGTGCTCAGCCTCACCGAGCTCACCGTCCCGCCCACGGCGAACCTGCACGCGCTGGACCCGGCCTGCGCCATCGACGCCGTCCGCTACACACGGCCGATGAGGCCGGGACCGGTCCTGTCGAACTCCTTCGGCTTCGGAGGCCACAACGCCTCCTTGATCTTCTCCCCGGTCTAGGCCGCGCGGGCGCGCGAGCGTTCGTAGGAGTCGAGCTTGACCGGGTTGATGACCCACATGAGGTGATGGATGCCCTCGGGCGAGGCCTCGACGGTGAGCATCATGACGGCGCCGCGGCCACGCGGGACGATCACCGCGGGGCGCCCGTTCACCTCGACCCACGTGATCTCCTCGCCCGGCCAGACCCGCGGCGCGAACGCCGCCATGAACCTCGCCACCCGGTTGCGGCCCACCACGGGAAACCGTGCCGCGCCCCTCATGCCGCCGCCGTCGGAGGTGCTGACGACGTCCGCGGCGAAGAGGTCTTCGAGGGCGCCGACGTTCCCCGTCTGGGCGGCGTCGAGGAAGACCTTCAGCAGACGACGGTGCTCGATCCTGTCGATGGGCTCGTGCCGCGCCCCGGCCACGTGCTTGCGCGCGCGGCTCACGAGCTGGCGGACGTTGACCGTGCTGAGCTGGAGGATCTCCGCGATCTGCGTGTAGGGGTAGACGAAGGCCTCGCGCAGCACGTACGCGGCCCGTTCTGTGGGAGTGAGCCTTTCGAGCAGCAGCAGGACCGCGAACTCGAGCGCCTCACTCCGCTCCGCGCCCACCGCGGGGTCGAGGCTGGTGTCGACTGGCTCGGGCAACCACGGCCCCATGTACGTCTCGCGGCGGGCACGGGCGGACTGGGCGACGTTGATCGACAGGCGGGTGGTGATCGTCGCCAGGAACGCCGACGGGTTCTCGACGATCGTGCGGTCGGCCTCCTGCCAGCGCAACCACACCTCCTGCACGATGTCCTCGGCCTCGGCCGCGCTGCCCAGCATCCGGTAGGCGATGCCGAACAGGCGCGGGCGCAACTCGATGAACGCGGACGCGGCCCGATCGAGCGTGTCCGTCTGTTCCAGGGATTCCGTATACATCTCAACCCGCGCCTTCGCTATGCCGGCCTGCCCACACGAGCCCTCCTCAGCTAAGACAAGACAGCCCCCGGCGTTGTGACAGACGCGAGTTATAGTCGGATCAATTGCCACCTTCCGGGTTAACGGTGATGGGCATGTCTCTGGGCGATCTCTACGACCCGCTCCGCACGCACCTGAGCGACCCCTATCCCTTCTACGAACGGGCCCGGCGCGAGGAGCCCATGTTCTTCTCGCCCGTGATCGGCGCCTGGGTCGTGACGAAGATGGCCGACGTGCGCGAGGTCCTGCGCGACGGGCGGACCTTCTCCTCGGCCAACACGCTGCGGCCGTTCACGCCGTTCCCGCCGGCGATCATCGAGGAGCTGGCCGAGGGCTTCCCGAACCGGGAGACGTTCATCACGATGGACGGCGAGGCGCACCGGCGGTTACGCGCCCCCGCGGCGGCGGCCCTGTCACCCGAGCGGGTCAGCGCGGCCGAGCCCTACATCGCCGAGCGGGCCGCGCTCCTCATCGACGGTTTCGCCAAGGACGGCCGCGCCGACTTCATGGCCCAGTACGCCAACCGGCTCCCCGTCGACGTGATCGCCCGGCTGGTCGGGTTCGCGGAGGAGGACAGCACGGCGTTCGGCGACGACAGCCGCGCGGCGGCGGCGATGGGGATGGGGCACCAGTTCAGCTCGGAGGAGGAGCGGGTCGAGTGCGCGCGGAGCTGGGTGCGCTTCCAACGGCTCATCGCGCGGTACGTGATCGAACGCAGGGCCGCGCCCCGGGACGACGTGATCAGTTCCTACCTGGCCGCGTACGCGCCCGGCGACGCGCCCCTCACCGACGATCAGCTGGCCGGGCTCGTCGGCCTGGTCCTGGGGGTCGCCCTGCCGGGACACATCACCACGTCGGCGCTGCTGGGCAACGGCCTGCTCCGGCTGCTGTCCCGGCCCGAGCGGTGGCGGCTGCTCTGCGAACGGCCCGACCTGCTGCCGAACGCGGCCGAGGAGATCGCCCGCTACGACACCCCCACGCACATCTTCCTGCGGGTGACGACCACCGACACCATGCTCAGAGGACGTGACCTGCCCGCAGGGACCGAGATCGCCCTCTGCCTCGCCTCCGCCAACCGGGACGAGGAGGCGTTCGAGCGGGCCGAGGAGTTCGACCTCGCCCGGCCGCCGCAGGCCAACGTGGTCTTCGGCCAGGGCGCCCACTACTGCCCCGGTGCCGGGCTGGCCCGTCGCCAGATCGAGATCTCCCTGCGGCTGCTCACCGAACGCCTGCCGGGGCTGCGTCTCGTACCGGACCAGCGGATCGACTACCGCGGCACGCTGGATCACCGGGGCCCGCTCGCGCTCCACGTGCGGTGGTGAGTCAGCGGGGGGCGTAGGTGAGGCCGAGGATGCCGTTCTCCAGCCTCGTGACGTCGATCAACTTCAGGAACGTGGTGTCGATGCCGTCGTAGAGCCGTGCGCCGCTGCCCGCGATGACCGGGAACAACCAGAACAGGTACTCCTCCACCATCCGGTGCTCCAGGAGCGTGCGGCTGAGCGGGCCGCCGGAGCCGACCTTCAGGATGGTCCCGCCGGGCTCCTCCTTGAGCTTGGCGACCTGTTCGATGAGGTCGCCCTCGATGAGGGTGGCGTTCCACGTAGTGTCCTTCAGCGTCGTGGAGGCCACGTGCTTCCTGATGGTGTTCATCCTGACGGCGTAGTCGCCGAACTGCTCCTCCATGTGCGGCCAGACCGCCGCGTGCTGCTCGTAGGTGACGCGCCCGTACAGCAGGGCGTCGACCTCGAAGAGCAGGTCACGGGAGCGCTGCTCCATCTCCCCCGCCCACAGCTCGCCCAGCCAGTTCTGCGGGGTGCTGATCTGCCCGTCCAGCGTCACCACGGCCTGCTCAATGATCTTCCTCATGGTCTGTTCCCTTCCGGTTCCGGCCGCTTTCGCATACGCGTCGATCGGCCGGACCCGGAATCGACAGGGAGGACGGAGGAATTTCCCGGGTGACTATTGCCGGTACCGGCGGGCGAGGTCGGCCGTCTGCTGCGCGGTGTAGGGGTCGAAGGTGCGCAGCGCCTCGGCGTCGAGGGCGGACAACAATCGCGCGGCCTGTCCCGGGTCGCCGTCGCGGCGGACGAACTCGGTGTCCTCCAGCCGGATCGAGGGGCGGGCGGCGTCGAGCGCGGCAGTCCGTACGATGGCCGCCACGATCGGATCCTGGACCCCGGCCTCAGCCTGGCGGCGCTCGCGTACCTCCTCCAGCGCCTCCCGCGCCGAGGCGAGGGCGTCGGTGCCGCCGAGGGCGAACCACGCGCCCACGTCCGGCGTGCGCAGGACCTCGGCGTCGCGCTCCTCGGCCACGCCCTGCGGCGGGGTGATGCGGATGCGCAGCGGCTCGCCGGAGGCCAGCCACTGTACGGGGGCGCCGGCCGGGTCGTTGCCGTAGATGCCGAGGGTCGGCGTGATGTCGTACTCGCCGGGTTCGGCGAACGTGAACCCGGCCGAGCCGAAGGTGAGGTTGACATTGTTGCTGAGCGCGCCGCCCGGCGGCAGAGTGATCTTGGCGTCGGCGTCCATGGCGGCCATGCAGCGCTGGGCGATCGGGGTGAACGCCGTCGCCTTCTCCGGTGCGTCCGTACGGCGGCGCACCAG
>NZ_JBHSPA010000136.1:207324-216024 GCF_042656245.1 Nonomuraea insulae
CACCACCTCCTGAGCGATCAGCAGCCGAGACAGCCGATCTTCCACCAGGATCTCCAGCGGGCCCGCCTTCGGGTCCAGCACCCAGCGCTCCACCTCCAGATTCGCCGCGGAACGGTTCTCCAGCGTGACCTTGAGGAACACCGGCTGGCCGAAGGCGAAGACCGGGCCGGCCTCGGGGGCGGTGAGCGTCAGCCGGTAACCGTCGAAGGGGATCTCCGGCGCGTACGGGGAGTGCCCGCCGGCCCCGTCGGCCCAGTAGCGGACGGTGTGGAAGGGCTCGCCGCCGGGGATCACCGCCGTCAACGGGCCGTGGCGCAGGAAGGCCAGCTCGTCGGCGTCGAAGGTGAACGCGAAGTCCTGCCAGTAGTCCAGCTCGTGACCGCCGCCCCGGTAGCGCCAGTCGTAGTTCATGAACGACGTCGAGTCGGCCCGGCCGACCGCGCGCTCGAAGCGGTGGGCGAGGTTGAGCGCGTGGCCGAGCTCGTGCACGATCGTCCTGATGATCTTCTGGTCTCTGGTCGCGCCCTGCAAGCCCGAGGTGAAGACCGCCGCGCCCTGCCGCTGGAGCAGCCCTTCCCCGTCGAACATGACCCCGAGCAACCCGGAGATGGCCGACTTGGACAGCAGGAGCAGGTGCAGCTCCCACGCGCTGGCACGCAGAGACGCCTCGCCGGAGATGAGCATGAGATCGCTCAGCATGGTGTAGATCTGCGAGTCGTCCCACGTTCCGGCGATCCCGGCGGGGATGGTCGTGCGCCGTCCCGCCTCCTTGACCGCGAACCCCGCGGTCTGCAGGCAGCCGTTGATCGTGCGCTCCACCCCCTGGAACACCACCGGGCTGGGCGCGGGGACGCCCTGCTCCAGCTCGATCTCCAGGCCCAGCTCGCGCATCGCCTCGTCCTTGTGGGTGACCGGGACGACCACATCGGTCCGCACGGGCAACCCGTTCAGCGGGGCGTCGAGCGTGACCGTCACCGTGACGCCGCCGTCCTGCGCCGGGGCGACGGCCAGCGTGCCGGTCGTCTTGTTCGTCGGGCTCGCCTGCCAGATCGCCGGCCACTTCCCATCGTCCAGCGCGACCTTGGTGCCCGGAGCGGTACGCCCTGACGCCAGGTATCGCCGGGGGCCCTCCGGCGGCACCCGGAACACGTCCGCGCTGATCACCCCCGAGCCGCCCGCGTCCACGCGCAGCGCGACCGAGATGCCGTCAGCCTGCCCCTCGTAGCGTCCGTCCCTGATCATGGGATCTCCTCGATCGTCGAATACGCCGATTCCCACGATGGGGCCGGGGGCGGGAGATGGCCTGAGTAACCCGTACTCAAGCCGGGGGCGGTTGCGCCAGAGCTGATCGTTCTTCTAAGTTAGGCCCCGTAACTATGGGAAGGGTCATCGATGAAGACCGGCGGGCGGACGGCCAGCTTCACCCTTCACGACGTGATCCAGGCGGGCAGGCGGATCGGCTTGACCGACCTGTCCATGCAGGGCGTGGCCGACGCGCTCGGCGTCACGACGGCGGCGCTCTACCGCCACGTACGCAGCCGATCGGCGCTGGAGAGCCTGGTCGGCGAGGCGATCCTGGAGGAGCTGCGCCTGGTCGACGACCCGGCGGAGCCGGCCGTCGCCCACCTGATCGGCTTCGCCGCGCAACTGCGGGTCTTCACGCTCGGGCACCCGGGCACGGCCCTCTACCTCCAGCGGCTCTTCCCGCGCGGCCCCTCGGGCATCCGGCTGCTGGAGCAGGAGATCATCGCCCTGGGCCGGCGCGGTTACGACCCGGCCGCCGCCACCGTGCTCACCTCCTCGATCGCCACGATCACCCTCGGTGTCACCGTGGCCGAGCAGGAGCGCGCGACGCTCCTCGAATCCGAGGCCGCCGACGAGGCGCTGGCCGCGATGGCCGGTTCCGCGCTCATCCGGCAGGCCGACGCGGGCATCCCCCCACACACCCCGGAGGACTACTTCGTGTTCATGCTCACCGCGACCGCAGAAGGATTGGTCGCCCTGCTCCCGCCGGGCGAACCGATCGTGGTTCCGAGGACGGCGTCCTGAAGGGCCGGCCGCCGCTCCCCGACGACCCCGCCGCGGTGGGGCCGTACGAGCTCGAAGGGCGGCTCGGGACGGGCGGGCAGGGCACGGTGTACGTCGGCCGGGGACCGGGCGGCGTCCGCGTCGCGGTCAAGCTGCTGCATCCGCACCTGGTCACCGATGACGAGGCGAGCGTGCGGTTCCTGCGGGAGGTGGAGACGGCCAAGCGGGTGGCGCCGTTCTGCACGGCGCAGATGCTGGACTCCGGCTTCGCCGGCGCCAGGCCGTACATCGTCAGCGAGTACGTGGACGGCCCCTCACTCCAGGACTCCGTACGCGAGAGCGGCCCCCGCGGCCCGGCGGCGTTGCAACGACTGGCGGTCAACACCGCGACGGCGCTGGCCGCCATCCACGCGGCCGGAGTCGTGCACCGCGACTTCAAGCCGGGCAACGTGCTGCTCGGCCCCGACGGTCCCGTGGTGATCGACTTCGGCATCGCCAAGGCGCTGGACCTGAGTCAGTCGGTCGTCACCAGCCAGCCGATCGGCAGTCCCGCGTACATGGCGCCCGAGCAGATCTCGGACGGTGTGGTGGGGCCGCCCGCCGACCTGTTCACCTGGGCCGCGACCATGTACTACGCGGCCACGGGGCGGCGGGCGTTCGGCGGGGAGGGCGTTCCCGCCACCCTGCACGCGGTGCTGCAGACGGAGCCCGACCTGAGCGGGTTCGAGGAGCGGTTCCGGGAGTTGTTGCGGGAGTGCCTGGCCAAGGACCCTGCGCACCGGCCCACCGCCGGCCAGGTCGTCGAACGACTCCGCACCCTGCCCGCCCCCGGAAACACCCCACCGGCCCCGGCCGGGAGCACGCCGCCTGTCGCTGCCGGGAGCGCGCCGTTCCCCGCCGGGCCACCCGGAAGCGCGCCGCCTGTCGCCACCGGGCCGCTCAGAAGCGGGCCACCTGTCCCCGCCGGGCACGCCGGACACACAGGGCAGGCCGGACACTACGAGCAGGCAAGGCACCCAGGGCAGGCCGGAAACACTGGGCACGCCGGGTGGGCCGATGGTGCCGGGCAAGGCGGGAGTGCCGGGCAGAGTGGGGGTGCCGGGCAGAGTGGGGGTGTGACCTGGCCGACGGGGAAGCCCGTCCGTGGGCGTACTCTCGCCCTGGCCTCGGTCACCGCGGCGGCGCTGCTCGCCGCGGGAGGCATCGGCGTCTACGCGCTCTCTCCCGCGACCGCCCAGCAGCAGGCGGCGGTGTCGACACCGGCCGTTTCCGTGCCACCGCCGAGCCCGACACCAACCTCGACGCCGACGCCGACGCCGACACCTACCCCGACGCCGAGCCGCACCAAGCACAAGCCGGCCGTCACGACGATGCCGGGCAAGGAGGAGATCATCCAGCCCACCAGGACCGTCACGGTCTCCCCCACCACAGCCCCCCGCAGGTCCAGGAGGCCGACCCACAAGCCCACCACCGCCACCCCGAAGCCGACCAGGACCAAGGCCAAAACCAAGGCCACCACCTCCGCACCGGCTCTCCCGCCCTCCACGGGCTCGGTCACGTGGACCGACGCCAGCCAGTACTGCCAGGCGCAGGGCGGGGGCATGGTGTCGTTCACCGGCAGCTGGTCCGACATGAAGTGCCAGAGCTCCGGTACGGCGGTCACCGCCACGGCGGTGTGCCAGTGGAAGTACCCCGGCTACGCGCACACCGTGGGCATAGAACCGGAGGCCGCGTTCAACCTCACGGCCACCTGCGAACTGTCCTGATAGGTAGCGCTGGCTGTACCAACAGACTCCAGCCCTCGGTATCGAGGAGGTGATCACCCCGGCGACATGCTGTGAGGGTCAGCGAATGACCCCCGCCCCCCTGAGGAACCCCTGATGAACAAGCCCCGCCGAACCTCCCTGCTCGCCCTCGGCGCCCTCGCCCTCGCACTGACCGCACCCGCGGCCGTCGCGGCGGCGCCCGCCCAGGCCGAGACCGTCGCCCCGCTGCAGAAGGCGCTGGACGACCTCGTCAAGAAGGACAAGTTCCCGGCCGCGCTCGCCACGGTCCAGGACGAGTTCGGGCAGGAGAGGTTCTACACCGCGGGCGTGGGTGACCTGAAGACCAAGAGCGAGGTCCCGCAGGACGGCCGGGTGCGCATCGCCAGCAACACCAAGATGTTCACCGCCACGGTGGTGCTGCAGCTCGTCGGCGAGGGCAAGATCAAGCTGGACACGCCGATCGAGGCGTACCTGCCGGGGCTGGTCCGCGGCAAGGGGGGCGACGGCCGCAGGATCACCGTACGGCAGATCCTGCAGCACACCAGCGGCCTGCCCGACTACGACGAGATCGTCTTCAAGGGCTTCCCGAAGTCGCTGGGCACGTACCGGGAGCCGCGGCAGATGGTGGACTACGCGCTGAAGAAGAAGGCGCTGTTCAAGCCCGGCAAGAGCTGGGGCTACAGCAACACCAACTACGTGCTGGCCGGCCTGATCGTGGAGAAGGTCACGGGCCGCTCGATCGGCGACCAGATCACCTCGCGGATCATCACCCCTCTGGGCCTGCGTGACACGTACTGGCCGGACGCCCGCGACAAGGGCATCAAGGGCCCGCACCCGCAGGGCTACCTGGCGACCAGCCCCAAGCAGCCCTGGATGGACGTCACCACCTTCGACCCCTCCTCCGGCTGGGCCGCCGGGCAGATGATCGGCACCCCCGGTGACCTCAACCGTTTCCTGTTCGCACTGCTCAACGGCGCACTGCTCGACCCCGCGCAGCTCGCGGAGATGAAGAGGACCGTCGCCGCGCCCGACTTCGACTCCGTCGGCGGCGCCCGGTACGGCCTGGGCCTGGGCACGTTCAAGCTGAGCTGCGGCGGCTTCGCCTGGACGCACGGCGGCAACGCCCCTGGCTACACCACGCGCAACGCCGTGACGAAGGACGGCAGAGCGGCGGCCATCGCCGTCACCGCCCTGCCCGTCACCCTGAAGGGCGCCAAGAACGTGGAGAAAGCCCTCGACACCGCCCTGTGCGACTGACGAGCCGTTGCGGAGTCACCGCTTCACCGCGCGGGAAACGTCACCCCGGTGAGCTCCTCGGAGACGGTCCACAGGCGCTGCTGAGCGGCCTGGTCGTGGGAGTCGGGGCTGGAGGTGACCAGCTTCGGATATCCCCGGATCTCACCCAGGCCGCCGGGACCGTAGTACTGGCCGCCGATGACGGCCGGATCGGTGGCGGCGCGCAGGGTGGGCAGGGCGCCCATCTCGGCCTTCTGCGTGAGCAGCGGCCCGAGCCAGGTGACGGGCACCCGAAGCGCGGCGGGTGCGTTGCGGGCGAGTTCGGTGTTGGACACGCCGGGGTGGGCGGCCACCGCGACCGTGGTGCCGTGCGGTGCGAGCCGGCGCTGCAGTTCGTACGTGAACATCAGGTTGGCGAGTTTGGCCTGGCCGTAGGCCCCGACGCGGCTGTACGAGCGCTCCCACTGCAGGTCGTCGAAGTGGATGGCGGCCCGGATGCGGTGGCCGGTGCTGCTGACCGTGACGACGCGGGAGCCGGGGACGGGCAGGAGCCGGTCCAGCAGCAGGCCGGTGAGGGCGAAGTGGCCGAGGTGGTTGGTGCCGAACTGCAGCTCGAAGCCGTCGGCGGTGGTCTGCTTCCGGGTGTACATCACGCCGGCGTTGTTGATCAGAAGGTCGATGCGCGGGTGGGTGGCGCGCAGGTCGGCCGCCGCGGCCCGGATCGAGTCCAGGGAGGTCAGGTCGAGGGCCTGGACGGTGACGTCGCCGGTGATGCGGGCGGCTGCCCGCTTGCCCTTCCCGACGTCGCGGACGGCCAGGACCACCGCCGCCCCGCGCGCGGCGAGCATCCGGGCGGTCTCGAAGCCCAGCCCGGTGTTGGCGCCGGTCACGATCGCCACCCGGCCGTGCTGATCGGGGATGTGCTGCTCGGTCCAGTTGGCGCTCATGACGCACTCCTAAAAAACCGCCGGTCTGTTATGTGGGCGAGCTTAAGAGACTGGCGGTCTGATGTCAAGAGACCGATGGTCTTTAAGCTAGGCTGGGGGCGTGACATTCCAGCGGGCGCGAAGCGAGGAGCAGCGGGAGATCCGCCGCCGGGCGATCCTGGACACGGCGGCGGCGATGCTCGACGAGATGCCCGTGGCCGAGGTGAGCCTCAACGAGCTCAGCCGGCGGGTGGGCCTGGCCAAGTCGAACGTCCTGCGATATTTCGAGTCGCGCGAGGCGGTGCTGCTCGAACTGCTGGACGACTTCCTGGGAAGCTGGCTCGCCGAGCTGGCGGACGAGCTGGCCGCGGGCATCGACGCGCACGCGGCACCGGAAGTGCGGGCGGGCCGGCTGGCCGAGATCCTCAGCCGGTCGCTGGCGGGCCGGGTGGTGCTGTGCGACCTCTTCGGCGCGCAGGGCGGCGTCCTTGAGCACAACGTCTCGGTCGAGGTGGTCAAGCGGCACAAGCGGTCCTCCCTCACCAGGCTCGCGACCATGACCGAGCTCGTGCGCCGCCACGTGCCCGAGCTCGGCGACGGCGCGCAACCGTTCTGCCTGATGAGCCTCGTCTCGGCGGGCGCCCTGTCGTCCTACGTCCCGCCGCCGCCCAGCCTCCTCGCCGCCTACGCGGACGAGCCCGCCCTCGGCGCGCTCCACCTGGAGCTGCGTGACGCTCTGCGCATCTCCTTCACCTCGACGCTCCTGGGCGTGCTGCCACGCGTCTGAACCTTTCCGTTCGCTGTGAGGAAATACGGCCGCACCCCGCCGGTTCGAGGGCATCGGAATTCGCGAGTGAATCCTTTGACACTAATTCTGACGAATTGACAAGTTCGGTATAGCCTGCTGTACCTCCGGGTGGTGATCCATAACGGCCTGTAAGCAGGGTCGAGGAGGTACGGATGGCGGCCGGTAATGGGCGGACCCTTCGACGAAGGCCGGCACGGTGGGATCTGTTCGCCCGTGGCCGCGTCACCTTCGACGCGCTCGAACACCTCGTCGGCGGCATGGGCACAGGAGTCCTGGCGCTGGTCGCGCTCCTGTCCCTGGTCATCACCGCGCTGCTCTGCCTGGTCGGTGTGGGGCTCTTCCTGGTGCCGGCCGCGCTGCGCGGGCTGCGCGGGGTCGCCAACCGGGAGCGGGGCCGGCTCTCGCGCTGGGGCACGGAGGAGCTCATCGCTCCGCCCCCGCCGCCGGCCGGGCTGCGCGCGGCCCTCGCCGACCCGGCCGTGCGCCGCGAGCTGGCCTGGGTGGTCGCGCACGCCTCCGGAGGGCTGCTCCTCGGCGTGCTCGCCCTCACCATCCCCGTCCACGCGGTGCAGGACGCCACCTTCTCGTTGTGGTGGTGGCTGGTGCCGCCGGGCGACGCCTCGGACGCCAGCTACGGCCTGTGGGTCGTGAACGACGCGCCCAGCGCTCTCGCCGTCGCCGGGCTGGCCCCGATCGAGGTCGCCCTCACCATGATGTTCGCGCCCCGCATGGCCCGGCTGCAGGCCTGGACGGGCCGCCGGCTGCTGCGGCCGGGGCCCGAGGTCGACCTGACCCTCCGGGTGGCGCAGCTCACCGCGACCCGTGCCGCCGCGCTCGACGCGCACGCCGCCGAGTTGCGGCGGATCGAACGATCGTTGCACGACGGTACGCAGAACCGGCTGGTCGCGGTCAACGTCCTGGTCGGGGCGGCGCTCCGGGCCCTGGAACGCGATCCCGCCACCGCCAGGGAGCCGCTGGAACGGGCGCAGAACGCCGCCGAGCAGGCGCTCGGTGAGCTCCGGGGCGTCGTACGCACGATCCTGCCGCCCGTGCTGACCGAGCGCAGCCTCGCCGACGCGCTCACCGGCCTGGCCGCGGCCTGCCCGGTGCCCTGCAGGATCGACGCCGACATCCCGGTCAGGGCTGCCGCGTCCGTCGAGGCGACCGCCTACTTCGTGGTGGCCGAGGCGCTGACCAACATCGCCAAGCACAGCCAGGCCAGAACCGCCGTCGTCAACGTGCGCCGCCGCGACGGCCACCTGCGCGTCCAGGTCGTGGACGACGGCCGGGGCGGGGCGAACGAGCACGGCTCCGGGATCGTCGGCATCCGTCAGCGGGTCGAGGCGCACGACGGGTCGTTCCTGCTGAACAGCCCTCCCGGCGGGCCGACCATCCTCAACGTGGCCCTGCCCTGCGGAACGTGAGACCCTGCCCAACCGGAAGCCCGACCCGGGGGCCGACCGGCGCCCTACTGGACTGTTCCGTGCAGTTCGCTGCGCCACAGGTCGGCGCAGACACGTTCGACGCCCGCCACGAGGTGGCGCCGGTAGGTGGTGAAGGGCAGCCCGAGCTGTTCCGCGGCCACCTGCTGGGTGGGCGCGCCGCTCAGGAACGTGATGGACAGGGCGCGGTGGAACTTGCTCGCGCGCGGATCGTCCCGCAGGGCCTCGATCGCCGCGCGCAGCAGGCCCTGCAATGCCGCGGCCCGCTCCTGCCCGCTCCGCTCGGTCACCAGCCTGGTACGCGCCAGCGGCGATGCGGCCAGCGCGTCAAGCCGTGAGATCTGGCGCAACGCCTGCCGTACCGCCTCGGTGAACTCGGCCCGCGACAACACCGCCAGCTCCACGGTCGAACCGGTCTCCGCGACCGGCGGCCGGTTCAGGCGGTCCAGCCACACCTTCGGCGGCACCGCCCGCCAGTCATGAGCGAACAGCCG
>NZ_JBHSPA010000138.1:0-772 GCF_042656245.1 Nonomuraea insulae
GGGTCATGAAGGCCTCGTGGATGTCGTCGCGGATCTCCCAGCGGATGCGCAGGCGGCGGAACCAGTGCAGCAGCGCGATCGTCTGCTCGATCACCCACCGGTGCACACCCAGGCCGGAGCCGTGCTCGATACCCCGGCGGGCGATGACCGGCTTGACCCCGCTGGCCCGGACCAGCCGCCGGTACTTGTCGTGGTCGTAGCCCCTGTCGGCGTACAGCACCTCGGGCCGCTGACGGGGCTGGCCGCGCCGGCCCCGTACCGGCGGGATCGCCCGCAGCAGCGGCATCACCTGGGTGACATCGTTGCGGTTGCCGCCGGTCAGGGTGACGGCGAGAGGGATGCCGTTGCCGTCGGCGATGACGTGGTGCTTGGAGCCCGGCTTGCCGCGATCGACCGGGCTCGGCCCCGTTTTGGGCCGCCCTTCAGCGCCCGGATGTGGGAACTGTCCATCACCGCCTTGGACCAGTCCAGCCGACCGGCGGCATGCAACTCCGCCAGCAGCAGTTCGTGCAGCTTCTGCCACACCCCGGCGGCATGCCAGTCCCGCAACCGGCGCCAGCAGGTCATCCCTGAGCCGAAGCCCAGCTCCTGCGGCAGGAACTCCCAGGCGATCCCGGTGTAGAGCACGAACAAGATGCCCGACAGCACCTTACGGTCGTCCAGCCGCTTACGCCCGGGGTGATCGGTCCGGCGCGGCACCACCGGCAACAGCGGCCGAATCCGCGCCCACAACTCATCCGACACGATCCACGGGGGCTGCTCGCCCTTTCTC
>NZ_JBHSPA010000139.1:0-676 GCF_042656245.1 Nonomuraea insulae
CTGCTTGGCAGCATCGGTGTCCACCATGAAGGAGCGGCGGGCGGCGGGCTTGCCCAGGCCCGACAGGATGCCCCACCCGGCCTCCTTGACCGGCTCGAAGATGGTGGCGCGATAGCCGTTCTTGTACATCGAGGTGCCGAGGATCATGTCGTTGGCGACCTGGTCGGCCACAGACATGCAGTAGCGGGTGTTGACGTTGCGAGTGATCCCGGTCGGGAGCGAGTCCTTGTCAGGGATCTGAGTGCCAATCAAGAGGATCACGCCCAGGGCGCGGCCCAGCTTGATGACCTTCTCCAGGATCTCCCCGGCTTCCTTACCGAACTTGCCGTGCAGGAACAGCTCCTGGATCTCGTCGATCGCGACGATCAGCGGATGCAGGCCCGAGTCCTTCAACGAGGCCAGTTCCGGGGTGACCTTGTTCTCCGGGGCCTTGCCGAGCTGGGCGAAGTGCGCGATGCCCTTAGAACGGCGCTCGCACTCCTTGTACAGCCAGCGGATCATCCCGGCGCAGCGGGCGATCGTCTCATCATCGAAGCCGTTGCCGTACTCGGTGCAGACCGGCTCCAAGACCTTGAAGTCCCCGACGCCTTTGAGCTCGTAGATACGCAGCTCAGCGCGCGGGTCCAGGCTGGCGGCCAGGACGGCCAGGCGCAGGGCGAAAGTCTTACCGGAGCCG
>NZ_JBHSPA010000140.1:0-3238 GCF_042656245.1 Nonomuraea insulae
GGGATGCCGCCGCCCGCGGCTCGGCATAGTCACAGGCTTTCGAGGAACGCGAGGACCTGGTCGGTGGGGTGGTAGCGGCCTGGAGGAGCTTGCTGGGGTGTGGTGAGGGCGAGGGCCTTTTCCTTGATGCTCATGTCGGCGTGGAGGTAGGCGTCGGTGGAGCGGGTGCCGGCGTGGCCGAGCCAGAGGGCGATCACGGAGGTGTCGACGCCGGCCTGGAGCAGGGACATGGCGCAGGTATGGCGCAGGACATGTGGGTGCAGCCGCTTGCCCTGCAGCGACGGGCAGCACGACGCAGCGGTTGCGGCGTGGGTGTTGATGCGCAGCGCGATGGCGTCTCGGCTGAGTCGTCGTCCCGTGCGGGTGGGGAAGAGCGGATCACCGGGGCGTCCGTTTTGTTCGGTGAGCCAGACCCGGAGCAGGTCCCGGACGGGCCCGGTGAGTGGGACGGCGCGGTGTTTGCGCCCCTTGCCTTCGCAGCGGACGTTTGCGCCGACGCCGAGAGTGACGTCGCCGAAGTTGAGGCCGGTGAGTTCGGACACGCGCAGGCCGGTCTGGATGGCCAGGAGCATCAGGACGCGGTCACGTCGGCCTTCCCAGCGAGAGGAGTCCGGCGACGCCAGCAGCGCGTCGACCTCCAGTGCGGTCAGGAACGTCACGAGCCGCTTGGCGAATCGTTTGGGTGGGATGGCCAGGACGCGCTGGATGAGCAGGGCATGCTCGGGGTGGTGCAGGGCTGCGAAGGAGAACAACGAGCGGATCGCGGTCAGCCGAACATTCCGGGTTCGGACGCTGTTGTTCCGCTCGGCTTCGAGGTGGTTCAGGAACGCGGAGATCATGCTGGCGTCCAGGTCGTCCCAATCAAGCTGCGAGGGCGTCTTGCCGGTCTGCTGCTGGGCGAAGACCATGAGCAGGCGCAGGGCGTCGCGGTAGGCGGCGACGGTGCGGGGGCTGGCCTGACGCTGTTTGGCGAGCCGGTCGGTGAAGAAGGCTTGCAGGGTTGCGGCGATCAACGTCATGGGCGAGCCTCCCGATGAGCTGTTTCCTGACGAGCGGCCGCGAGGGCGAGCAGTTCGGGGGCGGCCGACAGATACCAGTAGGTCGAGGCCGGTTCGCGGTGTCCCAGATAGGTTGACAGCGCCGGGATCTTGGCCTGGACATTCTCGCCTGTGCGATACCAGCCGAGCAGGGCGCGGACCGCGAAAGTGTGTCTCAGGTCGTGCAGCCGCGGCGGCCAGGGAGCGTCGGCGCCGATCCCGGCCTCGGCGATGAGGCGGCGGAAGGTCTCGGAGACGACGGGATAGATCAAGCGCTTGCGGGTGCCGGAGACGAAGAAGCTCGGATCGTTGGGCCGGGGCTGGGAGTCGTCGCGTACCTGCGTGTAACGGTTGAGGGCCTGCATGGTGCTGGGGTGCAGGGGAACCAGGCGGGACTTGCCGAACTTGGACTCGCGGATCAGCAAGATGCCCTCCGCCCAGTCGATGTCATCGCGGTCGAGCTTGATGGCCTCGCCGATCCGCAGACCGCTGGCGGCCAGCAACCCGATCAAGGTCGTGTAGGTCGCCGCCCGCAGCGTCGGCCGCAGAGAGTCGCGGGCATGGCTCACCACTTTCTCGACGTCGCAGGGCGAGTAGATGAACGGGGGCCGCCAGCGCTGGCGGCGTGGCATCAGGCCCAGAGGTGGCACCTCCGTGGTGGGGTCGGTGCCGGCCAGGTAACGGGCAAAGCCCCGGGCGGCGGTCATCCGTCGCGATCCGATGGTGGTCATCCGGCCGTCATCGTCGGCCTGCTGCGCCCAGGCCAGCGCCGCCCGGATGGTGATGGTCTGCGCGTTCTGGCTGTCGAGATAGGCGACGAACCCGGGCAGGAAGTAGGCCGCCTCCGCCATCTCGTGCCCGAGCGAACGACGTAGTCGCAGGTAGTCGGCGAGGGACTGCTGCAGCGCGCTCATCGCATTCCTCCAGGCCATGGCAGGGCGACCTGGCGCAGCGAGGCGAGGTCGACCTTGGCATAGAGGGCGGTGGTGGCCAGGTCCTGATGGCGCAGAACCTGGCTGATCGCGACCAGCCCGGCTCCGCGGCGCAGCAGTTCACCGGCCAAGGCGTGCCGAAGCCGGTGCGGTCCCACTGTCGGCAGACCGACCCTGTGACAGGCCCGCTCCACCACATCCCCCACCAGATCCGCGCGGATCGCCCGGCGGGGAGCACGGCAGGTCAGGAACAGCCGGCGGGTGCCCTCGGAGGTGCGTCCGGCCGACAGGTAGGCGACCAGCGCCTCACCAACCTCCGCAGGTAACGGGAGCCGATCCTGGCGCCCCGCCTTGCCGCGGATGATGAGTTCCCCGGCGCGCCAGTCCACATCATGCAACTCCAGACGGGCCACCTCGATAGAGCGCAAGCCCAGGCGGGCGATCAGGAGCATGATCGCGTAGTCGCGGACGCCGACCGGGGTGCTCCTGTCGCAGCCGTTCAGCATGATCTGGATGTCGGCGGCCGTTATGGTGGGCGGCACGCCGGCCAAGCGCCACCCGCCGACTGGGGGCACCGCCGTGCCCAGCGGCGAGGAGATGATGCCCTGCAGATAGAGGAAGCGCAGCAGGGACCGCAGTTCTGCCACGCGCCCCTTGGCCGACCCGGCCGAGATGCGATCGCACTCGCGTAGCAGGAAGGCGTTGATGTCGGCTCCCGTCAGGGCCTCGGGCGCGAAGGCATTCTTGGTCATCGCCTGTTCCCGCAGGAAGCGGCGGGCGGTCTTCTCGTAGCGCAGCACAGTAGCCACCGCCAACCCCCGCTCCCGCACCATCCAGGAGCGATACTGCACGAGCAGTATCTCCAGCGGCGTGGCCGAAGGCTGCTCCACCACGATGGCCCCGGCCTCGCGCAGGTAGGTCAGCAGCGGCACCATCGCCCGCGGTCCCGGGATCCATCGCTGCCCGGCCTGACGCCGAGCGGCCAGGAACGCCGTCATGCGCTCTTCGTCGAGTTGGTCGACCTGTAGCTGCGTATCCTCTAGCCAGCGCCCGACCCGGCCCAGGTCAGTGAGCATGTTCCGAACCGTGCCCGACGTGTAGCCGCGCCGTACCAGCCATGCTCGGTAGCCCTCGACCTGCGGCCCCAGCAGGCCAGGCTTCCTCCTCGTACCCGCCATCGCACTCGCCTCCTTCGTGGAAGCACTCCTGCTCCCACGAACGAGACTCCGCTCATTCTGCGACTATGCCGAGCCGCGGGCGGCGGCATCC
>NZ_JBHSPA010000141.1:0-1070 GCF_042656245.1 Nonomuraea insulae
TGCTTCCACCTCCGGCCTATCAACCCGGTCGTCTACCGGGGGCCTTACCCACCCTCGTGGAGGGAGACCTCATCTCAAGGCGAGCTTCCCGCTTAGATGCTTTCAGCGGTTATCCCTTCCGAACGTAGCCAACCAGCCGTGCACCTGGCGGTACAACTGGCACACCAGAGGTTCGTCCGTCCCGGTCCTCTCGTACTAGGGACAGCTCCTTTCAAGTCTCCTGCGCGCGCAGCGGATAGGGACCGAACTGTCTCGCGACGTTCTAAACCCAGCTCGCGTACCGCTTTAATGGGCGAACAGCCCAACCCTTGGGACCTACTCCAGCCCCAGGATGCGACGAGCCGACATCGAGGTGCCAAACCATCCCGTCGATATGGACTCTTGGGGAAGATCAGCCTGTTATCCCCGGGGTACCTTTTAGCCGTTGAGCGACACCGCTTCCACATGCCGATGCCGGATCACTAGTCCCAGCTTTCGCTCCTGCTCGACCCGTCAGTCTCACAGTCAAGCTCCCTTGTGCACTTACACTCGACACCTGATTGCCAACCAGGCTGAGGGAACCTTTGGGCGCCTCCGTTACTCTTTAGGAGGCAACCGCCCCAGTTAAACTACCCACCAGACACTGTCCCCGATCCGGATCACGGACCAGAGTTAGACGTTCAAAACGACCAGAGTGGTATTTCACCAATGACTCCACCCGAACTAGCGTCCGAGCTTCCCAGTCTCCCACCTATCCTACACAAGACGTTCCAAACGCCAATGTCAAGCTGTAGTGAAGGTCCCGGGGTCTTTCCGTCCTGCTGCGCGTAACGAGCATCTTTACTCGTAGTGCAATTTCGCCGGGTCTGCGGTTGAGACAGCGGGGAAGTCGTTACGCCATTCGTGCAGGTCGGAACTTACCCGACAAGGAATTTCGCTACCTTAGGATGGTTATAGTTACCACCGCCGTTTACCGGCGCTTAAGTTCTCACCTTCGCCACACTAAGTGTGACTAAGCGGTCCCCTTAACGTTCCGGCACCGGGCAGGCGTCAGTCCGTATACATCGTCTTACGACTTCGCACGGACCTGT
>NZ_JBHSPA010000142.1:0-866 GCF_042656245.1 Nonomuraea insulae
TCGTTTTGTGACGAACGACATCGAGACCCTTCTCACTGCACTGTACGTGAAGATCGACGACGAACTGAGCGGACCGCGCTGGACAGGCAGGCCGCCGGTGCTGACCGACTCCGAGCTCGTGTGCGTCGCGGTGGCGCAGGCGCTGCTCGGGTTCACCTCCGAGGCGCACTGGCTGCGCTACAGCCGCAAGCACCTGACCGGCCTGTTCCCGTACTTGCCCCAGCAGTCCGGCTACAACAAACGGCTGCGAGCCGCGCTCGGTCTGGTCAAGCGGGTGATCCGGATGATCGCACGATCGAGCGACTTCTGGCTCGACGACTGCTGGATCGTCGACTCCACCCCGGTGCCCTGCGGCATGTCCCGGCCGACGGTCAAGCGCTCGGAGCTGGCCGGATGGGCCGGCTACGGCTACTGCGCCAGCCATTCGCGGTTCTACTGGGGACTGAAGCTGTACCTGGTGTGCGCGCCGTCCGGAATGCCGATCCTGTGGGCACTGGCCGACCCGAAGATCGGCGAGCGTGAGGTCCTGGCCGCGATGCTGGAGGTCGACGCGGGTGTGACGGCTGAACACGACGGCATCCTGCTGATCTGCGACAAGGGGTTCGCCGGCAGGGACTTCGAGACGCTGCTGGGCGCGTACGGAATCACCATGCTGCGCCCGTCCCGCAAGGACGAGAAGGCCCGCTACGGCGAACCGATGCTCAAGAAGGTCCGGCAGCTGATCGAATCGGTCAACGACACCCTCAAGGGTCAACTCGACCTCGAGACCCACGGCGGTCGTTCCTTCGCCGGAGTCGCCATCCGCGTCGCCCAGCGCATCCTGGCAATGGCCGCCGCGATCTGGCACAACCACACAACCAACGCGC
>NZ_JBHSPA010000143.1:0-705 GCF_042656245.1 Nonomuraea insulae
CAGTGAGCTATTACGCACTCTTTCAAGGGTGGCTGCTTCTAAGCCAACCTCCTGGTTGTCTCTGCGACTCCACATCCTTTCCCACTTAGCACACGCTTAGGGGCCTTAGTCGGTGATCTGGGCTGTTTCCCTCTCGACTACGAACCTTATCGCCCGCAGTCTCACTGCCACGCTCTCACTTACCGGCATTCGGAGTTTGGCTGACGTCAGTAACCTTGTCGGGCCCATTAGCCATCCAGTGCTCTACCTCCGGCAAGAAACACGTGACGCTGCACCTAAATGCATTTCGGGGAGAACCAGCTATCACGGAGTTTGATTGGCCTTTCACCCCTACACACAGATCATCCCCCAGGTTTTCAACCCTGGTGGGTTCGGTCCTCCACCCAGTCTTACCTGAGCTTCAACCTGCCCATGCGTAGATCACTCCGCTTCGGGTCTACAGCATGCGACTCAAACGCCCTATTCAGACTCGCTTTCGCTACGGCTCCCCCACACGGGTTAACCTCGCCACACACCATAACTCGCAGGCTCATTCTTCAAAAGGCACGCAGTCACATCACAAGCAAGGCGAACCTCGCTTAAGCTCCTACGGCTTGTAGGCACACGGTTTCAGGTACTCTTTCACAACCCCTCACCGGGGCACTTTTCACCTTTCCCTCACGGTACTCGTGCACTATCGGTCATCAGGGAGTATTTAGGCTTACC
>NZ_JBHSPA010000144.1:0-1084 GCF_042656245.1 Nonomuraea insulae
TAGCGGCGCTGCTCGGTCCACTCGTCGTTCTGTTCGGCCAGGACTGCGCCGACGAGCCGGATGATCGAGTCGCGGGTGGGGAAGATGCCGACCACGTCGGTCCGCCTGCGGATCTCCTTGTTCAGACGCTCCTGGGGGTTGTTGCTCCACGTCTGACGCCAGACGGCCTTGGGGAAGGCGGCGAAGGCCAGAATGTCGTCGCGGGCCTCGTCCAGATGCTCGGCCGCCTTCGGATACTTGGCCTCCAGTGCCTGCACGACATGACGATGCTGGGCATGGACCGCCTCGGCGTCGGGCTGCTCGAAGACGGTGCGTAGCATGGTGGCCACCCACGGCTGGGCCGACTTCGGAACGCGCGTGATCAAATTGCGCGCGTAGTGGGTCCGGCACCTCTGCCAGGACGCGCCCGGCAAAGTGGAGGCGATCGCGTCACGCAGCCCGGCGTGGCAATCGGAGATCACCATCAGCACGCCGGACAGGCCGCGCGCAACCAGGCCGCGCAGGAACGCCAGCCAGCCCGCGCCATCCTCGCTGGACACGACGTCCAGGCCGAGGATCTCCCGCTGCCCGCCGGCGTTGACGCCGGTGGCGACCAGGGCGTGCACCGTCACCGTCCGGCCGCCCTCACGGACCTTCTGGGTCAGGGCGTCGATCCAGACGAAGGTGTACGGGCCGGCGTCCAGCGGCCGGGACCGGAACTGCTCGACCATCGCATCCAGTTCGGCGGCCATCGCCGAGACCTGCGATTTGGACAGCGAGGTGATGCCCATCGCCTCGGCCAGCTTCTCCACCCGCCGCGTCGACACCCCGAGCAGGTAGCTGGTGGCCACCACCGAGGTGAGCGCCCGCTCGGCCCGGCGTCGCCTGTCCAGCAGGAAGTCCGGGAAGTACGAGCCGGTCCGCAGCCGCGGCACGGCCAGCTCGATCGACCCAGCCCGGGTGTCCCACGGACGGGTGCGATAGCCGTTGCGGGTGTTGACCCGCTCGCTGGACACCTCGCCGTAGCCGGCCCCGCACAGCTGCTCGACCTCGGCATCCATCATCCGCTGGGCGAACTCACGGATCATCGTCCGGAGCAGGTCCG
>NZ_JBHSPA010000145.1:0-4499 GCF_042656245.1 Nonomuraea insulae
CCACCTTCGGCATGTCCCGCCAGCGGCCGGCGTACTCGATCGCCGCCGGTGTGGCACCCGGCTGCTTGTCGGCGGTCGGCCAGTGGGAGCTCATCCCCTCCCACAGTTTGCGCCCGTACAGCGCCAGGCCCGTCGCGCCCACCCGGTCGGACCACCACTGGAACAGCTCGTCGCTCGGCACGCTCCAGCCGAGGTCGCCGCCGGGCGCGGCGATGTAGCCGTCCAAGCTCATGTTCATGCCGAAGGTCAGTTTCCGCATGGCGTCAGCCTCCCGTGAGTCGGTACTCGGCGTACAGACCAGCACGGCGCGCAAAACTCATCGGTCAGGCCACACCGAACTATGCCGAAGTACCGGAGCAGGTGGGACAGGGCGCGCGGACGAGCGTATGCGCGTAAGCGCGGGCCTGGAGTCCCTGAGGTGGATAACCGACCCTCGGCCCAGACAGGTGGGACAGCCGGGCAGGTCGCGCGCACCGATCTGATCCCAGTCAAGTGCGCTACCCAAGTCCCCAAATCGGCACCCGACCAGCGGGAACGCCGTCAAGATCATTGCACGTATATTGGTGAGCCACCGACATACGGTCGCTCTCGATGGCATCTGGCTGCATACCCCAGAAACGCAGAAGAGGCCCCGAAGGGCCCCTGAGCTGCACTTACTGCTGGTGGCAGGTGCAAGGTTCGAACTTGCGTAGGCTGAGCCGACGGTTTACAGCGGGCTGACGTTCCCGACTACATCAGGTGTCCGACCTCGGGGTGCGGCTCTCACCCGTCCCCTACCAGGGAAGATCATCCCGCACATATCCCGCGAGGCAGAGCCAGCTACGATCGCCCCCAGGAACCGCGGATCTCTCCGGAGAGAGTGCCTCCCACATGCAGAGGATTGGCGGTTTGGACCTCGGATCGGCGGCAAACCGGGTAGACCTGGTAGCCACCCGCAGCATCAGCGCACGCCCCTCGTGATCACTGACTGATGGCGCCGACGAGTAGGGGCTCGTCGAGGACGCTGGGAGTGAACACCACACCAGTGATCTTGGCTGCCAGCAAGAACGCACGAGAGATCCTGTTGGTGTACATGTCATCCCACGTCGCCTCCCATGCCTCTTCATCCAACTTCTCCGGAGGCAAGCCGGTCTCACGCATGAGCTCGTTGATCCGGTCCGGGTCGCTGCCCCACCGAGCGCCTGGCAGGTGCGGCGTGAAGCTGGTCACGACCTCGCCATCCACCGCGTACACGAAGCTGTCCTCCGCATAATCGTGCCGTCCCACGGCCACCACCTCGCATCCCCGAGACAGCCCGGTTAACCGCTCGGCCAGCACCGCCTGGAAACCCCCCGGTTCGACGGCCACGCCCCACTCACCGACTTGAACGACGCCGACATAGTCGTCGTTCATCTCTATGGACTCCCAGACCTTGACACGGAGTTCATGGAAGGTCATTTCCCGCCCTGGGCGTCCGGCCCCGAAGCGGCACAGCACCTCGGCAAGTTCGAGCCTACGAAAAAAGGACACGCAGAAAATCTCGCCAAGCAGATCCTCACGGTCTCCTACTCCTGGCGAAGCTTCCAACCAACGGAACGCGACGAGGGGATCGGCCACCATAACCTCCTTTGATGGTTTTACAGCACGTGACCGTTCCTACTGCTTCAATGCTTTTGACCTGCGGTGCCATATTGTCAGGCCGCCCCCACTGACAAGATCATCGCGCATATATTGCACGGTCCCCCGGACGCCACCGTGAGACGCTGAACCCGGTGGATCAACCTGCTGAGGCAGTCTTTCCCAACAGACAAGCTAAGCGCGCTTCGTCTTGGCAGGTCCCTCGTCGCCGAAGTCGAGGCGGGCCGGCCGCGGTATCGGGCATGGATCGAGATCCGCCCGCTGCGAACTGACCCTGACGATGCCGCCCAGCGAGAAGGTTGGACTCGTAGCGACGAGAAGCGCAGCTTCCGGCTGACACACTGTGAATATGTCATCGAGCGCCTCGACGGCTGGAACTACGACATTGGACGCAACGTAATCAAGCGCATCGTCGCCACCGACGAGGCTGACCTCCTCGCCCTGCTGCAAGATTGGGATGTAGTGCCCGAGCGGTTCACCTATCCCTGGGACACCGACTTTCCGGCCTAGCAGACGCTTCCAAGGTGGAGTCTGCGGCCGTCGGTTTAGAAGTGGATCGCCCTTTCGTGGAACAAGGATGCGCTGACCTGCACGCGATCGCTCAACCCCTCTCGACTGCGGCGAGGTCATTCCACGTATGGTCCAGATCTTGTTCTGTATGTATACGAGGGATGATTTCGTGCGGGGTGGTGGCTTAGTAGCGGTGGCCAGGCCAGTGCGGGTCGTCCCAGCGGGCGCCGCCGGTAAGGCCGAGCAGTCGGATCCGGTGGGACAGCTCTACGGGGGCGTTCCGAGCATGGAGCCGGGCAGGGGCGTAGCGGATCAGCCAGGCCGTCAACTCGATACGCGTCTCTTCCTTATTCTCCCAGCTTTCCCAGGGGACTTGGTCTCCCAGTAAGTCGTATTCCCAGTGCGTCACAGCTTCGGCCAGGTGGTGGTCAGCCGCGGTGCCCGTCTGCGCTTCCCAGAGACGCAGCCATGGGCTGATTGCAGCGGAGGCTTCGGTGCACAGGGCGAGGACTTCGTGCGCGGGCACAGTGGGATCCGGGTCGATGAGAGTGTGGGTCCACCAGGCGCTCAGGAATTCCCACACCGCTGCGGCTTGATCGGTAGGCCACTGCTGCCAGTGGCCGCGAGCGAATGCACGTCCGACCTCATCCATGCCGAAGAGAGGCTGGACGAGTCCGCTGACGAGGGCCCCCGACAGCTGGGGCAGAATGCGGCGCAACACGGATGCATGGTCATTCCAGTCGCTCGGCCAAGTGCGACGCAGGAGATCAAGGTCCAGCTCCACATCCGGCACCTTCAACTGCGCGAGCTCTTCTGCGCTACCCCAGTGGCACTCACAGTTGCACTCATCAGGATGGGCCGTCATGCCGTGGAAGGTGACGGCCATGCGGTTCAACGCGGCGTCGAGACGGAATCGCGGGGGCTTCTGGTCGAGGTTCATTCGTGGGCATTCGCCTTCACAGACTCCGGAAGGTTGCGCCATCCGAAGGTTGCTACTTTAGCAAGAAACCCGGTGATCAACCCACGGCCCTCGGATGTGCGAGCCGAGGCCGCACGGTTACGCATGATTCCGCCACGCTCGCGCCGGCCTGTTCGTCTGCGCCTCCGCGGCCGGTTCGCGATCAATCTCCTCCGCCTCGCCGACCACCTCGAACCTGCCTGATAGTCCGTACGGGTATCTGTCGACGTAGATCTACAGAGCACGACCCGCACGTTACGGACCTGCATGTCGCTGAGCAGGGAGCCCGGTGCCGCGTCTCAAGGTCGTGCCAACTTTTCATCGGACTCGCATGCCATGATCTCCATGATCTGTCCCGAGAGAACAGGATCCCCGTGAGCGGCTACGACTGGCTCGATGACGACGCGTTCTGTGCGACCTTCGTCCGCGGTCTCACTCCGCGCGAGGCGCTGGCCCGCCTTGGCATTGACGTGTTCGAAGGGGATGACGAGGAAGGCGAGTTCGAGGAGGGCCTCATCTGTGCCCGGTCGGCCGAGGGCGGAACCATTCTGAGCGAGTGGAACAGCTTCGTCGGCACGCTGCCCGAGGTGCTGCGGTCCTTGTCGGCGGGGACGGTCGCGGCTAGTGTCTTCGTCAACGTGAACCTGGTCGCGTCCTTCGACCATTATGCCGACGGTCGCAACGTCCTGTCCTTCGATCCGCTGTTCGGCGGCGACGAGGGCGGCATCCCGGAGCACTTCCTGGCCGACCGGAACGAGCTCGGGCTGGCCGGTGCCAAGTCGGAAGGCGGGCTCGCCGCTGCGCTGCTGCTGGCCGAGCGCATCACCGAGGTGCGACCGAACGCATCAAGTGACGTGGTGGCCGCCCATGGCGTTCTCGAGTACTGAGACACCTTGCTGTCGGTCCATTGCAAACGCAGCAGCCCGACTACGCAACCCAAACCGCATTAGCAGGTCGGGAGCCCACCGTTCAGGACAGTCCCACCTGGACCAACACCCCTTCCTGGTCTTCGTGGAACGTGTTGGTACGGCGGTGAACTGCAGCCCAAAGGTGATCTGGCGTCCAGCCAGTCGAGGCGGGGGTACCGGTCCTGGGCCCCCACGCCCGTGGGGTGATCCGTTCACCCGATGCGAAGTCATGTCCCTGGACAACTGGCCCCCACGCCCGTGGGGGTGATCCGTCGCGGCCGGTGAACTCCTGCCCGGACACCATCTGGTCCCCACACCTGTGGGGGTGATCCGACATCGGGGCCGGTCTTGGAGTCCACGTGGGCCTGGTTCCCACACCCGTGGGGGTGATCCGGCATTCCCAGGACAAGATCCAATGGGAACGCATTGGGAACGATCAACCGTAGCTGGCCGGTTTCAGCCGTAAACAGCCGGACACAAAGCGAGAGGCCCGTCACCGCGTTTCC
>NZ_JBHSPA010000146.1:0-598 GCF_042656245.1 Nonomuraea insulae
GGCGTTGCTGACGCGGACACCGAGCGGGTAGGCGCCGGTGTCGAGCGTGGCCTGCACCCGCAGTCCGGTGCTCGTGGTGGTGGCGGCGATGCTGTTGACGACCACTTGGTGGCTGGTCAGCGGCCTGCCGCGCCAGTTCATCGTGATGTGGGCGAACAGCCGGTGCTCCACCTTGTTCCATTTCGAGGTTCCCGGCGGCAGGTGGCCCACGGTGATGGTCAGGCCGGTCTCGGCGGCCAGAGCGGCCAGTTCGCTCTTCCAGGTTCGGGTGCGGTAGCCGTTGGCGCCGCCGGCATCAGCGGTGATCAGTAACCGGGTGGCATGTGGGTAGGCGTCGCTGCCCTGGGCGTGCCACCAGCGGCGGATGGAGGCGACAGCGAACGCAGCGGTGTCGTGGTCGGTGCCGACGTTCACCCAGCCGGTGTTGGCCGCGATGTCGTAGATGCCGTACGGGATCGCCTTGCCCGCAGCCGACTCTGGGAAGTCGTAGACGTTGACCGGCACCGGCTCACCGGCCGGCCGCCATTGCCGCCCGGCGTTCTTGAACTCTCCGATCAGTTCCTTCTTCTTGGTGTCCACGCTGATCACCGGCTGTCCG
>NZ_JBHSPA010000147.1:0-845 GCF_042656245.1 Nonomuraea insulae
CGCAGCATCGACGGGCTCGCCGCACTCGCCTGGCTCACCGGCGGGGCAGCCCTGGCCTTCGCCGTCGCCCTGGCACTGCTGGCCACCCGCGGCGTGCTACGCCCGGTACGCGAACTCGGCCGAGCGGCCCGCCTGCTGGGCCAAGGCGACCTGCGCACCAGAATCACCGTCAGCGGCTCCGACGAACTGGCCCAAGTCGCACACACCTTCAACAACACCGCCGCCGAACTCGAACGACACGTCAAACAGCTACGCGACATGGAAGCCGACGCCCGCCGATTCGTCGCCGACGTCTCCCACGAACTACGCACCCCCCTGGCCGCCCTCACCGCAGTCGCCGACATCCTGCAGGAAGAAGCCGCCACACTACCCGAACACGCCGGCCAAGCCGCCAGACTCGTCAGCCAGGAAACACTCAACCTCACCACCCTGGTCAACGACCTCATCGAAATCAGCCGATTCGACTCCGGCGTCGCCGCCCTCGTACTCAACGAAGTCGACCTCACCGAACTGGTGCACTCCACCCTGCGCACCCGCGGCTGGCCAGACCACGTACACACCCACCTACCCCCCGCCGTGACCGCACGACTGGACCCCCGCCGCATCGACGTCATCCTGGCCAACCTGGTCGGCAACGCCCTGCGACACGGCCGGCCACCGATCACCATCCACCTGACCACCCACCCACACCAGATCACCATCGACGTCCGCGACCACGGACCAGGACTGCACGAAACCGTCCTGCCACACGTATTCGACCGCTTCTACAAAGCCAGCACCACCAGAACCAGATCCGAAGGCAGCGGCCTCGGCCTGGCCATCGCCCGCGAAAACGCCCGCCTGCA
>NZ_JBHSPA010000148.1:0-1391 GCF_042656245.1 Nonomuraea insulae
TCGGTTCGTCCAGTGCAGCAACTGGCTGATGGCATGCCGGACCTGGGCATCGCGGTGGTTAGCCGTCCCGCTGAGGTCGTAGTGGAACCGTTTCGGGTCGCCGATCGGGTTGCCGTGGACGTCGAGCTGGTAGGCGGCGAAGTGGTCCGCGTTGGTGTCGACACCGGCCATGCCTCCAGCGCGGGCGGTGGCCTGCGGGATCGTCTTCACCGTCGGCCTGGTCCACGAGGCCGTCAGGTACCAGCGGTTCCGCTGCACGTCGAGGTGGATGCGGTAGGCCACGGCACGGTTGTGCTCGATGCGGTCTCGCCACTCGGCGCCCCGGTGCTGGAACTGCACCTTCGCGGCCAGCACGTACCGGCCGTGCCTGGCATTGGCCAGGTGCGCCAGCGGGGACGGGAGCTTGATGCTCACCTCGCCCTCGGGCGTGATGCGGATCGTCTCGTTGCCGAACCGCTTGCCCGACTCGCCGTCGGCGGCGAGGAACCAGCGCTCGGCTTCCCAACGCTGCCGCCATTCGGCCTCGGTGAGCTGCGCGGCGGCGAGGTTGTGACGGTTGCCCAGCAGGCGCCGGCCGCCGCGCACAACATGCACGACACCGGCCTCACGCTCGGCGCGGGCCGTATCGAGGTGGCGAGTGAGGATGGCCAGGCGGCGGGACTTGTGGAACCACTCGCCCTTGGAGCGGTATCCACCCGGGGCCCGCTTGGTGCCCTTGTCTCCGATCGGCAACGACAGGCGGTGCATCAGCGTGCGCACACCCGCTTCGAGGTTCTGGATGTGGGCGAGCTGGCAGCGGCGCGACAGTGCCCACTGGTCGTGGGTGGCTTTGGTGATCGACCCGGCCCAGCGGGAGGACGAGGCGGCGGTCAGGCCCTGCTTCCGGGCCGCCCACGTATCCGAGTTGTGCTCCAGGCCGTCGGCGCACCGGGCCTTGAGGTCCAGCGATGCGAGGCGACCTAGGTGTTCGCCGACCAGGCGCAACACCTTGTCGTCCTCGGGCGTGAGGTGCTTGAGGCGGTCGCGTATCGCCACGCCGGACGGGCCGAGAGCAACGAACGGGTTGTCGATGGTGCGGAGCTGCTTCTTCTTGGGATCACTCACTGGCAGCCGCCTCAAGGGCTTTCTCGGCTCGGTTCCTCGCCGAGCGGCGGCCGTACAATCGGGCGCAGAACGAGGTCAGGACCTCCACCATGTCACGCACCAGGTCGTCATCGACCTCGCCATCATCGAGGACAACGAGCCGACGACCAGCGGCAGTCAGGGCAGCTTCGACGAGCTCGACGTTCATACGGCCGAGCCGGTCCTTGTGCTCCACCACCACGGTGGTCACCTTCGGGTCGGCCAGCAGCCGACGGGCTTTCGTACGGCAGCCGTTCATTCCCGAGGCG
>NZ_JBHSPA010000149.1:0-1176 GCF_042656245.1 Nonomuraea insulae
AGGGTAAGTGTCGAAAAAGCGAAGGCAGTACTCCCCTGAGTTGCGTGCCGAAGTCGCCTCGTACGTGCTGGATGGAAATCACACGTGCGCCCAGGCAGCACGCGCGTACAATCTGGTTGCAGAAACCATTCGCAATTGGGTGAACGATGAGAAGAAGAAGCGAAAGGGAAGCACTCCGGAGGCACAAGAGTCGGTCGACCGGGCACAGCTCGCCGAACTGGAGCGCCGAGTCAAGGAACTTGAAGCCGAGAACAGCTTCCTAAAAAAAGCCGCGGCCTACTTCGCAAAGGAACAAGGGTAAGCGAGAAGTACGCCCTGATTCGCGCAGAAGAGGCCAATTTCGAGATCGTCATGATGTGCCGACTCCTCGGCGTGTCGAAGTCCGGGTATTATGAATGGCACGACCGACCGCCGTCGACTCGGGCGCAACGCCGCGAGACGCTCAAGGAGCATATTCGCCGAGAATTCACCCGCTCGGATCGCACGTACGGCTATCGGCGCGTCCATGCCGAGCTGAAACGTCAGGACATCGAGTGTGACGACGAGACCGTGCGCCTGCTGATGAACGAGATGGGGCTGGTCCCGGTGCAGGTCAAGAAGCGCAGGAGCCTCACGGTGGCCGACGCGACTGCCGGGCCGATCCCTGACCTGGTAGGGCGAGACTTCACCGCGAGCGCGCCAGGAGAGAAGATGGTAGGCGATATCACGCAGATCGATACAGGCGAAGGAGCACTCTTCTTGGCTACGGTCATTGATTGTTTCTCAAAATCGGTGATTGGCTGGTCGATCGATATGCGCTATCCGGCGAGCTTGGTGTGTGCGGCGCTCGATATGGCTGCCGGGCGTCTCGATTTGCCTGAGGGTGCCGTCTTTCATTCCGACCGAGGAAGCCAGTACACTTCGTTCGAGTTCGGGCGGTCTCTCGCGAAGCACGGCGTCCGTCGTTCGGTGGGAAGAACCGGAATATGCTTCGATAATGCCATGGCGGAATCGTTCTTTGGAAAGCTAAAGACCGAGCTGATTCATCACCAGGCATTCGCCACCCGAGCGGACGCGCGCCGAGCCATTATCAAATACATCGAAGGGTTCTATAACGCGCGCCGGCTTCACTCGGCAGTCGGTTATCGGCCACCGCTTGAAGTGTTCAACGAATGGTTTGAGAATCGGCGAGCAGCG
>NZ_JBHSPA010000150.1:0-2380 GCF_042656245.1 Nonomuraea insulae
GTATAGGTCCCCGCTTCTCCTACGTGCTGTTCGCGTGTCGTGAGGAGGGGTGTGCCCTGAGCGGTGATCGTGACGGTGTCAGCCAGTCACGAGATCACCGCTCAGGGGGTCTGCCCGGCCATGAAGTCTTCGGGGGAAGTCATGGACATCATCGCCGCCTACCGGGAGGTAGGCACCTATCGCGGGGCCGCTGAGATGTGCGGCACCACGCATAAGACCGTCAGACGCATCATCGAGCGGGCACTGTCCGGGGACAAGCCGCCGGGCCGCAGACGGCGCGAGCACAACTTCGATACGGTCGCCGATCTGGTGGCCGAGAAGGTCAAGAGCACGGCCGGGAGGATCTCGGCCAAACGGCTGCTGCCGCTGGCCCAAGCCGCCGGGTATGAGGGCTCGGCGCGTAACTTCCGGCGTCTGGTCGCCGAGGCGAAGAAGACATGGCGGCGCGGCCACCATCGCGGGCGGCGGCCGGCGGTCTGGACACCGGGCGAGATGCTGGTCATCGACTGGGGTGATGCGGGCGGCGGGCTGCACGTGTTCTGCGCGGTGCTGGCCTGGTCCAGGGTGCGGTTCGTGCGCTTCGCCGACAACGAGCGGGCCGCCACCACGCTGGCGCTGCTGGCCGAGTGCTTCGAGGAGTTCGGCGGGGTGCCCAAGGTGGTGCTGGCCGATCGAATGGGCTGCCTGAAGGGCGGCGTGGTCGCCAACAAGGTCATCCCCACCAGCGACTATGTGCGTTTCGCCACCCACTACGGTTTCCGGCCGGACTGGTGCGAGGCGGCCGACCCGGAATCGAAGGGCATCGTGGAGAACCTGGTCGGCTATGCCAAACGCGACCTGGTCGTGCCGCAGGCGCCTTTCGATGACCTGATCGTCGCCAATGTGGCCGCCCGCCAGTGGTGCGCCGAGGTCAACACGGTGACGCATTCGGAGATCTGCGCCATCCCGGCCGAGCGGCTGGCCGGCGAGCGGGAGCTGCTGACCGCGCTGCCATCGTTGCGGCCGGCGATCGGCAAGCCTGCGGTCACCCGCAAGGTCGATCGGCTGTCCTGCGTGCGGTTCGGCTCGGCCCGCTACTCGGTCCCGACGCGACTGATCGGCGCCCGGGTGGCGGTGGCTGAGGAAAGCGGCAGGCTGCTCATCTGCGACCTGGCCACGGGCGAGATCGTCGCCGACCATCTGGCGGTCGCGCCCGGCGAGGCGTCGGTGGCCGATGAGCACTACGGCGGTCCTCGGCCCGCGCCACGGCGCGCCGCCCGGCCCCGGACCGCGGCGGAGAAGGCGTTTCTGGCGCTCGGCCCGGCGGCGGAGTCGTTCCTGACCGGCTCGGCCGCCGCGGGCAACACCCGGCTGGCCGGTGACCTGGTCGAGCTGGCCGCGCTGCAGGCCGCGCACGGCGAGCAGGCGCTGATCGCGGCGCTGGAGCGGGCGGTGAGCTTTCGCCGCTGGCGAGCCGAGGATGTCCGTTCGATCCTGGCCGCCGGGGCCGGGACGCCGCAGCCAGCGTCCGCCGGCGAGGCTCTGCTGCTGGAATTGCCGCCGGTCCCGACCCGGTCGTTGACCGAGTACACCCTGGACAAGATCGGACAGGTGTCATGACCGCACCCACGCCCGCGCCGCTGGCCGCCGACCTGGATGGCGGGCTGCGCCGGCTGAAGCTGTCCACGATCCGCCGGCTGGCTCCGGAACTGCTGGTCACCGCCCGCACGCAGCGCTGGAATCCTGAGGAGTTCCTGCGCACGCTGATCGACGCCGAACTGGCCGCGCGTGATGCCTCCAACGCCCGCGCCCGGATGAAGGCCGCCGCCTTCCCCGTGCTCAAGACCATCGAGGAGTTCGACGTTGCGGCCTCCTCGATCCCGAAGGCGACGTTCGACTACCTCGCCTCGCTGGAATGGATCCGTGCGGCGGAGAACTATTGCGCGGTCGGCCCGGCCGGCACCGGCAAGTCCCACAGCCTCATCGCGCTGGGCGTCGCCGCTATCCAGGCCGGGCACAAGGTCCGCTACTTCACCGCCGCCGAATTGGTCGAGACGCTCTATCGGGGGCTGGCCGACAACTCCGTCGGCCGGGTGATCGAGAACCTGCTGCGCGCCGACCTGATCATCATCGACGAGGTCGGCTTCGCCCCGCTCGATGACACCGGCGCTCAACTGCTGTTTCGGTTCGTGGCCGCCGCCTATGAACGCCGCGCGCTTGGGATCGGCTCGCATTGGCCCTTTGACCAGTGGGGACGCTTCCTGCCCGAGCACACCACCGCGGTCAGTCTGCTGGACCGGCTCCTGCACCACAGCATCGTCGTGGTCACCGAGGGCGAGTCCTTCCGCATGAAACAGGCACGAACCAGGACACCAGGACGCCTGATCAAGAAGTAGTCAAC
>NZ_JBHSPA010000151.1:0-11876 GCF_042656245.1 Nonomuraea insulae
GCCGGTGGAGGTGGTGGCCGCGGGGTCACCGCGCTCCCACGTGCCGGTGGTGGCCGTGTCTGCGGCGCTCGGGTTCGTCGTCCAGCCCGTGGCCGTCTCGAAGGTGTCCTGCCAGACCACGACCGGCTGCGCGGCGGTGGCGATGGTCCAGGTGGTGTACGCGATGGCGTCGGCGTTCCTGTCCAGCGCGGTGTCGTTGATGTTGGCGGTCGTGTCGCAGGCACGGTGGTAGCAGACGTCGAACGCCTGCCCGGAGGTGCCGCCCCACAGCGTGGCCTGGGCGGCGGACTTGATGCCTTCCGCGCCGGTGAACGTGCCGCCCGCGGGAATGCCGACCGCGATGAACGGCCCGTAGTCGGAGCGGCCGTCGAAGTCGGTGCCGCGCGTCGGGACCCCGATCGAGGTGAAGTAGTCCTGGAGGGTACGCTCCAGCGCCGCCGACCCGGCCGGTCCTGGCCCGGAGCCCGTTCCATCCGAGTTGTCGCCGTCGTACACGAAATATCCGGCGTTGGGCGAGCCGACCATGTCGAAGTTCAGGTACCCCTTGACGCGGGCCCGCTCGGCGGCCGGGAGATTGGAGACGTAGAACTGCGATCCCCGCAGCCCCAGCTCCTCCGCCCCCCACCAGGCGAACCGCAGATGCTTGACCGGCTGGAGCGACTGGCGGGCCACTTCGAGCGCAGTCTCCAGATTGGCCGCACTGCCCGAGCCGTTGTCGTTGATCCCGGGCCCCGCGGTGACGCTGTCGAGATGTGCCCCGATCATGAGGATGTCGTTCGGGTCCCCACCGGGCCAGTCGGCGATGACGTTGTACCCGGTGGCGCCGTTGTAGGTGAACGACTGCAGCGTGGTGGTGAAGCCGACCGCGTCGAGCTGCGAGCGGACGTAGTTCGCCGAGGCCAGGTAGCCGGGCCGGCCGTGGGCCCGGGTGCCGCCGTTGGCGTTCGCGATGGACTGGAGCTGGGCCAGATGGGCTTTGACGTTGGCCAGCGAGATGTTTGGAGCCGCGGCGGCCGTGCTCGCTGTGGCGGCGGCGGCCGTGCTCGGCACGGTGAGGGTCAGAGGTAACGCCGCGATTACCGCGACGATGGCCGATCTCATGCCGTTTGTCCAGGTCAAACGCCTAGATAAGCGCATGGCGGCGCCTCCATCCGAGGTCGAGGGTGGAAGATCCCGAGATGGTGCTGTATGGAAGGTAACGCCGCAAACGAGGTTCGCCTAGTGCGTGCTCTGCTCCGTGCGCAGGGCCGTCAGGAGCGATTCGGGGGAGTCGGCGAAGAACCGGATCGAGGTGACCTCGGCCCGGTGGCCGAGCGGCCGTACGACGGTGATGGGCTCGGTCAGCTCGATGGTCACGTTCGTCTGCGAAGAGACCGCCACGGTGACCCGGCCGTCCTTGACCGCGACCATGCTGCCCTCGTTGTAGGTACGACCGGCCCGGACGGCGGCGATGAGCTCACGTGGCACGCGCACGTCGAAGTAGGCCCCGTACCGGATGCGCAGTTCGCCGGGGGTGACGACATGGGGCCGGGTGACGCAGGTCGCCGCCATCATGGCCGCGAACAGCAGTCCGTACACGTCGGCGACCAGCACCGCGTACCGGATCCAGGACGGCACGTCGAGCGCGACCAGCAGCAGGTCCACCACCACCGTCTCGACCGCCATCGCGAACGCCATCAGCGACAACATGAACGTCTGCTCCTTGGCGTACGTCACGACGGTCGCCCCGGCGGGCACCCCGTGCCGTCGGCGAACGACCCACAGCCCGATCGCCGCCAGCCCCTTGACCTCGAACCCCAGAATCCGTAGCGCCACCCCGACCATTGCGCTCCCTCCGACGACGCGTTCACCTCCTATGAGAAACGTTGACGCCGCGTCAAGGTCAAGCCCAGCAAGACGGATCACGTTCTTACGCTGCGTCGCCCTCCAGCGCTTGGGACGTCTCACTGGCCGCAGCCAGCCGCCCGCATTCCGGGCAGGCACACGCCAGCGTCGCCACGAACGACACGTGCCAGTCCCCCACGATGACTGGCCGCACCGGCTCAGCGCACAACGCCACAGCCTCGTCACCATCCATAGCGTGCTGAACCAGGTTTCTACCGCTTCCTGAAGTTCCTGCCTTGTATCGTCCTGGAAGCAGTGCGGGCTCCGGTGGCACCCCCCGGACTTCCAGATCGGCCCATGCCAGTGACCACCGCCGTGCGCCCGCAGGAAACTCAAATCCGTCTTCAGCCAACCGCACCACGGCCACCGACCTGTCCCTAATTTCCGCCACCACCACGCCCGACCGGCCCAGCAGGCAACTGGCATATGCGCGAGTCAGCGGAGGGCTGTGCTCCAACCGCGCAATCTTGACTTCGGTACCAACGACTCCTCTGCTCATGGCCTTTCCCCGTTCCAGTCAGGAAGAAGATCGTGAAAATGCCGACCATCAGCGCGGTCTTGGGAGTCCGCTCAAGGCTCTGTAGCGCTCAGCGATCAGCCGCGCCGCCGTCCGAGAAGCGCTCAACGGGCATACCGTCCACACCCACCGCCCGCTCACGTGCGAAATGCCGCCCGTCCACCACCGAAAGCGCCATCCGGTCGGAGCGCACTCGCACCAGACGACGAGATCGAACCGAACCGTCACCAGGGCCAGCCCGAACCCTGCGCTCACCTCGCAGGCGAGCCCGTGATCGGCCAGGGCGCGGCACAGGCGGCGGGCAGCGGTGACTGCCGGAGAGCATGCGCTCGCGCTATTGCCGATCATGGCTCGCACCTCACGCCACAGATCAAGTGGGGCGGGTGAAGCGAAAGGTCTACACGTCGATCAACCTCGCACCACACAGCCTTGCCGGTCTTCAGGATGCGGACGCCGCATCGGTCGGCGATGCCGTGCATCAGAGGTACGCCCCGTCCGAACTCGGCAAGTTCCTCAGGAACGCGCCAGATAGGGAGCGCGTGGGGATCGGGATCACGGACTTCGATGCGTAGCGTCCCCGACCTGTAGATCAGTGAGAGACGCACCGGTAGATCCGAGTCATCCCAACCGGCCGCGTGCTGGACCGCGTTCGTGACCAACTCCGTGGCCAGCAGATGTGCGGAGTTGACCAAGTCGGGTATTCGCCACGCGGTCAGCACCTCGCTGATGCATCGTCGCGCCGTGTAGCACGCCTCCGGGGCAATCGGGAGCTGGAAGACACGGGATCTCAGATCGTCCGGCACATTCGTCTGTCCCGAGTCGGCGACGACCTCGAACGTGGATCTCATGCGATCTTGACGCCCTTTCCCTTTGCCCTGTGCCGAGTGCGCTCTGACAGTAGGGCGGGGGAAGGGCGGCAACCCGTGCTCTGGGCGCGGGTCAGCTCTCAGCGCGGCTTACTCCAGCAGGCCGATTCGTCGAGCAATGGCTTGTACCTGAGGCTGGAAGGTCGGGCGGGCGCGCTTGAGCAGCGACCGCACCAGGTCACGTGCCAGGGTGTTGTAGCGCAAGTCCTCCGGACCGCTTGCTTCGGCGTTCATCAGGTGCAAGATGACCGCCGCGTCCTCTTGCCGCTGGTCATAGCAACGCGCGACCTCCAGCGCGAAGGTCATGCGGCGTTCTATGGATGGGGACCGGTTCACGTCGAGGCGGTCGGCGACGTACAGCGCCTCGGTGACCTCCCCCGCCTGCATCTCCACACTGACCGTGTGCAGCCCGACATTCAGAGGACCGAACACGGTCCAAAAGACATTGCCCTCTCCCGCCTCGCGCGCCGCTTCCGTGGCTGGCCCCTGTACGCGCTCCCGCGCCGTCCAGTGATCATGTCGCCGACCCGACGTAATCGCCGCAACCAGCCATAACGCGCCTTCAAGGGCTGCTTGATCGGGCGTACGAGCGGGAAGTTCGCACCGAAGATCTTCAATAGATCGGAGTGCCACGTCTTCCGCGCCCTCCGTCTCTCCCTGGGAAAGCAGGATCTGAGCGAGGTTCCATTTCGCGGCGGCGATCCTCAGCGGGTCGTCGGCCGACTCGGCGGACGTCACCGCCCGGTCGGCGACCATGAGAGACAGGTCCATGCGCCCCACGCGCTTGGTGAAGGTCCGCAAGAGAAAGTACAGGTCAGTGGAGATTTGATACGCCTCGCGACGGGCCTGCGCATCTGAGGATTTGCGAAGAGTACGGACGGCGCCCTGAACCTCACGAGTGAGGTCAGGTACGAGCATGCTGACCTCGGTGAACCGGTTCGTCGAGCCCTGCCACAGGCCCCATGCCGTGTCCACCCGCGCCCTCAACTCGGCAAGGTCGGGCGGCTCCGCAGGAGCACTCTCGTAGGCCGTCAGAACGCGTTGCAGGGTCGCGGCTACCGGATGAAGAGCGCTGTCCTCCTCGAACGACGGCTCTCCAATCAGAACGGCGACCGGAACATCCATCACACGCGCCAGGAGGTGAAGCTTGTCGATCGTGGGCGTACGTACACCTCGCTCGATCTGGCTCAGATAGTTCTCACTGATCCCCGCCAGGCCGGCCACGACAGCTTGGGACTTTTTGGACGCCGTTCGGTAGAAGCGAATTCGTTCACCGATGGGGATCTCCGCCGAACCCATGGCATTGGCCTCCCGTACGTCCGGTCACCAGCGCTTTCGCGAACCCTCGATCTCCACGGTAGGCCGGAAAGCCCGCCCACGTGAGACTCTTGGAGCGCACAGTCTGACTTGCGTGGAAAGGCGTTCCCGTGGCCACGAACCGGCTCGTACTCTGGGACATCGATCACACCTTGATCGAAACCGGCGGTGTTGGACGGGAAGTCTTCGCCGACGCCTTCTCCCAGGTGACCGGGATACCCATGAAAGACATGGCCGAGGTCAGCGGACGAACCGAGCTCGTGATCTTCGGTGAAACCCTTGACCTCCACGGCATCCCGCGCTCTGACAAGTACTTCAAGCGCTTCGTCGAGATCCAGGCACGAGGCTATAAGGAACGAGCACACGAACTCCGCCTACGTGGCCGCGTCCTACCAGGAGCGCTCAACGCCCTCCAAGCGCTTGGACGTATAGCTGGCGTTGCTCAAACCGTGCTCACTGGGAACACAAAGGAGGCAGCGCGAGCCAAAATCCAGATCCTCGGCCTGGAGCGACACCTAGACCTGGAGATCGGCGCATACGGCGAAGACGATCCTGTTCGCGCCCATCTTGTAGCCATCGCCCGCGATCGTGTGCACCTCAAGAGTGGGCTGGTCTATGCACCGGACACGACCGTGCTGATCGGGGACACTCCTCAAGATGTGAGCGCGGGAAGGAATGGCGGGGCGTACGTCATAGGCATCGCCTCAGGTAAGAGCAGCACTACCAACCTTAAGGCCGCGGGCGCGGACATCGTCTTCCCCGATCTCACCGACAGCGCTGCCCTAATTAGGGCGATCACTGCGTGAGCTTGCCGGTTTGCTCCTCGATCCATTGAAGTAATCGGCATCGCCGTCCACGCCGGGGCGTCACGAGCATTTTGGCTACGGCCTCGATCGTTGCCGAAATGGACTCTGATGACCTCTCGTGATGATCAGGACGATGAGAGGATGGTGATATATCATATAGTGCTCATGCGCCTCATGCGCGCCTCCAGTAGCATGGTTGACATGGGAAGCGTGCGCTTGGTGCGTGACATCGAAGAGATGAGATCTCAAATAGATGACCGAATGGATCTAGGCAGGAAGATACAAGAAGCGCCACGAAAACATCGGCATGAGATACTTGAATTTCAAAATCAGTTTCTGGATTGGGATGATTACAACTCTTCTCTCCTTCAGGGCGCCTTTGAGGTGCAAGGTTCGCTCACCGTCTCGCCCAAGAGCGAATATGGCATACAGGATATTCACGTATTAAACATCAAGCTGGGAGCTGTAGTTAGCGATGAGCGAACTATTTCGATAATAGAGGCGGCCCTGGAAGCCAAACTCCGCACTCTTGCATCTATCCGCAATCGCCTACCGGTGTGGTCGGAAGTCGCTTCAGTTCCTGAGCTGAAAAGTTCGGGAGACGGAATATTTTTAGTGCATGGGCGTGACCATGGAATGCGGGAAGCAGTGCGGGGATTTTTGGAGCGCCTAACTTCCCGCTCTGTCATTGTTCTCGATGAAACTGCAGGCGCAGGCAGCGATATTCTCGGCAAGCTATTGGCTCAAGCAATCCACGCTTCCTATGCGGTCGTACTGTTAACAGGGGACGATGAAGGGTGCCTAGCAGGTTCGGGCGACGTCAAGCGTAGGGCTAGGCAAAACGTCATTCTTGAACTTGGCCTTTTCATTGGTCTTCTGGGACGGGATAAGGTCACCGTTCTCTATGAGGATGGTGTAGAGATCCCAAGCGATTATCTTGGTGTGTCTTACGTTGAACTCGACCATAGTAAGGGGTGGCAGCTTCACCTAGCGCGCGAACTACGGGCGGCGGGCATAGAAGCGTCTCTCAATAGGATTCTTTAAGCCTTGCGCCGGATTAGTCATCCGAAGCATCGACAGCCTCCTCTATTGGCCGTGCACGAAGCGTATTTGAAGAGGTGATGCTAGTGTCCTTTAGCGGTGTTATTCGGCGCCTCCTGATATCTTGTCCCAAAGATGTACCTCTCGATGATCTGGCCACGATACATAAGACAATAAACCGCTGGAACGGACTGTACGGTCCTAGATTTGGCACAGCCGTTATACCAATATCTTGGGGTATGCACGCAGCTGCTGAATTTGGCCGTGCCCCACAGGACTTGTTGAACGACCAGATAGTAGACTCATGCGATCTCTGTATCGCCATCTTCGCCAATCGACTTGGTACACCAACGTCACGAGCCGAGTCCGGCACTGCGGAAGAAATCCAAAGGCTGAGCGATGATGGCAAATACGTAGGAATTTTACATTGCCAACGTCCGGCAAATCTCGCTCATATTGATTTAAGCCAAGCGCAAAACCTCGCGCAATACCTGGAAGGTCTTTCTAGTCGCGCTCTAGTTCTTGGGTATACGTCGGACGCTGACTTAATCAGTCATGTTGATGCAATACTTACCGCAGCCGTTTCTCGGGACGAAGCGCGAGGGGATGTCCAGAGAGAGTGGGCAGAGCAGTTGCCTCCCAGGCGAATCGCCGAGATATGGCCGAGGGTAGAAACGATCGAGCGGATGCGTACGTCGACCCGGGGAGCATCGCACTCCAGTCGGGATTGGTACCTGGTTCTCCATAACACTGGGAACTCTCCGGCTAGAGATATTTCGGTCAAAACGCAATCCAGTTCGAGTCCCAGAACGGCATGGGACATCGTACGGAGCGGCGATCATCATGAGTCAGACGTAGATGTGTTGGGCCCAGACCAGCAGGTCAGATTTTTTATTGCGCTTAGTCTCGCTAGCGCCAGTCAGGTGGAATGCACTGTCCGCTGGACGGATGATCGGGGAGAACAGGAAAATACGGTCACCCTGCGTCTTGGATAATTGTCCATTTTGGCATGAAGGGCGGTTATCGACTGTTGGACGGCCCTCAGCAGATGAAATGGCCCGAGACGAGAGCACTTCTGCCCGATTTTTCCAGCCAGCCATCCCGCTCATCGGCGGTTAGCCTCTTGAGCTTCACCCTGCCGATGTAGGGGAAGATTTGGTGGACGGCCAGACCGACCGGTAGTTGCGTAGGGTGCCCTGCTGGTCTCGTTTCTTGAGCCCCTTCTCAAGCGAGTCGTTGATGCGGTATTCGGCCATGACTCGATCCTTCTCCCTCTGCGATCTCTTGGAGTTGTCGCCGGCGTTCCGTGTTCAGCCGCAGCGTATGCCGGAAGTTTGCGCCTGATCGTCGCTCTCGCTATACGCGAAGGCAACGATGCGGTAGCGGATCCCCCGCCGGCATCCCAGACCGCATCGGCGATCAAGGGGGTTGGTCGGCGGCGACCCACCATACGAGCTCGTAGTGGGCCTCGAACTAATAGGCGTACTCGGCTCTGTTAGCTGGGGGTTGCCGACGCCGCCCATGCTGCATAGGGGCGTACCAACCGGTGGACCTAGAGGGTGTTCAAGGAGGTTTCAATCTGTACGGGCACCTGCCATGCGAATCGGCCAGATCGAGGAGTGTTCACCTATTGGCGATGCTTTTGGCCCTGCCTCTTGGTTCATTGTGGCTCTGATGAATACCGCTAGATGGCGTATCTACCTGGTCTTTCGCCGAGGCGCCTTGGACTGCGACGGGCTAGCGAGCCGGGGCACGGTCCTCTCTGCCGCTACTCTCCGCTGGATGATTGATGGACGCGCGGATCATGTGCGAAGGTGGCGCTCTCGCGGAGGGGCGGAGATGGATGTCGAGGCCTAAGAGTCGTTTTCAGAGGTGGCTAGATCAACTGTCGGAAGACATCAAGACGTTGACCGGTTTTCTTGGTCATTCTGCGGAGATGGTCATAGCGTTCATCGATCTACTCCGCTGGCTCATCTTTCTGCTCGGCCTGATTTTATTTGCTGCCGGGGCACTAAGGCTCGCATTGAATCCTACGCTTTCATTGCCAGCCCTCATTCAGCCGGGAGTCGGACTTATGATGGTTGTGCAAAATATTAGGCTCCCTGCTAAGTGGCGCAAGAAGGTGGGTAGGTGAATACTGTCATAAAGTCGGGATGAGTCGCGCCCGACCGAGGAAGGGGCGCATTCAATCTGTCGGAAGAATGTAACCACTGTCACCATGTTCGGGTGAACCATGTTGTATCTGATGGTTTCCTTGACGCATCCCATGGGTTGTAGGTGTACGCTTTAGCTAAGCGGCGAACCAGACTGTGCGCACAGTTACGCTAGCCCACGTGGCACGTTGATCATTCAATGCCCCTGGCTGTGTACGCTCCCAGCACCGTCTCTCGAAGGACCGCTCATGATCGTCTTTCACGCGACGTGGCAGCGCGTGGCGCTGTGCGCACTGCTGATGGTCCCGGTGACTCTGGCGATCCTGCTCATGACCCCGTCTTGGCTTGTACTGCCTTTCTTCGCGGGTGGAAGAGACTTCATCTTGCGTGTCTGTGATGCGATCACGGAATGGGTCCGCATCATCGCGGCAGCGAAAAGTGCCAAACAGGCTTTGCGGCGAGCGGCCTGAATGCCTGCCCTGTGGCTCTCTCCCAGGGAAGCCAGCGTCCCCAGGTCAGGAGCGACAGTTATCGACGGCCTGAGTTGCCCTCACAGGTGAAAGGCTCCCGCCCGATTCCCTAGACCTAGTCAGACCCACTTCCCCTGCCGCCGCGTCAAGGTCAAGCCTCGGCGGTGATCAGTTCCAGGAAGGCCGTGGCCGCAGGGGACGGGTGGTTTCCCCAGATCAGGTGCTCCACCCGCGCCGGAGCGTCGTGGAGCCGGATGACGCGCAGGTCGGGAAAGCGTGGTGCGTACGCGGCCGGCAACAGGCCCACGCCGAGGCCGTGCCGTACCAGATCGACCATGAGGTCGGCGGAGGAGACCTCGAAGGTGACGTCACGGCGGACCCCGGCGGCGGCGAAGGCCTCGTCCGACTGGGCCCGGCCGGCGTGGCCGGCGCGGAAGTCCACGAACGGCTCGTCCGCCAGGCTCGACAGGTCGGCTTCCGCGTCCGCCAGGTGATGATCCGGCGTGACCACGGCGACCAGTTCGCCCCTGGCCAGCCGGCGGCTCTGGACGGCCTTCGGTTCCGCACGTGTCGGCAGGCCGAGGAAGGCGACGTCGACGCTGCCCCGCCTGACTTGTTCGATCAGCTCTTCGCTGCCGGTCGAGGTGAGGGTGATGTGCACCCGGGGGTGCCGGCGGCGGAACTCCTTCAGCACGACCGGCAGATCGACGGCCGCGACCGTGGGGATGGCGCCGACGGCGAGCCGCCCGCGGATCTCTCCGCTCGCGGCCGCGACTTCGGCCCTGGCCCGGTCGGCCGCCTCCAGGCACTCCCTGGCGGCGGGCAGGAACGCCTCCCCGGCCGGCGTCAGGCGCACGCGCCGGCTGGTGCGCTCGAACAGCCGGGCGCCCAGTTCCCGTTCCAGGCCGGCAATCTGGTGGCTGAGCGCCGACTGCACGACCCGGCAGCGTTCGGCGGCCCGGGTGAAGTTGCCGGTCTCCGCGATCGCGACGACGTACCTCAGCTGTTGCAGCTCCATTCATCTATCGTGCATCACGATCGTTGGCGATGAAAATTATGCGTTGGACTCATTGATCGAAGCTCCCGCACCCTTGAGCCATGAGAACACTCGAAGAGCACTCGACCTTGAGAGCATGGCTGGGCGTTTCCGCGATCACCGCCAGCTTGTTCGTCTTTCTCACGACGGAGTTGATGCCCGTCGGCCTGCTCACCCCACTGAGCCGCAGCCTGGACATATCAGTGGGCGCCGCCGGGCTGATGGTCACTTTGCAGGGCGTCTCGGCCGGGCTCGGCGTGCCGTTCATCGTGGCGTGGACCAGGCGGGTCAACCGGCGCGTGTTGCTGTCCATGCTGCTGGCTGTATTGGCCGTGGGAAATCTTGTCACCGCCGTCTCGCCGAACTATGCGGTGATCCTGACGACGCGGCTCTTCATGGGATTCGCCAGCGGCGTTTTCTGGGCCATAGGCGTGAGCATGGCGATGCGCCTCGTGCCGGAGCGCCACGCGAACAGGGCGGCCGCCATCGTGATGTCCGGCATCTCGATCGCTACCGTGGCGGGCATACCGCTGGGCACACTCCTGGAGAGTCTCACCACCTGGCGAACCACGTTCCTCATCTGGAGCGGTCTCAGCGTGCTGGTGTTCCTCGTGGTCACCGCCCTGATTCCGTCGCTGCCGTCGGCGAACGCGGTTTCGGTCCGGGAGGTCTTCGGGCTTCCGCTCAGGAACGTGCCGCTGCGTTCGGTGTTGTTCACCGTCGTGCTGTTCGTGCTCGGCCATTTCGGGGCGTACACCTTTGTGCGGCCCTTCCTGGAGAACAACGCGGCCGCCACGCCCGTCTTCATCACCGTGGTGCTGATGGTTTTCGGTGTCGCGGGCGCCGCCGGGAACTTCATCGCCGGGCATACCGTGAACAAGAACCTGCGGGGCAGTTTCATCGTCGGCTGCGCGGGGCTCGTGGTGTCCCTGCTGTTGCTGCTCACGATCGGCAACGGCCAGGCGGGTTCGATCGTCGCGCTGATCCTCTGGGGGCTTTCCTTCGGTGCCGTGCAGTTGTGCCAGGTCAACATGACACTCGCCGCCGCGCCCGAAACCTTCGAAGCCGCCATGTCGCTCAACACCATGGCGTACAACACCTCCATCGCGCTCGGAGCGCTTTTCGGCGGGCTGTTCGCCGATCATCTGGGGGTCACCAGCGTCGTCTGGTTCGGTGTGGCGCTGACGGCGGCTTCGCTGCTCCTCAACCTCGGCACCGGCCGGAAGGCCTCACAGACCGTCGCCGCCGGCGGATGAACCTCGCTCACGCGCCGAGGTCGTCGCCCAGCCGTCGGCGGCTGAACCTCGCTCACGCGCCGAGGTCGTCGGCGAGCCGTCGCAGGTAGCCGGCGAAGCGCAGCTGGTCGTCCTCGTCCCAGGAGGCGGTCAGCTCGTCGAAGACCTGCCGCTGCCACTGCCGCGACCCGGCCAGCAGCTCGTGCCCGCTCTCCGTCAGCTCGAGGCGGGCGCGGCGCCGGTCCTGCCGGGAGGTGTCGCGGGCCAGGTAGCCGGCCGCCACGGCGTCCTTGACCATGCGGCTGGCGCCCGAATGGTCGAGCCCGAGCTGGTGCGCCACGGTTCCCACGGTGGCTTCGTCGGGGTCGGTGCGCACGGCCTCCACGACCAGGATGTGCTGCACGTGGCGGGCCTCCCCGGTCAGCTCCGCGGAGGCCCGCCCGGCCCACCGCCGCGACCAGAACCGCACCAACCGGAACAACGCCGGCCCACCGGCCTCCGATCGTCCGCCCGGCCCGCCGGCCTCCGATCGTCCGCCCGGCCCGCCGGCC
>NZ_JBHSPA010000152.1:0-2278 GCF_042656245.1 Nonomuraea insulae
TAGCTTCATCCGGCTCCTCAGTCATGCGGTTCTTGTCGTGAATACCCTGGCGACGTTCGCGGCGATGACTTCTCCCGCGATGTCGTTGACTTTGCCGTGGCAATGCTGATGCACGGCACGCATACTCGCCAGATCAGTCAATCCTCTCCAGCTCGGAGGGGAGAGTCGTTTGACGGTGATGGTGTCGGCTTCGGTGAACAGTAGTCGGCAGTTTGCGCACTTTCCTCGTTGACGGCGAAGTAGGATCGCAATCCTGCTTGTGGTCAGCGGATGGACTCGTAGCCTGTCAGCCCAGTAGACAAGGTTCCCGTCATAAGGGTTGGCGTGACCGCGCACCTTCACGTGACGCTTGATGGGAATATCCGCGTGAACAGCGAGACGTGGACCGTCTGGGATAGAGAATTCCCAGCGGCCCCGTTCGCTTCGCCGCCAGTACTTAGCGAACACCCAACCCGCGCTCTTCTTTGGATGGCGGCGGCCTGCCCAGTGCATCAACGTGGAGAACAGCCGGTAGTCGCAAGAGGCGAAGACTTTCTTGGAGACCACCGTGCGGTAATACATCGACCAGCCTCGGATGACGGGGTTGAGGTCGCTGATCAACGCCTCATGCGGAACGGTCTTGCGTGCACGCACGATGTCCCGCATGGCTCGATGATGCCGTTTAACGGATTCCTTGCTGGGTTTGATGAGCGTCTTGATGATGGGTTGCTTCCGTCCATCGTTACCTGGCCGGAACTCGCCGGTCACGTATCGACGTACGTGAAAACCTAGAAACTCGAATCCAGCGTGCCCATCCAGGGCAAGCCGGGTATGAGCAATCCGGGTCTTGCTCGCCTTCAAACGCAGCCCGACACCCTTTAGCCACTCCTCAGCGAGAAACTGGGCCTTCTCGATGCCTTCCCGAGTTGGATGCAGAACCACAAAATCGTCGGCATAGGTCACAACCTGAGGACGGTCGCGACTGCCAAACGCTGATGTGATCCTCGTTTCCAACCCATGGAGCGCGATCAATGCCAGCAGCGGAGAAATGACCCCACCTTGCGGGCTGCCCCGCCAGGTGTCCTCCACGACTCCGCCCTCCATGACCCCCGCAGTGAGCCAGCCCTTGATAAGGCGCCTCAGCATGGGGAACGTGGCGAGCTTGTCCAGAAGAGGCTCATGCGCGATGTTATCGAAGCATCCTTCGATGTCCGCGTCCAGGACATATTTGTCCTTCTTGCACGTCGCATCGAAGATTGCCGCAATCGCATCATGAGCCGAGCGGGCCGGGCGGAAACCATAACTGTTCGGCTCAAACCTTGCTTCCCACTCAGGCTCCAGAACAATCTTCACTAGTGCCTGAAGTGCCCGGTCCAACATCACAGGAATGCCCAGAGGGCGCTTCTCGGTTTTCCCAGGCTTGGGAATCCAGACCCGCCTAACGGGTCGGGGCTTGATCGTCTCCGGATCCCGCAGGCGTTCCACCATCTGCCAGCGCTGACTAGGTAAGACGGAAGCGACTCCATCGATCCCGGCCGTGTGCTTGCCTCGGTTGTCCTGCGTCACCCGACGTACTGCCAAACAGCGAGCGGCTTCCGATTTCATCAACAGGCGTTGCAAACTCCAGACCACCGACACATCGCCACGGCACGAGGCTCGGAAGATGCGCTTTTGCAGGCGGTACACCGTGGTCTCCAGCTTCCGCCAGGGAATCGATGTCCAGTCTTCGATCGTCCGCCCCTCATCGGGAACGTCGCCGCTTCCGTTTCTTCCCACTACTCACACCCCTTTCCTTCCACATGACCGTGCCCGCGTCGGCTTATCGTGGGCATTACCCCACGCATTTGCTTCTCGGGCAATCCTTCCCCGTGTGGGCATACGGCCTGGTCGCCTGCTCATCGCATTGATGAGAGCCTGCACGGGGTTACTCCGTTCCGATTCATCCGTTTGACGCTGCCCTTAGGTCCGCACTGTCTGCCGGGCCACCAGATGGATGCACGGGCGGACACCGTTGGACCTGTCCGCCCCGATGACCATGCCCTCGCGGGCCAGACCCTCTACCTCGCGTGGGTCTGTTGCTACTAACGACAGTTCGGGCGTGCGTTCGTCTCCTGACCATAGGCAACCTGCTTGGGGTGTCACGAACGTCGAGGTCGCCGCTTATCCCCTTCACATCCCTGCTCCCATAGCATTGATAACCAATCGCAGCCATGAGGATGTTGCTTTTCCTCCATGCATCATGAGGGGTCGGGATTACACCGACCATCGGACGAATCAGTTGTGACCGAGAAAGGAATCC
>NZ_JBHSPA010000153.1:0-836 GCF_042656245.1 Nonomuraea insulae
TCCTCCCCCCGGCCGAGCGCCAGTGCCAGCTCCGTCGCGGCCACCGCCATCTCGGTCAGCGGCTGGTGGACGGTGGTCATCGGCGGGTCGACCCAGGCCACGACCGGCAGATCGTCGAAGCCCACCACGCTCAGGTCGTCGGGGATGTGCAGGCCGAGCTCGCGTGCCGCCTTGTAGACGCCCAGCGCCTGCAGATCGTTGGCGGCGAAGACAGCCGTGGGTCGGTCGTGGCGGGTCAGCACGTCCAACGCCGCGGCGTAGCCGTCCTCGCGGGTAAGCGGGACGTGCACGATCAGGCCGGCGTCAACGGCCAGCCCCGCCGCCTCCAGCGCCGAGCCGTAGCCCGCCAGCCGCGCGCGGAAGCACGACACGTCCTTCGGCCCGCCGATCATGGCGATACGCCGATGCCCCAGCTCGATCAGATGGTGGGTCGCGGACCGGCCACCACGCCAATTGGTGGCGCCCACGAACGGCACATCATCGGGCAACTCGCCGGTCGGATCGAAGACAACGAACGGGATACCCTTGGCCTTGAGCTGGTCACGCTCCGCCTCCGACAACTGGGCCACCGACAGCACGCAGTGCGGGCGCCGCTCCGCCACATCACCCAAACTGCGCTCGGGCGCATCGTGGAGCCCGAACTCGGAGACCATAACCCCAATCCGGTTCTTGCGAGCCACCCGCTCCACACCCCGGATGATCTCCACCGCCCACATGCTCTCCAGCTCACGGAACACGAGCTCCACGGTGCTGTTCCGACTGCCGGGCGGCTTACGGTAGCCGTACCTGTTGATCAGTTCCTCGATCCGGGCCCTGGTGTCATCAGACACCCCCGA
>NZ_JBHSPA010000154.1:0-801 GCF_042656245.1 Nonomuraea insulae
CTGGTGGGCGTAGCCGGTGGGCTGCTGGGAGTGCTCTTTCTGTTCGTGTCGCTCGATCCGGGCCAGCAGGTCCTCGAGGTCGGCCGGGGTGAACTCCCATGTGAAGGGCCGGGCGGTCTCGTTGTAACGACGCTCGAAGGCGATAAGCCGGTCTTCGACCTGGTCAAGGCTGGTGAAGTCGTTGGGTGAGCAGACCTTGCGCTGCACGATGGAAAAGAAGATCTCCACCTGGTTCAACCACGAGGCGTGCACGGGGGTGTGCACCATCACTGCGTTGGGAAACCGTGCGGCCAGCCGGTCGCAGGCGGCCTTGCCGCGGTGGCTGGAGCCGTTATCGACCACCCAGAACACACGTTTCGCCGAGGTGTAGGGCTCGGTGGTCATGACCTGCTCGACGAGGGTCATGAACGGGACGATCCCGATCTTGGCCGCGCACTGCCCGAATACACGTGCGCGGTGGACGTCGTAGGCGGCCAGGTAGGCCAACGATCCACCACGGTCGTACTCGTGGTTGACCCGCATCATGCGGGCTCTTCCCGGTGGCAGGGTCGGGTGGCAGCGGCAGCGGGCCTGGATCGAGGTCTTCTCGTCGGAGGAGATCACGTACTCGTCGTCTCCCAGCAACTGGCCGTCCCAGACCCGTTGGTAGAGGTCCAGCACCCGGGCGGCCTTGATCGCGAAATCCGGGTCGCGGATGAACACCCACGACTGGTGCTGCCAGGGCTTGAGCACGGCAGCGGCCAGGATCCGGCGAACGGTCGATGCCGAGATCGCCGTGATGATGCCCCGGCCGGTCACCTC
>NZ_JBHSPA010000155.1:0-3173 GCF_042656245.1 Nonomuraea insulae
AAAGTTCGCACTACGCAAGGACCTACGCTCGTGGCACGCACACTACCGCCCGTTCAGGCCATCCGCGCCGAGATCGACGCCCTGTTCACCGAAGGTCGTGACCTGGTCGAGGTCATCGAGGACGTCGCCCGGCTCGGCGCCCGCCTGATCATCCAGACCGCCGTCGAAGCCGAGGTGGACGCCTTCCTCGGCCGCGCCCGCTACCAGCGCGCCACCGCCGTCATTGCTGATGGCAGCGGCGACGAGGACAGCACGGTGCGGCCCGGTTACCGCAATGGGCACTGCCCGACCACCGTCAAGACCACCAGCGGGCCGATCACCATCGCCCGCCCGAAACTGCGCGACACCACCGACAAGTTCGCCTCCCGCCTGTTCGGCACCGGCATCACCCGCACCCACGCGCTGGAGACGCTCGTGATCGCCTCGTTCGTGCGCGGCCTGAGCGTGCGCGGCCTGAGCGTGCGCGATGTCGAGGGCGCGCTGGCCGACGCGCTCGGCCCGGAAGCCGCGCTGAGCAAGTCGACGGTCTCGACCATCTGCCAGGCCATCGTCGCCGAGTACGACGCCTGGTGCCGCCGCGACCTTGCCGGCGTCGAGCTGGACTACCTGTTCCTGGACGCCTCGCACTTCAAGATGCACGACGGAAGCCGGGCCGAGCCGATCCTGGCCGCCTGGGGCATCACCACCGCCGGCAAGCCCGTCTTCGTCGGCCTGGCCGCCGCCGGATCCGAGTCCACCGACGCCTGGCACGACTTCCTGACCGACCTGATCGGCCGCGGCCTGCGCCCGCCACTACTGATCATCTCCGACGGCGCACCCGGCCTGATCAGCGCCGCCGAGCAGGTCCTTGCCCGCTCACTGCGCCAAAGGTGTCTCGTTCATCGCGCCCGCAATGTGCTGGCCAAGGTCAGCGCCTCCGACCAGGCCGAGGTGAAGGCCGCCTACTGGCAGATCTTCGACCTCACCGACCTGGGCGAGGACGTCAAGCCCGGCCAGCCGCTGGTGGACTGGGTGCAGCGGCGCATCGACGCCTTCGCCGAGGCCTGGGAAGGCCGGTATCCGGCGGCGGTCAAGTGCCTGCTCACCGACCGCCAGAGCCTGACCACCTACCTGCGCTTCCCGCTCGAGCACCACAAGCGCGTGCGACACTCCAACTTCATCGAGCGCACCTTCGGCGAGACCCGCCGCCGCGTCAAGGTCATCGGCCGCTTCCCCGGCGAGACCAGCTGCGTCTCACTCGTCTGGGCCGTGCTCGATCGCGCCTCCCGCGGCTGGCGCGGCTTCACCATGACCAGCACGGGCCTGCGCATCCTGCAAGACCTCCGCCGGGCCCTGCTGCACCCGCCCGCCCAACTCCACCCGACCGACGACCCGGCCTTGGCACCCGTCACCGAGGCCGCCTAAGATCCACTCACGGCACCTACCTCGTCGAGCTATTTACACCGCTCCGAGACACTGTTGGCGAATCCGGCAAAGGGCCTGGTTGATCTGTTTTCCGAGAACACGATGAGCGTATCCACCAGCATCGTGGGGGCTGATCAAGATGTCGCTCCATCCCCGTGTTCCGGAGGAGATTCCTGCTCAGACGGCGCAGATAGCTCGTCGAGCCTTCCCCAAGGGCTGCTTGTGCATGCGCCTGCGTGACGCACTCGGCTCGCTGTTCACCGACCAGGACTTCCTCGACCTGTTCCCGCAACGTGGCCAGCCAGCCTGGCCACCGCATCAGCTCGCGATTGTTTCGGTCCTGCAATTCCTGGAGGATCTCTCCGACCGCCAGGCCGCGGCGGCCGTCCGCGCCCGCATCGACTGGAAATACATGCTCGGGTTGGAACTGACCGATGCCGGGTTCGATCACTCGGTGCTGAGCGAGTTTCGTGACCGCCAGCTCACAGGCGCTGACCCCGAGCGGCTGCTGGACCTGATCCTGGACCGGATGAGCGAGCATGGCCTGCTCAAGCGGCCGGGCCGGCAGCGCACCGACTCCACCCATGTGCTGGCCGCAATCCGCCGGCTCAACCGGCTGGAGAACGTCGCCGAACAGCTGCGGGCCGCCCTCAACGCGATCGCCACAGCTGAACCACACTGGTTATCCTCATGGGTCCCGACATCCTGGTTCGACCGCTACACGCGACGCATCGAAGACTTCCGGCTGCCCCAGGACAAGACCGACCGCGCCGCCTACGCCGAACAGACCGGCAACGACGGCCGGACCCTGCTGCAAGCTCTCTACCGCGCCAATGCGCCCCGCCCGCTCCGGGACCTTCCGGCAGTGCAGGCGCTGCGGGTCACCTGGATCCACCAGTTCATCACCGAAGACGGCCAGATGCACCTGCGCGATGCGAAGGACCTGCCGCCCTCGCGCCAGCGCAGCACCTCGCCCTACGACGACCAGGCCCGCTACAGCCTCAAACGCAGCGTCGGCTGGACCGGCTACAAGGTCCACTACAGCGAAACCTGCGACACCGATGCACCCCATCTGATCACCCATGTGGCCACCACCGACGCCACCGTCACCGACGTGGAGATGACCGCGACCATCCAGTCCGCGCTGATCCAGGCCGGCCTCGCGCCCCACGAGCACCTGGTCGATGCCGGCTACATCAACGCCCAGCTGCTGGCCCCCACACCCGGCCCAGGCGGAACCGAACTGCTCGGCCCGATCAGGCCGGACGTCTCCTGGCAGGCCAAGGCCGGGCAGGGCTTCAGCCTGGACGACTTCGCCATCGACTGGGACGCCGAGCAGGTCACCTGCCCACAAGGCCACCGCAGCATCCGATGGAAGCCGCACCGAGGTCGCGCCGGCCACCCGGCCATCCACATCGATTTCGATCAACGGCACTGCACTCCCTGCCCGGTCCGTGCTCAGTGCACCCGCTCGGTGACCGCCGCCCGCGCGCTGACGCTGAGCACCCGCCAAGAGCACGAGAACATCCGGCGGGCCCGCCAGGCGCAGACCACCGCCCCGTGGCAACGGCGCTACCAGCTGCGTGCCGGCGTCGAAGCTGTGATATCCCAAGCCCTGCGACGCTGCGGCCTGCGACGATCCCGCTACATCGGCCAGGACAAAACCCATCTGCAGCATGTAATCACCGCCGCGGCCATCAACCTCATCCGCGCCGACGCATGGCTGGCGGGGATCCCTCTGGCCAGAACCAGGGTCTCGCCGTTCGCCA
>NZ_JBHSPA010000156.1:0-584 GCF_042656245.1 Nonomuraea insulae
ATCATGATGGGGATCAGCGTAAGGACGACCACCGCCATCTGCAGGGCCAGCGGCGCGGGCTGCGCGTAGCCCGCCACATCGTGCGCAGCGGCGGCTCCGGGCATGAAGGCGCCCTGGTTGACGTACTCATACAACACGTACTGGATGGGCCATTTGCGGTCGTTGGCCGGCATGTACAGCATCACGTTGAACCAGCTGTTCCAGTAGCCGACGCCGTAGAAGAGAGCCATGACGGCGTTCACCGCCTTGGAGGTGGGCAGGACCACCGACCAGAGGATCCGCCAGTCGCCGGCGCCGTCGATTCTGGCGGCGTCGATCAGGTCGCGCGCCGTGCTCATGTAGAACGCTCTGATGATCAGGATGTTGAACACCGACACGGCGCTGGGCAGGATCAGGGCCCAGTACTGCTCGTAGCCGTTGAAGAGGTTGGCGACCACGATGAACGTCGGGATCAGGCCGCCGCCGAAGAACATCGTGACGACGAAGGTCAGCAGGATCGCGCGGTGGCCGAGAGAATTCTGCCGCGACAGGCCATACGCGCACAACACGGACACGACCATGGAGACCGCCGTGCCCACGATCGT
>NZ_JBHSPA010000157.1:0-775 GCF_042656245.1 Nonomuraea insulae
GTCACGACTGGTCGGCGTGAACGAGCGGACTGGTCGTGCGTGGCGCAACGGCCGGTCTAGTTCTGGCAGGGTCAGGCCGCCCGCTCGACCCGAGCGGGCGGCCCGTCCGGTTCAGGACACGTCCCGCTACCTGCGCGAATGCGAACGCATCCAGATCGCTGATCGGCTGCGGGAGAAGGCCTCGATCCGGGTCATCGCCGCCGAGCTCGGGCGCAGTCCCTCGACCGTGAGCCGCGAGATCAGCCGTAACCGCACCGACGGCACCCGTGGCCAGTGGCATTACCGGCCGCATGCGGCCCAAGCCCGCGCCGATGCCCGGCGTCCGCGGCCCAAGCCGGGGAAGATAGGTGCCAACCCGGAACTGCGCCAGGTCATCCAGTCCTGGCTGGAACTGGAATGGAGTCCAGAGCAGATCGCTCAGAGCCTGCGTGCCCGGTTCCCCGACCGGCTGGAGATGCAGGTGTCGCACGAGACGATCTACCAGGCTCTCTACATCCAGGGACGCGGAGAACTGCGGCGTGAGCTCACTCGGGCGCTGCGGACCGGCCGCACCGCACGCAAGCCGCATCGCCGTCCCGACCAGCGTCAGCCCAGGTTCGTCGCCCCGATGGTGATGATCAGCGATCGGCCGCCCGAGGCCGAAGACCGGGCCGTGCCCGGCCATTGGGAGGGCGACCTGATCATCGGCAAGAATCAGAAATCGCAGATCGGCACCCTGGTCGAGCGCACTACCCGCTACGTCCTGCTCGTCCACCTGCCGCACGAGCGCACCGCC